>CAZVPD010000172.1:0-7491 GCA_964628455.1 uncultured Lachnospiraceae bacterium
TATTGAAATCCTAAAATAAAGCGAGAATAATATATGTATATTTATATAAAAGTTACAATTTTGACAATATTGATATTTGTATCAATATTGTCATGTTCATGCAATACAAATAACAGGACAATTCCTCTTATAACCTCAGTAAACAGCAATGCTGCTTTTATTTATACCGATTCTGATGATATTCCTTTAACCACAAATTATAATGCTATAAACGGCATATCAAAATTGCAATATACCGACGGTTATTTGTATTTTAACAATTGTTTTGCAGCTAATAGGATGAATTTCTCAGAAAACCGCACGTTAATGAGGTATAATGTTAAGGCAGGAACATTAACTTCAGTATGCACCGACCCGCTTTGCAAACATAATTTCATTGAATGCCCGTTTTACGCTATGTATGACACCTTTTATATAAATAACAATAGCATTTTATTCGCTCAGGTATATTATGAAACTGAATACGGAAACACAAACATGTGCGGTTTTTTTAAAGCGTATAACTTAAAAACGGGAAAAACATCGATCAGAAACGAAATCAATACCCGGAGTTATTCGGAGTTCCCAAAAAAATTGATTTATGAAAATTACGTGTTTTATTACGATTATGTATACGACAAGATACTTGATGAGTGGTTTTTTGATGTCTGCCGATGGAATACGGTCAATAATACCGTAACGAATTTAAAAGCATATAACGGCACCGACAACCGGAATTCGCAATATTTTGTTGTATTGACATATTGTTTCCTTTTTGCTAAAGATACCAGGATATATTTTACTGACGGACAATCAATATTTTCGACCGATATCGATTTAAAGGATAAAGAAGAACTCACTTCCATACAATACTTGTCTGAAGCATTTACGGACGGGGAATATATATATTATAGTGTTCTGACAGACAGCGATACCGGCATTGTATCGATTCACAGGATGAACATCGACGGCAGCGATAATATGAATCTTGGTATATCGTGCGGAGGAGGAAGTTTGGTAATAACAACCGAATATTTATATTATAAAAACGGTGACCGAATATCCATCGGAAAATGCCATGTAAAGGGAGCATCCGCCGATGAAGTTATTTTACAGGACAGCGAAATCTGGCGGTGCCGGCATGACGGCACGGGTAAAGAACCGGTATATAAATTCGAAAATGAATACAAATACCACCGGACATTATATGAATGCTACATAGGCAATTATATATACGGCTTATATAATTATTGGGTCGATCCAAACAATGACGGCGTTTTCGAAGACAGCGACTGCTATTTCAGCGCCGGGACATCAGATAGATATAATATTATACAAATCGATATGACAACAAAAGAAACTACCATAATCAACGGTATAAATTGATATCGGAGTATTCCTGAGTTTCTGTAATATTTCATTTTGACTAGTTGTGATTTTGCGGCGAAATAATTATATTACATTAGACATTGATATTTATTTAAATCCTTATAGAAAGCCAGAGTAAACTTATATATATTTATATAAAAGTTACAATTCTGACAATATTGATATCCGTACAATGAGCATTAAGGAGAAAAAATGAAAAAGGTACTGTTTATTCTGTTAATGGCTGTTATGCTGTTTACATCCTGCGAAAACAACCTCACCTATCTTGATACCACGCCCGTTGCAGACTCGTCTGCAACCGGAGAATACACTTACACCGAATCCGACGACGGCGTGCTGCCGTACAATCCATTGAACGGCAGCGAATATTTACAATTCAGAGATGGTTTCCTCTACTTTTTCAGCACTGCAGGCGGCTCATCAGGTATTTCAACTCTTATGCGTCTCAACGTAAAGACAGGTAACATTACCTCTGTCTGTACCGATCCGCTTTGTCAGCATGACAACGCCGACTGTCCGTTTTACGGTGTAAATAATTTTTGGATTGTCACACCCGACAGCAATATACGCTATTTTCGCAATTATATCGAATCTATCAAAGATGCAAACGGCTTCACTGCCGACACTGTTATAAATGTATCATTCTACACCTATGATACGCATACCTCACGGATTACCGTCAACGAAGAGTTTGTCCCGAGCGAAGGCTGGGACGGCGGTAACGAGTTTTACTCAGGTGATTACCGCTTTTATCAAGCACAACTGTATGATGAAGAAACAGATTCTTATAACTACGCAAACATGCGCATGGACATGACAACGAATAAAAAGACCGTCATAACTGAAAATACCGACAGGATGCTGTTCATCATCAACGAGCGGTTGTATCTCACCGACAGCGCGGTCATTTATTCGGTTGATTTTAACGGCGGTGATCGTATCGACTGCGTTTCCGGGCGTTTCGCAGGACAACAGATACTGACCGACAGCAAATCCATATACTACACAGCCGACGGCGAATTGTACCGGATGTTGCTTTCGAGCGGTAAGGAGGAACCTCTCGGCGTTTACCCAAACGAATTTTATTATTATTATCTGACCGGAAATTATATCTACTACATCTCAGGTGAAAAGGTTGTGTTAGGCAAAGCGAAGATCAGCGGCTACGCGAGTGACATTGTGACGCTCGAAGGCGGTGAATTCTGGCGCTGCGCGTACGATGGGAGCAATAATGAACTTGTTTATAAATTCGAGGGAGACACAGTGGGACTCCGTCCGATTTGGGCTGCCGTAGCCGGAAATTATATTTACTGCATGTACACATGGTGGACTGACGCAGACGGCGATGGTGTCTACATCGACGGCGACAACGGCTACAGCTTCCCCGCAAACGGAAATACAGCTTGTACAATCATGCGCATAGACGTTACGACGGGTGAGGTGTATTTCATAAAAGCGGCAGTATAATTGTTGATATTTATACTCATCAGACTCACCCAGAATAATGGGCTAATTCATTTTATAAATAAAGGGTATAAAAATGACCTATATACATTACGAAATGCATAAGCTCCCCGGTATACGATATATATGGATTTTTTTTGCGGTTCTGCTTATCGTAATTGCCGGATTACGCGTGTATACTGGATGAATGTATCTAAGACTTGACCTTAGGAGAAGGTGGCAGCGGATGATGAATTTGTCATTAATAGGAGAACATCATTATGTTTTTATTATTGCTTGCGGCACTAAGCGAAGATGAACGCAGTTTCATGGAAAAATTATATGATGATTATAGCGGTAAAGTACTGGCGATTGCACGTATGTTTTTGCATAATGAGCAGGATGCAATGGAAGCGGTAAACGATATTTTCATAAAAATCATGAATCACGCCGATAAATTTATGCAAAGTGACTATGATAAAATCGGCAGCTTGATTGTTCTTGATTGTTATATACAGCAGGGGAGTTTTACTCGATCTTTATCGGCGCCACAAAAAAGCCGGTAAGATATTTACCTCCGATATATTTACAGACGACAATGAAGAAGAATATAAAATCGATATTGCCGACAGCGAAGCAGACATAGATAATATATTTATAAACAATGAAACTGTTAATTTTTTTGAAAACGCTTTACATACATTAAAACAACAGGATAAAGATATTATAAAATTAATGTATTATTATAATTACAAACAAAGAGAAATTGCGGAAATATTAGGTATGACAGAATCAAACGTCAGTACGCGTCTTGCGAGAGCTAAAGTTAAATTATTTGTGTATTTGAAAGGTGAGATATATGACAGACTTTAATTCAAAAAAAGCAGATGCATTATTATATATGTCTGTCGGCGCACTGGTACGGGAAGATCTGGATTTTGGAATTCGTTAGACGGTTCAAATTCAGTTTTCGATAATAAATTTAATAAGAGAATTAAAAAACTATTTTTACGGGAAGCAAAACATTACGCAGATACCGCTCCAATACGCAGCTTAAAACGTGCATTGGTTACCTGTCTGATTATTTTATCTGCCGCATTCCTGTTATCTATGAGTATTGCGGCTGTAAGAAACGAATTTCTCGGAACAATATCAAAATGGTTTGATGAATATGTCGTGATTAACTTTATTGCGGATGATACCGCTGCGGAAAGCATTATAAAGAAAGAGCCGGCATATATACCGGGCGGATATGAAAAAATTGTCGGTATAGATACGCCTTTTATGTGTACAGCGGATTATTATTTTAATAAAGATCTTATGTTCTCATATTCACAGCAGCCGATTTCAAGCGGCAGCGCTTTTGATAACGAGAACTGTGAAATTTCGGAACTAAAGATCAACGGTTTCGATGCTATTTTATTTAAAGGTTCAGATTATAACACGCTGTATTATCATGATGATATAAGTTCGTATACGATAACCGGGTGCATAAGTTCAGACGAACTAATAAAAATTGCGAACAGTATACAATAAAACAACAATAGCACAAAATTTAAGTGCGTTTGATTTACCGCTTTCATATAAAGGATTGTCTATTGTATACAAAATAACAAACTTGAATCGATTACATTTCACAAAGTTAAAAAAATGTTAAAAAAAGTCGAAAAAAAGTGTGATATTTTTCCTGTTCGAGCGTTATATGTAGTAGAAGCCTAAAAAATATGAAAAGAGGATTATTTATGAGAAAGCGGTTTCCGGCATTATTTATTACACTGCTGTTGATGTTCAGCTTTGTTTCGCTTAATGTGTTTGCTGTAAATCCGAACGAAGAAGATAAAAAAGCATCATCTTTTGTACAACCGCAGTGGAGCACATTCACAACAATAACTTGTTCTTTAAACTTTAGCGGAATAACCGGGTATGTAAGTGCTAAGGCAAATGCAACATCGTCAACTACTCAAATTGAAGGAACTATGACAGTATATAATAAAGTTCTTCTCTTTTGGGTTGAGGTTGATAAATGGACAGGTATAGCTTATACAAATACAATTAATATGAGCCAAACATTTACCGGAGAAAGCGGTAAAAATTATAAGCTGGTATTTGAAGCTACAGCAACATATAATGGTGGTTATATTGAAAGCGGATCATATGAAACAACGGCATCTTGTCCGTAACAACATAGTATGCTAAAGTAAACTTCGACGGGAGTTTGCTTATATAAAAATAAATCTGTTAGCTTGCTTTGACGTCGAAAATAGCTGCAGGTATATGTAAGGAGTTAACGAAAGCCAATGATCCAGTTAATTTGATGAGCCGTATTATATCAGCGACTCTATATCATAAGTTGATATAAGTGATTATACTAAAAAAGGATTTTGAAATGAAAAATAAAACTCTGATAACCTTTTTAACAACAATTTTATTGTTATGTATAATGACAATAAGTGTGTTTGCGTTACCCATCTCAACGCAAGGTATTACAAGCGCTACTCTTGGTAATATAACTCTAACTGGAACAATCTATACATGGGAAGATTATAATAGTGTATCATACACATATGGACGGACTGGATTGAGTTCGACAAGCGGAGTTCAATCTGCATATGTAACAGTTAAATTATATTCTTATCAATATCCTAACAACCCAACTTCCACTACTGCTTCATTCTCAGGTTCTTCATTAATGACAACATCAACAATATCGGTAGATAATGGAACACATGCAACCAGTACACATAATGCTGTTGTTATTTATAACGGTGTTGTATACACTTTACAAAATCCTTTATCAATAACAGAAACATATTAATATTTACTTTTCAGCAGTCTAAAGTATGACGAAACTTGCAACAAGTATAAAAACTTGTTGCATTGTTTCGATTTTATAAAAATCATTGATTTCAAAATGACCTTTTTCTATAGAGGAGAATGAGAAATGAAAAAAGTTATTATATCTATTTTTTTATTATTAGTTAATACTTTAAATTGTGTTTCATGTAATAATTTATATTACCTTGAAAATGATTATATAAATGAGAAAGTTGACAGCTCATTTTCTTATGAATATAAAGAAGATATACCAATGATTAAACAATCAAATTTAATAGATATAAGCGGATTATTCTGGGATAATCAATATATATATTTCAAAGATTCAAAATCAATAGTCAGATATAATTATTCAACTGGGAGTAAAACATATTTACACTCTGATCCACTATGCAGTCACGCCTCAGATGAATGCCCTTTTTATGGATATGATGATTTTTGTAAGGCGGCCTTTATTTATAATAACAAAGTATATTATTATGTAAATTATTATTTTGCTGTTTATAATGATAAAGCATTTAGTCACGAAGTTAACATAAAAAATTTTATGAGTTATGATTTTAATACAAGTGAGATAAAAACAGTTCGAGAAGATGCTTCTCTCGCAATTGGTGAATATTTAATTTATAATGATTATTATTACTATTATGAATATTATACAAATGAATATGGAAAACAAATATCTTATTTAAACAGACAAAATATTAATACAAAGCATATTGATGAAAAAATTATGATTTCAGAATTTGAAGGCGGCAGTCCATACAATTTACTGGTGGGTTCTGACGGCAAGATATATATGGCTTCTTATGTTTCGGGAACGATTTTTTATTGTGATGAGGATAATTTTACCGAAAAACATGAAATATTTAAAAGTGGATCCGGAAAAGCGGTAGAACAAATCGCATACAACGAAGATACTTTTTATTTTATATTAACTAATGTATCAAATAATACATCATCGATATGTAGTATTAAAATTAACGGTTTAGATTATAAAGAGATTTTATCAATTGATTTCTTATTATCAAATGTATTCTATACTGAAAATTATATTTATTATTGTTTAGATAGTAAATATAAAGAAATTGGAATATTGGATGAAACAAATGAAACAATTAAAATAAAAAACACAGATATTTATCGCGTTGATTTGAACGGAAGTAATAACAATCTAATTTTTGAGTTTAAAGATAATTTAGAAACATTTTATCTAAATGAATTTATTGTTATCGGAAATTATGCATATTCGTATTACACTTCGTGGGGTGTTAAAAAGGATAAATATATTGCTACAGATGGAATTAATAGTTTTGATTCACATATTATTATACGCATTGACTTATCAAAAGGTGACATTTATTATATAACGGGAATATCATGAGCTTTATTAAAATTAACATATTTGCATTTAATAATATAAAGGTGGGCGTTTATAAATGGCTAGAAAAATATTAATTTCATTTTTTGTAATTATTATGATGGCTTTAGCAGCCTGCACATCGTCTCATTACTATTTAAATTACGATAAAATTAATTTAAAAGATGACCAGAAGATATCTTCTCTGATAATGCCCCATAATCCGTAGAAATTGAACGTGACAACTCCAAATTAATCTGATAGAATATAAGTACCACCCAATAAACTATCAAAAATGACAAGGAGTTGCCACAATGAAAGTATATCAGAAAAATACAGAAGAAGTCAAGGAAATAATCGAGAAAACAGATATCAGCCGGTTATATGAAAAAGCAAGTAAAGGACTGATGGAATTATCGGTAAGCCTCGGACTTGAAGTGCTGCAGATGATGCTCGAAGAAAATGTTGAACAGTATGCCGGACCG
>CAZVPD010000173.1:0-7375 GCA_964628455.1 uncultured Lachnospiraceae bacterium
TCGGCAGTCCGATGAGCATGGTCGCGGCCATGCTGACATAGAGGATGTTCCAGACGTTTTTCTTCGCTTTTTTATACTCCCCCGCGCCCAGCAGCTGTCCCGAGGTGACCAGCGAGACCGCGTTGCTGATGCCCTGTGGAAGGGTGAGAAACATATTGATCGTGTTCGCGACCTGAAAAGCGGCCGCGTTCTGAATGCCGAGTCCGACTGCCATGACGTTGGCCGCGAGGTAACCGCCCTGCACAAGCACCGATTCGACCGAGATCGGAAGCCCGATTTTGAACATCCTCATGAAGATCCGGAACTTCGGGCTGAAGATTTTCTTTATGCTGACGTGAAAATTATAATCGTTACGGAGAACCGCGGTCAGTATGATGCCCATGCCGATAAAGCGGCAGACGGTGTAGGAGATTCCGACCCCTGCTATGCCGAGTCTGACCCCGTAGATCATCAGCCAGGTGACCATAAGGTGCAGAAGGTTCATCAGGATGCCCGCCGCCATGGGTATGACGGAGTTGCCCGAGGAACGCATCACCCCTGTCAGCGTATTGTAAAGCAGCATGAACGGAAAGGAAAGCCCGAAGATTCGGAAAAAAAGCACGGTTTCTGCTATGAGTCCGCTGTCCGCGTTCGGCATCAGCATCCGGACGATGGGCAGCGAAAATGTCTCAAGGATAACGGCGGTCATGATCCCCCCCGCCGCGGCAAAGAAGATCGACTGTTCGATGATTTCCGAAGCCTGTCCGTTTTCACCGGCTCCGATCATCCTGGCTGTCAGAATGGCGGGGGTGTTGGTCAGCATCGCGAAAGCGCAGATGCCCATGGTAAACGCCGTGTTCGAAATACCGACGATGGCGAGGGAACTGCCGCTGATCCTGCCGATCAGCACCGATGTGAGAAGGCTCAGGGCAATGGCCAGAATGCTTTCGGCTATTACGGGATAAGTAAAGCGGATGACGTCTTTCTGTTCGAGGCGACTGTTCATGGAGAGCCGTTCTACACCGGACCAAGGCGCATGAAGCCTCGGGACGATCCGGTATGTGATGGATTTTTTCGGAATCGGGATTCCGATACTCTATCATACCGCTTTCGCTCCGGGATGTCAAGAAAAGAAAATTTCCGCTGCGGAACCGGGCGGGGCGGGTCGGTGCCGTGAAGCCGGACCCGCCCCGTTTCTTAACCGGAATTAAAAGAAAGGCACCTCGACCGCTTCGCCGTTGTTCATCGCCGAGGTGTGTGCGCATATGCCGGCGCCCGTAATATTTCCGCCCAGGACCTCATCGATCCGCGGGCTGCGGTTGTCAATGACGCTCAGCACAAATTCGTTGACCAGATGGGCGTGGGAGCCGTGATGGCCGCCTCCCGCTCCTTTTTTCAGTGATTCCTGAGGATTCTGCGGGTCATAGTTTGCGCCGACGGTAAACCGCCTGACGGATTCGGGAAGGGTTTCGCAGTAATTGGGCAGTTCGGGAATGCTGACGCACTCGCTTGCGCCGCGGCGTCCGTCGGCTGCGGGCAATGTCTCCGTCAGATAAGGCGGGTCGTTGTCCGCGAATCCCCATTCGAAGGACGCTTTGCTGCCGTAAACAAACATGCCCTCCTGATAAACTCGCGCGGTTTCAAACAGCGAGCGCGTCGCCTCGCCTTTCAGCCCGTTTTCAAATTCGAATAAAGCGCTTTCGATCGGGTAGGGATTGTTATACTTCTCTGTCAGCTGCCTGTCCATTGTTCCGGAACCGAAGCAGACGACCCGTTGGATGCGCGATCCCGCAAGCACGGCCATCGGGGCGATCGCGTGGGTGCCGTACCACATAGGGGGCAGACCTGTCCAGTAATCGGGCCAGTTTGACATGTCCTGATAATGAGAACCGCGCAAAAACTGTATTCTGCCGAATTTTCCGGTCCGGAGCATTTCCGCGGCATAAAGAAACTGGTAGGTATACAGCGTTGTTTCCATCATCATATAATTTTTTCCGGATTTTCGCCTGGCGTCTGTGATTTTTCGGATGCCCTGCAGGGATAGTGCCATCGGAACGGTGCATGCGCAGTGCTTGCCGGATTCGAGGACGGCGGCGGACTGTTCTTCATGCAGAGGGATCGGGGTGACCAGATGCACGGCGTCGGTCTCGCTGTCCTTCAGCAGCTGTTCGAAGCTGTCATGGGTTTTGGTTATACCCGACGCAGATGAAAATCTTTTTAACAGGTCTTTATCGGTGTCAAAAAGGCTCAGCGTTCCGACGTTCGGATGGTTTTTGTAGATCTCGGCGAATGCTCCGCCGAAACCGAGTCCGACAAGCGCGATATTTATTTTTTTCATGGTCCTTATCCTCCTTCATAGGTGCGGACGGTTCACCTATTGTATGATAATACAAATCCTGTTATATTGCAATAGACGGTTACAATTAAATTGTCATATTGACATTTTTATTCAATTCATATATAATAAATACCGGTGCCGGACGCTGCCGGGCTGCTTTGCGGCCGGGTGTGCTTCGGCCGGAATTTATAACAAATTAAGGCGGAACCATGCTTGACATAAACGCAAAATGCGCCTGCTATGAGCCGTCGTGGTTTGTAAAACGCTATACCGCGCTGCTTGTGGATTTTCCGGAGAATCTGACGCCCGATACGACGGCGGACGATTCTCTTTGTTCTGCCTTTGACCCGGATACGGCGGTTGAGGCGCTGAGATCCGCCCATGATTTTCTCTGCGGCATCGCCCGTGAACTGACGGGGCTGCCCGCCGATGATACGCTGAAACATGGTTTCATCGAAGGCGTTTTTTCGAAGATCGACCTGATGTGGGCGCTCGGATTATACGGGGAACTCTGTCGGGAAAACGGCGGTTACGCTCTTTCTTTTAAAAAATCATCGCTCGGAACAGGCCTGAAAACGCTTCCCGCAAGTTACGCTGCTTCGTTCCGGAATATTGAGGGGAACGGCTGCTCCGCCGCTTTTTACAGAGACGGCAGGCCTGTCAAGGACTACAGGTCCTGCGACGGCGGCTTTCTTTCTTTCGAAGACAGGTTTACGGCTTTGGGGCTCCTCCTGTTTGTAAAAAAGCTGACGCAGAAACGGTGGTACTGGGACGAGGATATTGCCGGAAATTATTCCGAAGGGACCTTTCGGCCTGAGGTGCACTGCACGGAACCCTATTACCGGACGTACATGAGGATTTTCACCTGCGGAGACCGGCTGAAATACGATATCTGCGAGCAGATGGCCGGATACGGCGATGAACTGACCGGCTGCTTCCGGTTTATTTATGATTCGATCGTGCGCGATTATCCCGGGTGTGTTCCGGGGCGGGGATTCTGGAAATACATCAGCTGTTCCGTAGGCTTCAGGACCGACGCGAAGCACCGAATGCTGGGTCAGCTGGGCGTCGGGGGCGATGAGCACAGCATCGGGTTTTACACCGCCCTGAGCGGAGAAGAGATGATCCCGTTCACGGAGCGGCTGAACGAATTCGGTCCGCAAGTGACCGGCAGCCTGCCGTCCGCTTGCGGCCGGGTGTTGCCGGGCACGGAAATCCGGTTTCCAGTCACCTGCAGGGCCGACGCGGAGCAGGCGGTCAGGATCATGCGGCTGAAAGCCGAAATCAATAAAAACACGCTTTAAAGCGATGTATGTGCCTGTTCCGGAAGATGACCGGAGAAAGGATTTACTATGGGCGAATCATACCGCGGGACCTATGTTTCCGGCAGCGGCGGCACCGCGTGGCTGGAGCTGATCGACAAAAGCTGTTCCATGCTGCACCCTTCGGCCGCAAGACCCTGTTTCCAGATGCTGTACAAATCGGAGACCGGTAATTTGTCCGAAGGTTTTTACTGGGGCGGTTGGTGGATACAGAACAGTTACGGCTTTTCGCTCGGAGCGATCCCACTTCTCGATCCGTTCTGGCAGTCCGTCCTGACCGATTCCTATGACCTTTTCTGGGACAGGATCGGAGACGGCAGGAGAACGGGCGTCGATGAAGGGCTCCGCGAAGAGGATTTCGCGCCCTGCTACAGGCTGACGGGACCGGACGGCGCGCTCGGAGACTGCGTGACTTTTCAGGGCGCGATCGCCTACCGTCAGGGGGACGGCGATATCGAACTGTACGACTGGTTTTATGAGGCCACCGCCGCCGGCATCCTGCTGAAGTGCGAGCAGCTTCTGTTTTCAAGGAACAGGGAGGAGACCGCGCGCTTTCTGCCCCTGCTCCGCCGTTCCGTCCGACACGTCGCCGCCGTTTTCGGCGAGAACGGTCTGCCTCTTGTCGGCCCTTCCGCCAATCTTCTGGCTCCGAGTTACGGCGGAAGCCGTGATCCCGAAACAGGCAGGCCGGGCAAAGGGTATCTGACGGGACTGTCCGTGACCTTCGCGGCCGCTTTGGCGGGGATGATCGAAGTGCTCAGGACCGCGGGTTCCGGAAACGGGGAGGAAGCCGACGGATATGAAAAACTTCTCGGCGTCATCCGCGGCGCCCGTAAAAAGCTGCTGATTTCCGAAGGATATTACGCAAAGTCGATGGACCCGGACGGTACGCTTCATGGAGTTTACGGCGCCCCGGAATACGGATACCTCGAAGGGGTCTGCAATGTCGACGCCGTTGCCCTCGGAGAAGCGGATCCGCAGACGGCGGAAAAAATCATGGATAAGATCGCATCGGTCGAAGGGATCCGTCCCGCAGGCGTCCTCTGCACCAATTATCCGCATCTCGACGATACATACAGGAATTATCTGGACGGGCACGGCGGTCCCGATTCTCTCGGCTGGAAGTCGGGGGACTGGGTCGACGGGGGATGCTGGGGAACCGTCGAAGGGCGCTGCATTCTCGCGTATCTGGCGTGCGGAAGGTATGACGACGCCTATCGGGCAGCCTGCGTTTATATGGGATGGGCCGACGAATACAGGATGGATTCGCCGTTGTCGCAGTGGGGGCACAATACGAACAACCCCTGGCAGAGGGAAAACGGCGATTATACCGTATGCGAATATCCGGTGTCGGTCATGGTCGATAATTTCGCCGCGGCTACCTGCCTGCTCCGGGGACTGTTCGGACTCAGGGCTGTTTCCGAAGGCCTTTACGTCACTCCGCATATACCTGAAAGCATAGAGTCGTTTGAGATGCGCCGGCCGTATTATTACTGCGGGAAAGAGATATTTTTCGCTTTGAAAGACAGGCTGTTTCAAACGGCGTCGCTGAACGGAATGCCTCTGAAGGTTGAAAGCGGGAGGATTTTTATACCTGCGGACCTCGCCGAATCGCTTCCGCAGGAAGGGAATACGCTGGTGATCGGCCGGGGAAGCGCCGAAACGGTACAGAACGGAATAAAGGATCCGGCTGTGAACGGTCTGCCGGAAGAGATACGCGATATCTATGCGGTCTGTCTTGAGCTTTCCGGCGGGATGATAGATCCGTGCGGGAGGACGCTCCTGAACGATATCTGCGGGATGATCCGGGCATTTTCGGAGCGTGTAAACCTGCCTTTCGGATGTCATAAGCTGCGGCCGATGACGGACGTTAAGATCGAAAAAATAAAAGCGCTCTACCGCGATTCGGTCCTCGAATTATGGAAAGGAGTTCAAAAGCGTTATCCCGGTCATGCCCGGATAAAATAAATAAATAAATAAAAGGAACTGTATGCAATGTACGAATTCTTATTTAGTCCCGGAATATTATCCGGCTTTTGTCTGTAAAACGTCCGCCTGCCGGCACCCGTGCTGCGAAGGCTGGAAGATAACGATATCGATGGAGGATTATTTCCGCCTGGTCGGCGCGGAGTGTTCCAAAGAGCTGCGCGGTAAAATCGACTGCGCGCTGAAAGTGACCGGCGGGACCGCGGACGGAAGGTATGCCGTGATCAGCGGGGATTACACCGGCAGATGCAGGCTCCACAGGGAAGACGGTCTTTGCGCCGTGCAGGCGGAACTCGGCGAAAACTGTCTGCCGGATATCTGCAGATATTATCCGCGCACCGTCCGGCATTCTTTTAAAAACAAATGCAGCTGTTCAGGCAGCTGCGAAGCGGTCATTGAAGCTTTATCGGGAATTGAAGGACCTCTGATGTTTCTTGAAAAAGAACAGGACGGGGAAAGGGAACCCGACGAGAAGGGGATCACCGCCGATGAGTTTCGTGTGCAGACGGAATGCATAACGATCCTTCAGGACAGAAGATACGCGCTGCCTGACAGAATATCCCGTCTGTGCGATGTCTTGTCGGGTGCGCGGGACGGTAAGCCGGGCGATGTCCTGCCCGACATCGCGGAGGCGCTCGCCGTCCAGCGCCGGTTTACGGACCTTGTCGCTTCGGGCAGCAAAAGCATGGAGGAGTATTTGCCCGCGGTAAGGCTGTACTACGGCGGGGAAGAGAATGACGCCGACCGTCTGACAGCCTTATACCTGACCGGAAAAAAAGCGTTCGAGGAAAATTTTCCGCAGTGGCAGACGCTGTTCGAGCACATCATCGTAAACCATATGTTTTACGATGAATTTCCGTTCTGGGGAGATCACGGCGTTATGCCCGGCGCGTTCGTTCCTCTTGCCGCCGCTTATTCGTTTCTGCGGTATAATGCGATCGGCTACTGCTTCGGCCGTCCGGCAAAAGAGGCTTTTGTCGATCTTGCGGCGGCGGTGTTCCGCCTCATCGAACACTCCTGGTTCGACCGCAACGCGGGGATACTTCTCGGTAAATTGAACTGTTCCGGGCCGGAAAAACTGAAAAATCTGATTTTGATTTAACATCATGCCTGATTTTTGGGAAACACGGATTGAATCGGTTCCGGATCTTTAGGAAGCATTTACCCGAACGATCTGAAAAAGGCGTTCCGGTCCGAAGGGGTACAGATGCGGGATTTTGTTAAATATTCCCTCCGAAGGAGGAGTCCCTCCTTCGGAGGGATGGTACCTCGGCGCCGGGGGCGGTCAAATGCGAAACAGCGGCCCGGCAGTGCGGCGACGTTGTTTTAACGCAATACGGTTTTCGTATTCCCGGCAAACGGGAAAAGCCGTTTCCGCCTGTCCGTGACCGTGTTTTCCGGACATATATATATATGGTAAGACCGCTCAGGAAAAATTATCCTGCGCGGTCTCTTTTTCGTCTGACCGGAGAAAAAAACGCGAATCCGGTCCGGAACGGATGCCGTTTATCGGTTTACGGTGCCGGGTTTCTTTGCCGGCGGCTTTTTTGGCGCCGTTTTGCGGACTGCCGTTTTACGGCCTGCCGGTTTAATGACGACGGGTTTTTCCTCCTCGCCGCCTCCGAACATCGATCCGAGAAGACTGCCGAGATTACCGCCGCCCTGATCATCGTCTTTCCCGCCGCCGAGCAGCGAACCCAGACCGCCTGCGAGCGCGCCGAGGTTTCCGCCGCCCTGATCATCGTCATTT
>CAZVPD010000174.1:0-7351 GCA_964628455.1 uncultured Lachnospiraceae bacterium
CGCAGACACGGAAACGCGAAAGTCCGGGAACGGACATCGAAAAATCGTCGTCGCCGGTTTCAAGCAGGGAATCCATGCTGCGCCCGGCATAACTGTAAATTTCGTCGATGATATACTTGGTAATGGGCGGCAGGATCATCTCATCTGACTGAGGAATGATTTTACCGTGGATCTTATAGGATACGGGCAGCCCGGAAATTATAAACAGATCCGAAGCGTTTTGGCTGACCGCCGATTTTAACAAATCGTCGATATTGTACATCATATATTCGTTTCTCTTTCCTGCCGTCATCCGGCCGAATGCATCAGGGGCTGTATAAGTTCAATTCGTTGTCCGAAGACCATTCATCACAAAAAACGGGTGTCCATTGGATTATGTCGATATGAACTCCGGTTTTGCCGACCGTGCTTGCCTTAAGCCGGACTTCGAGGATTTGATTTTCATCGATTTCGGTATGATAAACAATATTCAACACAGCCGTTCCGTCGCTTTCTGTTTGCTCGTTAACCATGGCTCCGCGGTTTTCCGCTGTTTGCTTTATTTCCGGCATATTTTCGGCAGACATAAGGACTGCCGTAAATCGGGACGCCTTAAGGTCCGCTTCATAATAATTTTTTACCGATTCGGCGTAGATCAGCGCGGAATTCCGTTCCGATTCAGACGCCGTAATGGTCAGTGCCGCAAAAACGGTCAGGCAGAGAACAGCAAAGATCATGATCACCGATGATCCTCCGGCGATGCCCGAAAGGGAGGGATCCTGTTTTTTGTAACGGGCGCTGTGATATCTGTCTGTCATGGAACATCTGCTCCGATTCCCCGCAAAGCGATAATATCGAGTTCGAAAAGGAGCTTGTTGTTTATATCGGTGACTTTTATCTTCCCGCTGACAGACGCGCTGTTGGTATCCGGGTCTGCGTCAAGGGTCAGGTTGATATTGCCGTCGGGCTGATAGGACAGCCGGTTGTTTTGCGCGGCAGCACCGAGCAGACGGGCTGTTTGAAGGATGTCTCCTTCGGAAGCCTTAAAACATTCCGCTGTATTTTGCGCTGCCGAGATCGCATGACCGACAGTGGAAGCGCGTTCCGTCGTTATATATGCGTATGCGAACAGCTTCATGCAGACCGCAGCCGAAATTGCAAAAAACAGAATGACGACGGTCAGTTCTGCCAGAAACAAGCCGGTGCGTGAACCCGGGGATACTTTTTTCATATTTTTACCGTTTTCTTGATTTATCTGTGATTTCATGACCGGGCAGGCAATTTAACCGTAAACTGCGCTGCCGGCTGAATATTTGCTGCGGAGATGTATGAATGCAAAGGATTTACCGTATCCGCCGGTACAGGTCACTTTGATCAGGGAAGGCGTTATCATTTCAAATTCAAGATTTTCCGCCGCGGTGATTATTTCTCCGGCGCCGGCTTCCACGGAAGCCGATTCGCGGATAAAAAGTTCGCGTACGCTGCCTTCATAACAATAGATATATGTTTTAAAAATTTCGCTGTCGTATTTTTCCGTAAGAACAAGCGCTTCTTCATCCCCGGCATGACCGATTTTAAGACTGTCTGAAACGTCGTAATGCTTTATTTTTACGGACAGATAGGATATCAGAGTTCTTTTTTCATAGCGTTCCTTCATCGCCGCGGCAGCGGAACGGTATACCCGGATCCCTGACATCAAAACGAATATAACCGAAACGACATAAACACAGAATAAAGCCGTTATGATAACCGAATCGAAGATTCCTTTGCTTTTATTTTCATGTGAAAGCATCATAAGCCGTGCAGACGTACGGTGGGATTTTTAATAGATCCGGCATACGTTCCTTTCTTGCTTCTTTTAATTCGTGTTTTTCGGCAAAACGGCGATATCGGGCATCAGGTTCGGACCTGTCGCCGAATAATGGACCGTATAACGGTCCGTATTGATCGTTATATGATAATTTTCAAGCAGGTAGGCGAGGTCTTCCGGGTATCGGCCCTCAAGTGCGTAACAGCTGACGGCAGCGTGCCGGATGGTCTGTTCTGCCACAGCCATCTCTTCTTCGGTGTTAACATCGATGACGGTCCTGACCGACCATACGGAGAGCAGGAAGACCGATAAAAAAAGGAGGATATACAATACGTCGGATAAAGCGGAATTCGGACGTTTTTTCCTTATGAAGATCATAAATTCACCGTCTATCTCATAAAAGAAAGGATATGCAGAAGGGGGAGCATCACCGACAGCAGGATAAAGCCTGCCAGCAGAGACAGAAGAATGATAAGGACGGGTTCGATCAGTCCGACGGTCCTTTCGATTTTTTCATTGAATTGTTCTTCGCTCCGAGCTGCGATTTCACTCATCATAAAGTCGAGTGAACCTGTCTTAAAGCCGATACCGAGCATACGGCTGAAAACAGCATTATAAATACCTGCTTTTTCGGCCGCTGCAGGAAAATTCAACCCTTCGGATAGATATACACCGCACCTGCTGATGCATTCTCTCATTTCCGGATGGTCGTTAAGGCGCTGAAGCATGTCCAATGAATCTTCGATATGAAGACCGCTTTTTATGATCATTTCAACGGCTGAGGAAAATCGGACGGCGGCGATCTCGAATCCTGTTTTACCGTGCCGCATTACCCGTTTTCCGATTCTGACGGCAAAAAAAACGAGTATCACAAAAAAAAGCAAAAGCGGGACGGCGTATTCTTTTAAAAAAACCCCGGTTTTGGCCATAGATACTGCAATTGCCGTAGGCGTTACCCCGATCTGTATGGAAACCTCGTTGAAAACGGGAACCACTTCGGTCATCAGTATAAAAACGACCGCAAGCATCATGATGCCGAGAAGGATCGGGTAAGTCACGGCTGTCCGTATGTTTCGCGTTATCCTCAGTCGCCTTTCATAATATTCGGAAAGAGCGAAAAAGGTTGCCTCAAGCCGGCCTGTCTCCTCTGCGATTGCGAGCATATCGCATAAATATTTCGGGAAAACACGGGATTCGGCAAAAACATGGGATAACCGTGCCCCCTGATCGGTCTTAAGTTGCATTTCGGTCAGAATCTGCCTGATGCTTTGATCTTTCTCATCCTGAGCGAGCAGTAAAAGGCCTTCGCTGACCGTAATACCGGCTTTTAAAATCAGAGAAAATTCAAGACAGAAATCGGCCGTATATCGGATCCCGAATTTTCTGTTTGATCCTGATAATCTGCTCATTGGATTCTCCGTATAAGAATCGATTCCGATGCCGGAATGTCTTCTGTATATCTCCTCCCGGGATTATTTTTATGCCGTCCCTCGGATCTTTAATATAGATATTTTGCGGTATATGTAAACTCGTTTTCTATTCCCGAAATGATTTTTTCACTGCTTCCGCCGGTCGAAGCATATGTGGGATCCATTAACTTCCAAATATTTCCGTTGAAAGTTATGATGTTGTTGATCCATCCCGTTTCACTGCTCCAGACCGATATCCAGGCATGATAGACATCGCCTGTATATCCGAAAACCAGTTTTGTGGGGATATGAAGGCAGCGGAGCATAGCTGTCATCAAAGCGGCGTAGTCAAAGCAGATGCCGGTTTTTTCGGTGATGACCCTGTCAAGGTCGGGGACATAGCCGGATTTTACGTTCGCGGCCAGAATGCTGTCGTATTTCATACGAGTCGTGACATAATTATAAACGGTTTCTATTTTCGTGAGATCCGTTGTTTTCTTTTCGGTGATGTAATAAGCCATTTTAACCGCTTTTGAATCGCCGTTATAATCAACAAAATAATTCGGATATAGAAAAGGACTGAATTCGCTGCTTATTTCGGCATTTATCTCGGCTGAATACAGGGGGGTGTATTTATTGCCGGCTATTTGTTCGTAAAGGGTGATTTTATAAATACCGTTTCCGGATGTCAGATTAAAGCACAGGTAAACGCCGTTTTCCGTTATTTTATAATCATATATTTCCTGTTTGGGCGTGTTTATCCGGACGACTTTCAAACCTTCGGAACTTCCGGCATATTTGATCATGACATAACCTTCGGAGACATTGGAATCATCAATGGAGCACAGATCATTGGAGACCGCCGATGTTCCGGCTGCGGAAGGCAGTTTTATACCATTAACGGCAGCACCCGCGAAAATTTCTTTTTCTTTCACTATATCGGGATTGCTATCGCTTTTAGCCGGTGTGACCGGAGCGGATTCGGGTGCCGGCTTAGCCGTCGTGACCGGAACGGTTTCGGGTGCCGGTTTAGCCGTTGTGACCGGAACGGATTCGGGGGTCGGCTTCGCCGTCGTGACCGGAACGGTTTCGGGTGCCGGTTTGGCCTTCGTGACCGGAGCGGATTCGGGTGCCGGTTTGGCCTTCGTGACCGGAACGGTTTCGGTTTCTTTCGGATCGTCGGAAGTCGTGATTTTTATTGTAGTTTTGTCCGGGTCATTTTCTGTCGATTCGGATTCGGTGGTTTTTTCGGTCTTCTCCGTCGGGATCTCCGGGGAAACGGATAACGGATCCGGTTGTTCCCGATTCTCATTCGGCCCTGCAGCGGGTTCGGCCTCCGTTTTTACTGTTTCGTCGGGATAACCGGAGGGTGTATCGTCTTCGAAACAACCGGTTTTCGGGGTATAAAAGTTGGAAACAAGAAAAACGACCGTTGCGGATATAAAAAAAACGATAAAAACAAGGGCTGATATTTCGTGCTTTTTGTTTTTCATAAATACCGTTCTCCGGGACTTTTTTTATCATGCCGTGTGATGAAAACCGGATTTGTTAAATTGTATCATAAAAAAAACATGCAGTCAATACACGGGACGCAGGGTGATTTGAAAAAATATACAAAAAGATCATGGGTTCCGTTCAGATAAACAAGGTCCGTTGTCTTGACATTGATAAAGCGCGGATGTATAATAAATCAATAAAATACCTTGAAAGAGAGATGACAGATGAAAAAAATCACAAGGCTTTTTTGTTTCATGCTTGCGGTCCTCATGCTGTTCCTGCCTGCCGCATGCGCTTCTGCCGAAAAGGACAGCGCGGTCTCGGATAACGGGCAGACGGCAGCGGTGGAAACGGAAGAAAACAGGGATATACTTGCTTACCTGCCGGATCAGGATTTCGGCGGCGGTGTGATCACGTTCATGTGCCGGACCGAGCAGCTGTATGAATTCAATGTGGAAAGCGAGACGGGCGACACGATCGAAGACGCGGTCTTCAGGCGCAACATGACGATCGAAGACCGCTACAACGTCGCATTGCAGACTTATGATATACCGGGGGACTGGAACAATCTGGCTCCGTATCTGGCGGCTGTATCGAATGCCGTCATGGCGGGCGACAATACGTATGATATACTGACCGGGTATCAGTATTATATCGTAAACGCAGCCGTACAGGGTCATATGCTGAATCTGGCCGGTCAGCCCCATCTGAATTTCGACAATCCCTGGTGGTCGGGTGCAATCAAGGAATCGACATACGACAACAAAGTTTTTTTCATAACGGGAGATATCTCGCTTACGCTTTGGGAATATTTATACTGCATCTATTTCAATAAACAGCTTGCCGCGGATTACAATACCGAAGACCTGTATAAGCTTGTTTCCGACGGGCGATGGACGTTTGACAAGCTGACTGAAATCTGCATGACCGTATCGCAGGATCTTGACGGGGACGGCAAATATACCGCTGCCGACCTTTACGGTTATGCGACGACCACAGGAAATCTTCTCGATAATTTTGTGACGGCGTTTGATATTGATTTTACAAAACCCGACGAGGAAGGCATTCAGGTCCTGGCGCTTGATTCGGAGCGGACAGTAAACGCCTATGATAAAATCGTCGCTTTTCTGCAGAATAAAAGCAATGTGTATGCGACACCCGAAACAGCTTATTATCCCGTGAACGAGCATTATCTGATGTTTATGGAAAACCGTGTTTTATTCCTGCCCGAATATCTCGGAAACGCCAAGATTCTTCGCGGGATGGAAGCCGACTTCGGTATCATGCCGTATCCGAAATACGACGAAGAGCAGGAGAAGCACCGCACGCAGTCGCAGAACGGGTATACGATGCTCGGTATTCCGAAAACCGCAAAAGATCCTGCGCTTTCCGCGTTTATACTGGAAGCCATGTGCGCGAAAAGTTCCGAAATTATCCGGCCCGCGTTTTATGACATCGCCCTGAAAAGCAAATTTACGCGTGATGACGAATCCGCCGAAATGATCAACATCATACGCGACGGGATAAGCTTCAACTTCGGTATGATTTATTCCTACGAACTGGATAATATCGTGATCATATTCCGAAACACGCCGACGGTCAAGAGTTTTAAAACGCTTTATGCGGGCAAGGAAAAAGTGTTCAATGCGAAACTGACGGCACTGGGCGAGACGATAACGAAAATCGAGGGATGAGAAATGAATCCGGCCGGTCCGGTGAAAAAAGTCCCATACTGTAAAAGTTTATAATTATTAAAAGGACTCCGGCTTTTTTCAGGGCCGGAGTTTTTATACGGGTTATTTTTCGGTCAGATCTTTTTTATTGAACTTATAAAAAGCTCCGGCTATAAAGAATACGGTGAGTATAGCGGAAATGACCGCAAAAACCGGATCCGGTTTTTTTGCAAGCAGGTCAGCGGTGCTGAAATACTTCAGAGGAGAAAACAGCTTGATGACAAAAACGTTTTCCGATATATCGTATAGGACGCCCATAATAAAAGCCGCCATAAAACACAGGTTTCCGTAGAGCGATCCTTTTTCCGCATTCCTGACCGCTGCGGAAATAAATGCGGACAAAGCGAGAAAAAAAGATCCTGTCAGAAACAACACAGCCGAAAACAACAGTATTTCAACGGAGATGTTTTCGTTGAATCCCAATGACCGGATGGCGAAAATCGAAAACAGAAAATTAAAAATACTGAATATCGTCAGATATGTCCAGGCTGCCGTGAGTTTTACGCACAGGACAAAGGAACGCAGGCGGGGTTTTGTAAAAAGAAACTCATAGGTTTTGTCGACCGATTCGCGGGAAATGGCATTTGTACCCAGGTAAACGGAAAAAATAACGGCGCAGATCAGGGCGTAAAAGGCCAGGACCGAGTAATAACCGCCGATCGTACTCAAATCGGCATTCGCCATTCCCATGACGGCGAGAAAAGCTTTCGGAAATTTATCCAGAAGTTCGTTCAGGTTTATGTCCCCGGGGGCGTTTGCCACACCGGTGAATTTGGTCATTCCGGCGAATACCAGAACAAACAGGCCTGCCGACCAGAACAGAAAAGGTTTGAGGATAAACTTCAGTTCTCTCTTCAATATATTCATTTTTTTCTTCTATCCTTCTTCTATCCTTCTTTTATCCTTACTTTATACCGTTTGGG
>CAZVPD010000175.1:0-5925 GCA_964628455.1 uncultured Lachnospiraceae bacterium
GCTCTTTGAACCCCAATAGCCTTTTGCGGCTTTTAATACCTTGTTCCTTCTTTTGCGGGTCATCATGGCCCCTTTTATTCTTGCCATTTCTATATCCTCCTACGTATTGTTGAAATTGGGGTGCTTCAGGTTTTCTGTATTAAAAATTTAATGGCAGGAGCCATTGTTTCGCTGAGATATGCAGCTTTTCTGAGATTTCTCTTGCGCTTCGAAGTTTTAAGACCGAGTTTATGACGGCGATGCGAGTGGTTCATTTTTACCTTTCCGCCTTTTGTTACGGTAAAACGCTTCGCAGTCGCTTTATGTGTCTTGATTTTTCCCATTTTCGTATCCGTTTCTCGGCGACATGTATAATAATTATTTATACTCATGCGAACCGTATACTCATCGGAATATATTTAATTATATTCAGATGCAGCAGACATTTTTCAGAGTATATTGCCGTCTGCGTCGGTCGCCGGTGACGCGCGACGTTGAAATTTTTATTAAAAACCGAAAATACGGCATGCGGATTACCACGTAAGGATAACCGGCCGATTTTCAGCAATAATATTCAGCCCTATTATGAAGCATGAAGCAGATCTTTGCCCGGCGCTTATTTACGTTCTGATGTACCGCCGGTTTTTTCGGGAGGAGTTTTTGTTCCTTCCGCCGGTTTGTCGGAAGCAGCAGGTTTATCTGACGACGGCTGTTTTATCGGAGCAAGGAACATGATGATCGAACGACCTTCAAGAAGAGGCGGTTTATCCACACTTCCGACGTGTGCGCATGCTTCGGTGAAGCGAGTCAGAAGATCCCGTCCGATTTCAAGATGAGACATTTGCCGGCCTTTAAAACGCACAATAACTTTTACTTTGTCTCCGTCAGTTAAAAAACGGCAGGCGTGATTTACTTTTGTATTAAAATCATTTGTGTCGATACGGCAGGACAATTGTATTTCTTTGATCTCAATGATTTGCTGCTTCTTTTTTGCTTCTTTGTCTTTTTTATCGCGTTCAAAGCGAAAACGGCCGTAATCGATTATTTTACATACAGGGGGATCCGCCTGAGGTGCGATGAGCACAAGGTCCAAACCGCGGTCATATGCGGCGTTTTGTGCGTTTATCAGTGAAAGCAAGCCCATTTGTTCGGATTCGGGTCCTATTACGCGAACTATTTTAGATGATGAAAATCCTAGGGTTTTTATATCTTCGTTGATATAATGTTCTTTTGTGTTGTTGTTTTTTATTGAAAAACACCTCCGTATAATTGTTTTAGATTTGATATGTTTTCTGATGATATGTGAAATTAAAAAATACGAAGCCGAAGCTCCGTATAATAACAGTTTAATCACGTAAACGCTAAAACGATTATTAACCCGCGTATAATCATACACAAGGTGAGAACGGAGAATGTTCTGCTTCTTTCATCTTTGCCATTATAACACGTCTGCGATCTTTTGTCAATGGTTTCTGCGTTTATTTACAATACATATATGGAAATTTTTCCGTAACAATAAAAAAATATTGATTTCTATTGCAAATTAATCTATAATAAGATATAATACCCGTAAAACAATAAGAAAAGTGAGGTAAATAAAATGAAATACGGTATTCAGATGTACAGCCTTCGTGATATTACCGATAAAAAGATGGATTATGCCCTCAAATCGGTCGCTGAAATGGGTTACAGTTTCGTGGAATTTGCAGGATTTTTCGGTATTCCGGCTGTTGAAATCAAAGCGATGCTTGATAATTACGGTTTGTACTGCTCCAGCACTCACACCGGCTGGCAGGAAGTTGCCGACAATTTCGAAAAAACAGTCAAATATCATAAAACAATCGGGAATAAAAACATCATAATTCCGGGTGCCGATTTGAGTTCACAGGAAAAAATAGATGCATTTGTATCCATGATCAATCAGTTTCAGCCGAAACTCAGTGCAGAGGGTATAAAATTCCATTATCACAATCATTCACATGAATTTCTGCCGAATAACGACGGTTCCTTCATACACAAGCAGCTGGAAGAACGCACGAAAATAATGTTTCAGATAGATACCTATTGGGCATTCGCTGCGAAAAAAGACCCGGTTGAAATGATCACCCGTCTCAGGGACCGCATCGAAATTATTCACTTAAAAGACGGAGACGGCGGACACAAAGGGTTTTCGCTCGGACAGGGCGCGGCACCGGTCGCGGCTGTCAGAGCCAAAGCGCTGGAACTCGGTTTCACAATGGTGGTTGAAAGTGAAAGCCTTGATCCGGACGGCGTCAGCGAAGTGAAACGCTGTATTGATTATCTCAAACAGCTTGACGCGGCGGAAGGAATTTAAACTATCTTTTTTATCGGAGAAGAGCGGTATCAGCCGTTCTTCTTTTTATTATACGGAAGACCGAAACCGGTTATGCCGTCCCGTCAGGAAAGCAACGGCGAAATCACACTTGAAATTTAAACTCTGTCATGATATAATAAAACATGTTCCGGAATACACAGGATGTTTTCTGCAGATATCCTGTCTTCCGGCACAGAACCGGTCAAGTTTTGAGTATTATCCGAATACGGAGATAATAGAATGCCCTCTGTTTCAATGCTTATCAAGCCTGCCTCCAGTCTCTGCAACATGCGGTGTAAATACTGTTTTTATCATGACGAAGCGGTCAGCCGAAAAATAATGAGTTATGGAATGATGTCGGCTGAAACAGCCGAAACACTGATAAAGCGTGCATCGGATGAATCAACGGATACAATAACCTTTGCCTTTCAGGGAGGGGAACCGACTCTCGCTGGACTCGACTATTACATGCATTTCTGTGAAACGGTTAAAAAATATAATACCCGTAAATTGAATATAAGATATGCCATTCAGACAAACGGCATTTTCCCGGACAGGGACAGGTGGGCCCGTTTTTTTCATGAAAACCATTTTCTTGTAGGTTTGTCTTTTGACGGACTGCGTTCATGTCATGACCTGAATAGGATTGACTGTTCGGGAAACGGGACCGCATCCGGCGTTATTGCCTGCGCGGAATCCTTTGACAGATATGAAGTCACCTATAACATTCTGACTGTGGTAAATGCGGCAACAGCGCGGCACATCTCGAAAATTTACGCTTTTTATAAAAAGCGGGGCTGGAATTATATGCAGTTTATCGCATGTCTTGAATTGAATAATGACAGCGGAGACAAATCGTTTCAATTGTCATCCGAGACATGGCTGGATTATAATAAAAAGCTTTTCGATCTCTGGTATGCAGACTGTAAATCTGATCTCCTGAAAGGGCGGCAACCGGGCATTTCGGTTCGTCATCTTGACGATTATCTGCGTGCGGCAGCCGGAATGCGTCCCGAATCCTGCGGAACGACCGGTATATGTTCCATACAAAATGTGATCGAAGCGGACGGGAGCGTTTATCCCTGTGACTTTATGGCTCTTGACGAATATAAATTGGGAAATATAAAAACAAGCGGGTTTCGTGAAATATTCGAAAGCAAACGCGCTCAGGATTTTATAAAGGATTCCTGCAGACATTCGCAAAAATGCCGGTTATGCAGATGGTACGGTATCTGTATGGGAGGCTGCGCGAGAATGAAACTCGATAATCAATATATATATTGTGAAGCCAATCAAAGATTTTATGAGTATACATTCGAAAGAATAACAGAATTAACCAAATTAATCATGCGGGGGTAGTCTTGTTTTATGAGTCAAAACAAACGTAAACCGTCCGCTGACCGTCGTCCGCAAGGAACGGTATCGAATGCTGCGGGAAAGCAAAGAAAAGCTCCCGTCAGGAATACAATAAAAACGGCGCAAACCGGAAAGTTTTACGGACCTGCGGAAAAACAGCAGAAAAGGGCACAACCTTCCGCTAAGAATAACGCCTCCGCGTATAAAAGCTATAATGAAAAATCCGTTAATGCGCCGCGTAAAAGTCAGGCGAAAATAACGCCTCAGAAAAGCCGTAAAATACCGCAGGTCACACCCGGGAAAGCGGTTACAAAACCGACAGCTGAGGAAATCGCCCGGCAAATGCAAAAAAGAGAGGCTTATAAACGCCGGCAGTTCATTTACAAAAAAAAACTGCGTGACTACCGATACCGTCTTTTCAAAGAATGGCTGAGAATATTTTTTTATCGTTTTATTTTATTCATCCTTATGTTCGCTTTCTGTTTTATGATTTCGGTTGTTTTTTTCTTTGTGAATTTAATGAACAACGGAAGTCCCGATACAGGCGTTTATACCTTCCAGACGGGCGGGATATATGATGTAAAAGAAATAAAGACCATGAAAGGAAGTTTAATATTCCGCAACGGATCATATTATATAAATATGACCGATATCGCTGCTTACTGTGATTTTACGACAACAGGGGATGTCGGTCAAATGCGGTATATTTCGAATAACAAAAATAATGACAACGTTATATTTAGAACAGGAGACAGCGTTATTTATGTCAACAGGGTCCGTGTCAGACTGAAAGCGCCTGTTATAGCTGAAGACGATGATGTTTATATCCCGGCCGAATATTTTGACAAATATGTTCAGGGAATATCATTGGATATCAACGAAAAGGAACGCAAGCTGACCATATCCCGTTCATTCGACGAAGGAACTTCGCTCTTGGTATCGGATTTTGAAACGGAAAATTTATTAAAACTGGCAAAAGGCGAAGAGCAGACAGATATCGGTGATTTTTCGGTGAATATCGGCTACGGGGAGATCTCATTTACCCTTCATGAAAGCGAACCGACCGAACATATCGACGAATATACGATCGGACGCGACCTTTTGCTTATAACAGACCCGGAATATGCAGAGAACCTGAAAAAACTCGCCGAACAAGCGCGAAACCCGGCAGGAGCAAACGCACAGGCCGGTGTAATACCTTAAAATAATCAGAATCAGGATATGCCATGAATATCAGACAGGAACGGGATGATCAACGGAAAGTTGATAACACCGCCGGCCAATTAACGGCTCAAACACAGAAACCGATTAAAAAAGCAGAAAAATCAACCGTGTATATCGCACGTACAGCAGTTTTTATTGTGATGACCTCATTTTTATTCTTTATAATATTATTATTTCTGCATCTGAATTTAAATATAAATACTGTTTCCGTTATTCATGATGCTCCCGCTTCGCGGTCCCCCGCTTCGGAAAAGGAAGTGCCTGTTTTTTCGGTCGACCCGGCTGACGCTCCGGCTGATGAAAAAGTATATGCATATGATTTCTCGGCAGATATCCGTGAATATGAAGAATATATGGACCCTTCGGACAGAGACGCGTATATGATGCTTGTGAATTATGACCATGTTTTAAGTCCTGCGTATATGCCTTCCGACCTGACCGAAATCCCGACCCGTTCAGGTCGGGAAATTCAAAAAATGCGTTATACCGCAGCAATGGCCTTGACGGCACTGCTTAAAGAAGCCGAAGCGAACGGCATAACGGATATATCGGTCACCAGCGGCTGGCGCAGCTATAATACACAGGTATGGCTTCTTGAGAATCAGGTTGAAAAATACGAAAAAACAATGAGCGAAGAAGAGGCATACGCTTTGGCTGTCACCGAGGTGGCGATCCCCGGAACAAGCGAACATCAAAGCGGTCTGGCGGTTGACATGCATAATCTGGAATATGCAGACCAGTCGTTTTCTGAAAGCGAATCTGCCGGATGGCTTACGGAGAATTGTTTTAAGTTCGGCTTTATTCTGAGGTATCCGTCCGACAAGACGGAAATTACCCGGATATCGTTTGAACCCTGGCATTTTCGTTTTGTGGGCCGCTATCACGCGTCGCGCATGCAGGAACTGGGATTTTGCCTGGAGGAATATACGGAATATATATCTTGATTTTATTGTCGGAGAACTTGACACCGGCATAAAAATATGTTATATATAAGAAACACGGTTGATTGCCGAAAAAATATCATATTAAAG
>CAZVPD010000175.1:5935-7333 GCA_964628455.1 uncultured Lachnospiraceae bacterium
CCTTAATCCGCCCGCAGCCGACTCCCGGTGATACAAAATGGTTTCAGCACGACCGATTCGGTATGTTTATCCACTGGGGGCTGTATGCACTCCCGGCCAGACATGAGTGGGTTAAAAATCAGGAGCGTATACCGAACGAGGTATACGACAAATATTTCAGGCATTTCAATCCCGATCTGTATGATCCGGCCGTATGGGCGAAAGCTGCCGCAGACGCGGGAATGAAGTATTTTGTCATTACCACCAAACATCATGAAGGCTTTTGCTTATGGGACAGCGCACTGACCGATTATAAAGCTACCAATACGCCCTGCGGCAGAGATCTTCTGCATCCGATGGTGGAAGCTTTCCGCAGCGAAGGTTTACGCACCGGTTTTTATCATTCTCTGCTTGACTGGCATCATCCCGAATACCCGCTTGATGAATGTCACCCGATGAGAGACAATGCAGAATATGCGGAAGGGGATAAAAACAGAGACGTGAACAAATATGTTGATTATCTCTACGGTCAGACAGACGAATTACTGACGCAGTTCGGAAAAGTAGATATATTATGGTATGATTTTTCGGTCGGAAAATCCGCACGGTATCCCGGTAAAGGCAGAAGTATCTGGCGCAGCGAAGAACTCATATCCCGAATCCGCGGTCATCAGCCCGATATAATTATTGATGACCGCCTTGAAATAGATCAGGATCTTAAAACTCCGGAACAATATATGCCCAGAGAATGGGTTCGTGTCGGGGGTCAGCCTGTTGTATGGGAGGGTTGCCATACTTTTTCCGGTTCCTGGGGTTATTACCGTGATGAGGAAAGCTGGAAATCTTCCGAACAGCTTATTATCATGCTGATAGATTCTGTTTCTAAAGGCGGGAACCTGCTTCTTAATGTCGGACCGACCGCTCGCGGTGAATTTGATGAAAGGGCGCTTGACCGGCTTTCGGCCATAGGAAAATGGATGAAGCGCCACAGCCGTTCGATTTACGGCTGTACCCAGGCCCCGCTTGAATTTGAATGTCCCCGTGAATGCATGTATACCTATAATCCCGAAACACATTGTTTGTATCTTCATATCCTTGCCTGGCGTTTCGATAATATATTGTTAAAAGGCGAGGTTGCGGGTCATGTGGATTATGTCCAGCTGCTTTCCGATGCATCTGAAATACGTTTTGACCGGAGCGGAACCGAAGAAAATCCGGAAATCAGGTTAAGACTCCCTTTGAAAAAACCGTCTGCCGCGGAGATCCCCGTTCTTGAAATTTTCCTAAAGTAAAAACAAGCCGGCTGTAAAAAAACAGCCGGCTTATTTTTGCGTTCATAAAAAATTAATAACATGAATTCGCTTTATCACTTGATATATAACACGGTCTGTGTTACAATATCAGACGTGGCAATACCCG
>CAZVPD010000176.1:0-7318 GCA_964628455.1 uncultured Lachnospiraceae bacterium
CACCGAATACTTCAATGATCCGAGATATGACGGCAAAGGCAGTTTCGGTTACCCGTTTTTTTTTGAGCGTAAAAACACCTACGGACCCGACGCGGATAAAGCACTGTCCGTATATGACAGACTTGTGCTGCGCAACGGAGGAAACGATTCCATGCAGGCAACCGCCGCCGATCCGCTGCGGATGAATCTGCTTCGTGACGGAATAGCAAACAATTTTGCCGCGGTTGTAGCTCCTGCGGTGACAAATCAGATATCGGTTCCTGCTGTCGTCTTTTTGAACGGTCAATACTACGGCATACTTGACCTGAAGGAGGATATAAACGACGATCATATAAAAAACGTTTACGGTATCGAAGATAAAGACCGCATCGCTGTCCTGAAGAGCGAACTTGATACGACACGGAACTGTTCGGAGCATTCAAACGGAGGATCCTGCCGTTTCTGTGACGTATGGTTCTTTTACGAAATGGATCAGGGTTCCGACACCGAACTTGAGAACTTTTCGGCTCTCTGCCAACGGGCGATTTCTGCGGATGCCGGGAACCGGGCATCGGTTTATGAACAGGTGGCCTCTCAAATCGACCTTGCAAATTTTCTGCAGTATTCGGCTTTCAATTTATTTGTATGCAATACGGACTGGCCTCACAATAATGTCCGTTTATGGCGCTATACCGGCGAACACAATCCCGAACTGCCCGAAACCGACGGCCGATGGCGATTTACACTCCGTGACATGGATTTCTCGTTCGGAAGATACGAAAATCTGGTCCTGCCCGAAATATACACTCTTGCCGACACAGATACCTTCACCCGGGTTCTGACAAATTACAGGACGGGGAAATATCTGTATGAAAAGAACAGCGGTTTTTATCCCGACTCTCTGCATTTGCAGGGGCTTCTGGATTTTTGCTTGAAAAACGATGATTTTCGTGCCGATTTCGAAGCATATTGCCGTTCGCTTGTTACCGCAGAAAATATAAACCGGTTAAAAATGCATATGCAGAATTATATCGGCAGCGTAGAAAATGAAATCCCGTTCCACATCGAACGATGGAAAAATTCAATCGACGGTCATTACGATTATGAAAACTGGCATTCTGCCAATGCCGAAATGCTCGACTGGGCTGAAAAGCGCCCGTCATACTTTATCCGATACCTTGAAAATGCACTCTCTTATTATGAGTAAAACAATAAATTTCAGATCCGGTCCTAATATATTGCCCGCATTACATGCCGAAAGAAAGGAATGGCTTTCATTATGAATATGACTTCAAAGCCGTTCGGATTGCTCGGAGAGAAACTCCGTCATTCCTATTCTCCGCTGATACATTCGCTGTTCGGAAACTATGAGTATCGTCTGTTTGAAATACCGCCGGATAAAATCGGAACATTTCTTGAGGAACGCAACTTCACGGCTTTAAACGTAACCATTCCGTATAAAACGGCGGTCCTTCCGTTCTGCGGCGAAATTTCCGGCGTTGCCGCGCAAACAGGCAGCGTTAATACGATCCTGCAAAAAAACGGTCTGCTTTACGGCGACAACACGGATTACGCGGGCTTTTCATATCTTCTGAAATGCAGCGGCATAAGAGTCGGGGGTAAAAAAGTCTGTGTTCTCGGCAGCGGCGGTTCGTCAAAAACAGTTTGTGCCGTTTTAAAAGACTGCGGTGCCGCTGAAATTGCCGTGATCTCGCGAAGCGGCAGCAGCAATTACGATAACCTTTCCGTACATGCCGATGCCGAAGTTATCGTTAACACAACACCGGTCGGCATGTATCCCCTAAACGGGAAATCTCCATGTTCGCTTACGCTCTTCTCTGTCTGCAGCGGAGTCATTGATTTAATATACAACCCTGCCAAAACTGCTTTGCTTCTTGAAGCGCAAAAGCGGGGTATTCCGTTTGCAAACGGTCTGCCTATGCTGGTTGCACAAGCGAAGCGTTCTTCAGAATTGTTTACGGGAACAGATATAGATGACGGGAAAACAGACTTAATTACGAATAAAATAGCTTTTCTTATGAAAAACATCGTACTTGTCGGTATGCCCGGCAGCGGTAAAACCACGCTCGGACAAATGATCGCGTATAAAACAAACCGTGTTTTTTATGATACCGACCAAACAATTACTCAAAGGGAAGGCAAAACTCCTGCGGCTATGATCGAGAAGGACGGAGAGGAAATATTCCGGTCCGTCGAAACGGCCGTTGTATCGGATGCGGGGAAATCAAGCGGCTGCGTCATCGCCACAGGAGGAGGTGTCGTCACCCGGCGTGAAAATTTCGATGCGCTGCGTCAGAACGGCATCGTCGTTTTTATAAACCGTTCCGTTGATTTGCTTGACGGAGACAACCGTCCGTTATCGGATGATATAAATAAAAGACGGGCAATGTATCAGACTAGACTTCCGCTCTACAGGGAAATATGCGACATCGAAATCGACGGCAGCGGAAGTTTAAACGAAACAGCCGATAGATTGATTTCCGAATTGAAGCTTAAAGGCTTTGATATATAAAAAACGAAGGGAATTTTTTATGATCATCACCACGACTCCTTCGGTGGAAGGAAAAAAAATCACAGGTTACCGCGGTATCGTTTTCGGCGAAGTCATCGCCGGAGTTGATTTCGTTAAGGATTTTGTGGCCGGACTGTCCAATTTTTTCGGAGGGCGTTCGGTAACCTACGAGGAGGAACTGATCAGCGCTAGGGAGGCGGCTCTACATGAAATGGAACAGCGTGCTTATGCTATGGGAGCGAACGCGGTTGTAGGCGTTGATGTTGATTATGAGGTGCTCGGAACCAATAACGGAATGCTGATGGTTTCGGCTTCGGGAACGGCTGTTGTGATCGAGGATCAGTGAATAGCTAAGTGAGAAAAACATCGCGGCATGCAGCTGTCACGATGTTTTTTCCGTTTTTTTATTTCAATAACCGCCGGCGTCTATCTCCATTCGAGTTCATAAATCCATTCATAGGACGTCCTGTTTGCCAGTCCGAAGAACAGCTCACCGTCTTCTCCGCCATACAGCGATTCGGCATCGTATTTTTTTCGTATTTCATAAGGAGTCGGACATCCTTCCACAGGGGCCAAAGAATTGAAGGGCGTATCGTTTTTACCCCGCGGAACCCCGTCTTTGATCCCTTTTCCGGCATAGAGGATAAAACGTTTCCACTCGCCGGATAAAGTGATGATCTTTAAATTTTCGCTTCGGTGGAATGCCGGGCAGTATTCGCTGCCGTCATGCGACATGATCAGTTCGCCGTCATACCACACTTTTACCGGGCGTGTGCCCTGTATCAGCATGATCGCTTCCGAAATACGCGCGTGGGGGCGCATTTCGACCGAATAGAGGTGTGCTCCGCCGGGAATTTTCCAAAAATGATTGTATATAGGGATGATCTCGGCATTTTCGAATATTTTGTCGGGAGGGCATCCCTCAACGTCAAAATCGTATTTGACATGCCTGAAATTGATCGTTTCGATAAGCCCCGCGGATACGGTAAATGAAAGATCTTGTGTTTTAAAATGGAAATCAAGGGAATTGAGCGCGACCCTCCGGCTCCTTACGGGAGCGGTAACGGAAAAACAAATTTTTGTCTCCTGTCCTGCCGCATCGATATGAAAATCCGAAGGTTCGGTTTTCCATCCGTCCGAAGCTTTTAACTTGAGTGAGAAAGGAACCGGTCTGTTTCCGGGAACGGATATCAGGGCTGTGAATAAACCGCTTTCAGACGGAGCCAGCGCCACTTTTTCGGGATAGATCAGCTTTACCGTGAAAGGTCTGAGCGCAACGCAGCTTTCGTTTCTGTCGTATCCGGGAGCAAGGCTGATATGGTCGTCGCTGTCTGCCCAGCGGGCAATACTTTCCGTTCCGGTCGGCGGTCTATCGGACAGACGGACCGGCGAACCGTAGTATTCCTGCACCCCGATGCATAAGGATGCGACCTGTCCGCAGAATTCGGTGATGGTCGCTTTTTCATGCATGGCGGAAATACAACCGGACAGTACCAGATCATCTCCCAGGGGATCTGTCCATCGCTTTTCAAATGCGTCCGGATACAATATCCCCAGTATAGAGCCCAGCGTTGCCGCCGTACAGTCGCCGTCATGACCGAGTCCGGCAACAGTACAGAGCGCACGGCTTATTTTAGAAGAAGGTTCGGTCTCCTCATCCCCCGCAAGCCATCCGATCAGAATAAACGAAAGATTGATGCCGACGTCTGTCCAGTTCTGCACGAAATATTTTTTTAATATACGCTCTCTTACCCCGAGCGGATCACGCAGTTCAACCCACCATTTTATCGTTTCCGTGAACATTTTATAGAGCCTGCCGCCGGGTTCCGTAAAATGCACACCTGTCTCAATCAGTTTTGTCCGGTCGTTTTCGGTATAGGCGGCGCTTTCGACCGCGGCAAGAAACGCCGATGCTTCGACTCCGTCGGCATAATGGTCACAGCATGCGTCCTCGCGCGACAGTTTCACGGCAAGTTCCGGATCACCGGGAGCAAGTCCCGCCCATAATTCCGTGCGGATGGCGGAACCCATACCGGCATAAAATTTGTTGTCGTAATACCCGCTGAGAGGCGGAAACAAACCGGTCCGCAGATTTCGTATCACCACGCCGTATTCATCGGGCAGCGCTTTCATATGGCGCAGCCAGCCATCGGCAAGGTCACGGCGGTTTACGGGAAGTCCGCAGCGGCGGATCACTTCAACCCAAACCACCTGCAGGTCAAGGTCATCATTGGCCAGCATGGATGTAGGGACAGGATCGTAATAGCTGATGTCCTTTGTCCCGATGTATCCTTCCATCGGCATACCCAGAGTTCCGCCCACCGCTTTTCCGGTGAAGCAGCCGTGCAGCTTCTTCAGATATGCGTCAAAGTGCATATTCATGGCATTTTCCGAAATCGTTATTTTTTCATTTGCTTTGCGCAATCGCCGAGGAAAAAGAAGAATGTCTCTCCGAAACGTGCGTCAAACTCAATCTCCGCCGCTTTTTCAACATATTTTCCGTTGTAATAATCATACACATCCGAAGGTTCGTCCAACATGATTTTTTTCCTGCCTGCGGATGCGGCGCAGTAAACAACCATGGTATCGTTCGCAATGACCACGTCGTTGTCGTCCGACAATATATTGACACCGGCAACAGCGCACAGCGCCCGTATGTTGCGGGCATCCAGATGCGTACCCCCGAAAAAGACGGATTTTAACCTGCCGTCATCGCAGAGAGCCGCCGACGCTCCCGAACCGTCGGAATAAACGGCATAGGTTTCGCTCTGTCCGCCGGTTATCATCGTGCGGGGGGCAACCTGCTGCCGTATATCCGGTCTGACAAATCCCATGCTCCCGCCTTCATCGGTCAGTTTCATGTTTGTGCTGCCGCTCGCGGATACGGCGACATCCATGCCGCACAGAGTTTTCACATCGGAGTATGCGAGATTTCCGAACCCGTACATAAATACAGCGGTTTTGCCGCCTGTCCGGAGTTTTTCGGCCAGCCTTCCGGCTTCATCGCCGGAAAGGCGATACGGATTCATAAATACATAACATTTCGCGTCGTCAAACGATCCGTTCAGGATATCCCCGATTTCGGCAAAGGCGAACGAAATACCGGCGTGATACGCCTCAAGACGGGTACGGGAAAGCAGGTTGGCCGATACATGGTAGGACGGCTGGCCCGCGACCGATTCCGCCTTTTCATCGATGACAAATACGGCGTCATAGACAGGGGGTCCCGACAGAGTGCCGATATAATCCGAATAAACCGTTTTTAAACCCGCTATGTTCTGCCATATGTTCCGATCGAGCAGCCATCCTGTCCCCATAAGGTCCATAAACCAAACGGCGTTTGCATGAACCATGCTCATGCCGACTTCACGCCTGTGAACCTGAAAGATGTCCTCAAGCTTTTTAAGGTTGGGCAGCCATCCGCCGTCAGGGGACGCGTTCACAAAAGTACGCTGGTCGCTTTCCTGAAACCAGAGTTTACCGCGGCGCGTGACCGAATCGACCGCCGTCATATAAGCGGATGTGGCTCCCGCTCCGCCTTCGGGCCCGGTCCGGTCGTCATAACTGACAGGCGCGGCAAAACCGTCGATATATTCGCTCTGCAGCAGCGTCTGCATATCGTAATGGCCCGACTGGGCGTCCGAAAGTTCGAACAGATAGCCGTAAAATGCGATGACCAGGAGATATCCTTCGGAGGCCTTCTTTACCGTTTCCGCAAACTCCTCTATTCGTCCCGACACAAGCCGGCCGATATAATCAAAGTAATCGACAAACCTCTGTTCGGGAGGAGTCAGCATCAGCGTATTGGGATACGAATGGTCCGATGAGATATTGTTCGGCAGGTCCCGCGGGACCATGGCTCCGCTCAAACCATGGGTCACACCCCATGCGGCGTTGAGCGCGTCATCTGTTTTATACAAACGCGTCAGCCACAACCGGAATTTTTCATCGTTCGCCGGTGAAAGATCGCTCCCGTTTTCACGGAAGCCGTATTCGAACCATTCCCCTTTCTCAAGGTGGATACAGGCCAGGTGATCCCTGTAAACCGGAGAAGACCGCATATAAAGAACAATGGCGGTCAGACGACTTTTCGCTTCCTCCGCCCATCTGTCGGAGGCTGTGGAAACAAGTCCGGCGCCGCTTCCGTCCGCATATCGTATCCGGCCGGTATAGCGCCAGTCGTTTTCCGGGATGTTCTCCATGTTGAAATATGCGCCCGTATTTACCCGCAGGATGATTTTCGCTTTCGGGTCCCCTTTTAAAACCGCATCCATGCAGGCGCGCAGATTTGTATAGGCATAACTCTCCGTGTCTTTGTAATCATCCTCAAAACGGAGATTGTAGATCACGGAATGCAGGTGAATTCCCGCTTCCGCCGCCATCCGCGCCTGTTCGGCAACATTTGTTCCGATATCCGTGTTGCCGAAGAACAAAACAGGTATTGTCAGTTCATCGTTTATATAAAGACGCGGTATTCCATGCAGCAACTTGATTTTAACGCTCAGGGGCATTTCTTCGCCTTCTTCTTCAATCAACGAAGCACCGGCGGTTTCGGTCACCGGTGTCTTAATAAAAAATCGCATTCCGGTCGTTTCCGGAACATAAACTCCGTCTTTGCTTACGAATGCCGAAACGAAGAATTCCGCTGCCGCTTGCGCGGTTCCGGTCCCGCTGCCGGATATGACGATCCGGTCTCCGGAAACAGAGACGATGCACTCGCCGGGACCGAGAACAACGGCGCTTTCCGCCCGGTTGGTTTTCCCGACCAGAATTTCTTTTGCTGAAACAGGAAGATCGGATTTATCT
>CAZVPD010000177.1:0-728 GCA_964628455.1 uncultured Lachnospiraceae bacterium
TAATAGTATACATGCTTTTCAGTTCAATTGCAAGGTCTTCGATCTTATTTGTCGAAATCGGATCGAGCGCGCTGGTCGGTTCGTCCATCAGCAGCACTTCGGGCTCGACGGCCAGCGCTCTTGCGATGCAGAGGCGCTGCTGCTGCCCGCCCGAAAGTCCGAGCGCGTTTTTCTGCAGCCTGTCCTTCAACTCGTCCCAAATGGCCGCGGCGGTCAGCGAACGCTCGACGATATCGTCAAGCCCGGCCCGGCTTTTAATGCCGTGCGTCCTCGGCCCGTAGGCCACGTTGTCGTAGACGGTCATCGGAAAGGGATTGGGCTTCTGAAAGACCATGCCGACACGCTTGCGGAGCATGTTGATATCCATGTTCCCGTAAATATCCTCGCCGTCCAGCAGCACGCGCCCTTCCGTCCTGCACCCTTCGATCAAGTCGTTCATCCGGTTCAGGGTTTTGAGAAAGGTCGATTTCCCGCAGCCGGACGGCCCGATGAAAGCGGTGATCTCGTTTGCCGGTATATTCAGGCCGACGCTTTTCAGAGCCTGAAAATTTCCGTAAAAAACATTCAGTTTTTCTATGTTGAACTTATCCATTTGAGCGGTTCATCCTTTCGAAATTCTGCGGGCGATAAAAGAGGAAAGCGCGTTGAGCCCTATGACAAGAACAAGAAGCACGACGGCGGTCGCGTAGGACCGGTCCGCGTTGAATCCTTCTTTCCAGAGCGCGTAG
>CAZVPD010000177.1:738-7148 GCA_964628455.1 uncultured Lachnospiraceae bacterium
TGCCCGTCAGGCTGTCGGGGATCTGCGCGACCGTTCCCGCCGTATAGATCAGCGCCGCCGTCTCGCCGACGATCCTGCCGACCGAGAGCACGATGCCCGCCGTGATGCCGGGGACCGCGGAGGGAAGCACGATGCGGAAGACGGTCCTGAGCTTTCCAGCGCCCAGGCCGAAACTTCCTTCGCGGTACATGTCGTCGACCGATTTCAGCGCTTCCTCTGTTGTCCGCATGATCAGGGGCAGGATCATGATCGAGAGGGTAAACGCGCCCGCAAGCAGGGAATAGCCCCATCCGAGCGCCGATACAAACAGCAGGTAGCCGAACAGGCCGTAGACGACGGACGGGATGCCGGACAGCGTTTCGGCCGTCATGCGGACGACAGCCACCAGCCTGTTGCCCCGTCCCGCGTATTCGACAAGATAGATGGCCGCGCCGACCCCGAGCGGGACCGCGATCAGCAGCGAGAGCAGCGTCATGGTCAGCGTATTGACCAGAGCGGGGAACAGGGAAGCGTTTTCGCTTGTATAGACGGGGCTGAATAAATCAAGTGACAGGTGGGGTACGCCCTTCCACAGGATATATCCGACGATGACAACAAGCGCCGAAACGGTGACCGCGGCCGCGGCCCAGACGATCGTTTTTAAAAAGACGGACTGAAGACGGGCTTTGTTCATAGGTTCGCCCTCCTCTTGACAAGGGAAAAGGTCAGGTTGATGATCAGGATGAAGACAAAAAGGACGACCCCGGTCGCGATCAGCGCCTCGCGGTGCAGGTCGGCGGCGTATCCCATTTCGATGACGATATTGGCTGTCAGCGTGCGCAGACCTTTGAGGAGTCCCTGCGGGATGACCGCCTGATTGCCGGCGACCATAATGACGGCCATCGTCTCGCCGATCGCCCTGCCGACGCCCAGGATCACGCCCGCCATAACGCCCGATTTCGCCGCGGGCAGCACGGAAAAGAACACGCTGCGCTCATGGCTGGCCCCGAGCGCCAGCGAACCCTCGTAATAGCTGTCCGGAACCGCCCTGACCGCCGCCTCTGAGACGCCGATGACGGTCGGCAGGATCATGATGCCGAGTACGAGCGATGCCGCGAGCATGCTCGCACCGCTCCCTCCGAACGTATTGCGGATGGCCGGAACGATGACCATAAGGCCGAAAAAGCCGTATACGACCGACGGGATGCCCGCGAGCAGATTGATGGCCGGCTTGAGGAGCGCGTAGAGTCTTTTGGGGCAGAAGCGCGCGAGAAAGACCGCCGTCAGGATGCCGACCGGCACGCCGAGAAGCACCGCTCCCGCCGTAACGTAGATGCTTCCGAGGATCATAGGGAATATGCCGAAAATTCCGTTTGTCGGCTTCCATACGGTTCCCGTCAGAAATTTCAAAACTCCGATTTTTCCGATCGCCGCAAAGCCGTTTGCAAACAGAAACAGGCAGATCAGAGCCACCGCGAGCACCGATATGCATGCCGAGAACAGAAACACGGCGCGCATGACCGCTTCCTTGTATTTTTTCATAGCGTTTTCCTTTTTTAGATCAGCTTTGGCAGGATGCTTTTACAGCACAGAAGGCAAAAGAGATCTCCTCTTTGCCGCTGTTTTGTTCTTTTATCGGTCAGCCGAGTATTTCGGACCAGTTTGTGATGACGCCCGTGTAAATATCTTTTACCTGCTGAACGGTGAGTTCTTCGGCCGTGTTGGCGGGATGGACGATGACGGCAAGTCCGTCCAGCGCTATGACGGTGGGTACAAGTCCCGCTTCGAGTTCGCTGTCCTTAAGTTCGCGCGAGGCCATTCCGATGTCGCAGATACCCTCGATCGCGCTGTTCATGCCCGTGGTGGAGTCGCTCTGCTGAACTTCGACGGTCGCGTTTGTATTGACCAGCAGATAGGCCTCCCTCAGTTTTTCCATAAGAGGGCTGACAGACGATGAACCCGCCACGACGATTTTACCCGACGGTTTGGCACCCGCGTATGCCGCGGTACCGGATACCGCTATATACCCCATATCTTCAGCGACGGCCTGACCTTCGGCAGACAGGATAAAATCGACGAAGTCCTGCGCAGGTGCGGACATGCCGGTTTTTGAGGCGATGTTGAACGGACGGGAAATTTTGTATACGCCGTTCTTGATGTTCTCCACGGTCGCTTCGGCGCCGTCGATTTTCAGCGCTTTGACGGTGTCGTTCATCGCTCCGAGCGAAACATAACCGATCGAATTCTGATTGGAAGCCACGCCTGTCAGCACAAGTCCGGTGCTGTCGTTGATGTCGGCCGTCGCGACGGTTTTGTCAATTTTATTGCCGTACGCGTCTTTTTCCTCGATTCCGAACAGTTCGATAAACGCGCCTCTGGTGCCCGAACCTTCTTCGCGCGAGATGACCGTGATGTCGCCTGCCGGGTCGAATCCGCCGGCGCCGCATCCGGCGAGAACTGCCGTCAGCAAAAGACCCGTGACGGCCGCGAGTATGATCTTTCCGGTATTCTTTTTCATTCTTTTCATCCTTTATTCTCCGTTTCATGATTGATTCTTTATCTTACAAAAACATCATAATACTTTTAAGTAAAATCGAAAAGTCTCTTTGTGTAAAATCGGTGTAAAATCGTATTTTCAAAACTTTAATAGCCGCGCGGCTGTGTATCGAGCAGAAAATCGACGATATTCATCTGCCTGATGCCGTCTTCTGCCATCGGAAACTCATCTGCAGACAAGATCAATTTCGGATAATGGTCGTTGACTTTTTTCAGCGGAGTGATTTCCCGTTCAAAAACAGCCGGGTCGAGGATGCTTGCAGCGACCTGAATATAAATTTTTTCGTTTCCCGAAACGGCGATAAAATCGATCTCCCTGTCATCTATTTTGCCGATACTTACGGCATAACCGCGGCGGATGAGTTCGAGATAGACGATGTTCTCGAGGATATGGCCGATATCCGTGTTTTTATCTCCGAGCAGCAGGCGGCGCAGGCTTATATCGACAAGATAATATTTTTCAAGCGATTTCAGATGATGCCTGCCCTTGACATCATAACGGCCCGTTTTAAATAAAATAAAGGATTCGGTCAGTGCTTCAATATAGTTTTCCACGGTGACCGATGTGGTTTTCCGCCCGTATGATGTCAGTGTGTCGGCGATCTTTTTGGAAGACAGCGTGCTGCCTATATTATCGAAGAGAAATTTTACGACGCTTTCAAGCAGTAAGACATCGCCGATCCGTTTTCTCGCGGCGATGTCTTTGAGCAGAACAGTATTGTAAATTCCCGTCAGGTAATCCCTGCGGACAGCATCATCCGTTATGACAGCTGCATAGGGGAAACCTCCGTTTTTATAATATGCAATCCAGGCTTCCCGTTTATCACCGCCGGTCAGTTCCCGGTATTCCGAAAATGAAAGAGGCAGCAGACTGATCTCGATGTATCTGCCGGAAAGAAGCGTGGAAAGTTCGCCGGAAAGCAGACGGGCGTTTGAACCAGTGATATATAAATCAACATTTTCTCTGATAAAAAGACTGTCCGCAGTCTTCTGAAACTCCGGTACATTCTGTATTTCATCCAAAAAAACATAGGTCATTCTGCCGGGAACAAGGCGTTCCGTGACATACTCATGGAGTTTTTTGTAATCAAGGAGATATTCGTTTTCGATATCTTCAAAATTCAGAGATATGATCTGCTTTTCCTCTGTTCCGCATTCTTTGAGATAATCGCGGAACATCAGCAGCAGTGTGGATTTGCCGCAGCGCCGGACACCGGTGATCACTTTGATTATTTTCATATCTTTGACTTTTTTAAGCTTTTCCATATATTGTTTTCTCTCAACCATTGACTGCGCCTCCTCTTTTATCTTATCCTAACATAAAAAGTATCGAAAATCAAGAAGTTTTTATATTACGACATAAAAACTTACGGTTTTTATCCGGTTATTATACCGGAGATCATATTCCGGGCAGCCGCGCGTCCGCGCTTAAAAAAATCCGCGGAAACAGACATTCCCAAAGGCTTGTTTGAGCGGTGTTTTCTTATCCGGGATTTATACGGCGGCCGGTAAATAAGGTTTACGCATTTTCAAACGCAGACGTCAGCACGGCGCGGGTGTCCGACAGTATCGTTTCAGCACCCTCATCGCCCTGAGCGTTATCCATTTGCAAGGCTCGTTTGCACGCGTGAACGGAACGAGCAGACGGTCGCTGTTATAAGTGTTTTCCGCTTTCCACCGGCCTTCATCGTCCTGCTTTGCGGCGACAAGATTTACGGCTTCGTCCATGCGGCTGTCATGAATACCCAGTCCGGTCAGGATATCCAGTATTTCCAGTATATCCGTCTGATACATCAAAGGGAATCCGAATTTCAGCCATCCCGGTTTTGATGTCCGCTTCAGGTCGCGGCTGCGTTTGTAAATATGGTGGATCAGCATAAATTCCGCTGCCTTCTTTATTGTTTCACTGATCTCTTTTGTCCTTTTTTCGGCCGGAACGGCACTCAGTCCTTTGAGTGCCTTGACCACGCCCATATGACAGGTGTGTGAACCCCAGCACATTTCAAAACGGTCATACGGCGGGACCTGCGGGTCATCCGCCGCGCCGTCATTGAAGCGCATAAACTTGCCGATCCAGCCGAGGGCCTTCTCCAGCCGAGGGTCTCCGGCATAACCGAAACGGAGAAGGCTCCACACCATATTGCCTGTCAGGCACGGCAGCACTTCCGTTATCCTTCCGCCGCCGGTTCTCGCGGCCGAATTCATCGCAAAACCGCCGTCCTGACTTTCCTGCGAGTTTTCAAGCATATATTCGCACTGCTCCCGGATCTGCGGCACAGCCTGAGCCCCGCATTCCGCGAGTGCGATCAGCGACCAGACAAACCCTTTGTATTTCATGGTATAAAACCGCGGCATAGCCTGCAGATAGTCCGGTTCCGCCTGTTTTTCGAGAATGAGGGGCACGATGCCTGTCCGCATGATCTCGCGGCGGGCGTCCCGGACTTCGGAATCATCCTCCGGCTTGTCCAGGAGATCTTTCAATGCGAAATATCTTACGGATGGATTGTCTTTCTCCAGCAGCCAGCCTGTCGGGTCCGCCTTCGGGAAATCATTCCGGTCGCTCATACCCGTTCCTCCTGTAAAAACAATATAAAATCAAAAAAACATTCTGTATACAAAATAGCACGGAATCCGCTTTTTGTCAAGGAAGAGAGCAAAGGAAAAGGATGTCCGGGGATCTTCGTTTTCTCTCGGGCAGAGACCTGTGCCGGCATAAAAAAAGCAGCCGTCCTCAAACGGCTGCCGGAGTGTTATCCGGTCCGGAAATACCGGACGTGACCTGTTTGCGTAAAAATTCCGCCGCCTCGGGGAAGCAGCCGAGAATGACGTGACCGGTATCGCGGAGGACGTGTATATCGGCGTCCGGAAACAGGTTCCGGAGCCGCTCCGCCGTTTTGACCGAATCGATCAGGGCGTCGCGGTCCCCTCCGAAAAACTGAAGGGGTGATTTTATTTTCCGCAGCTGACTGTCGGTAAACACCGGCAGGGATTCCGTGACGGGATTGAAATGCTTCGAGACCAATGCCTGGAACGCAAGGACCGCCCCGGGCACTTCGGTTTTATGGTAAACGGCCTTGTTCAGCATTTTCTGCCCCGCTTTGCCCAGCATCATATAAAACAAGGCTTTGAAAATAAAATCCGTTTTTGCGGGGACCAGACCGCCGGCGGTGATCATGGACAGGGCAAGTACCCTTTCCGGTTTACGCATGGCATAGTTGAGGGCATACCAGCTTCCGAGACTCATCGTCAGGAAGCATGCTTTTTCGATCTCCAGGGAATCGAGGAGGGAATCGATCCATCCGAATGGTTCACCGCTGTTCAGCGTACATCTCGAAGGCTCGCTGAGTCCGGGTTCACCCGGGATATCGGCGCAGTACAGGCAGAAGTCTCCGATGAAGTACGGTATGCATCCGAGCCAGGCCGCGCTGTTTGAAACGGAGCCGTGGATCATGATCAGCGGCGGTTTTGACGGGCTGCCGAACCTCAGGACATGTGTCGCCGGTTTTGACGGAACCGTAAAGCGTTCGAACGGGAAAGCCGTGTATGCGTCCAGTATCTTCCGGTATTCCCCGAGGATCCTGTTTTTACCTTCTTCGGATCTGAAAACCTTATCATTCATCGTTCTCTTCTCCTTTCTCCCCGTTCATACCGCAAAGCGCCCCGAATGTCTCGACGATCCTGCCGATAAACTGCGGCGTCCCCCAAAAAACGTATTTTGCCGTTTCGGTTTCCGGATAATAAAGAAAATCGAATCGCTTACGATCGCCGGGGCCGCTTTCGCCGTTGAGCACGGCGAGCATGAGATTCGAGATCCTCGACGCTTCTTCGGAATTCTGTTCTTTGATCTCGATGACGGCGGACACGCTGATCCTGTC
>CAZVPD010000178.1:0-7140 GCA_964628455.1 uncultured Lachnospiraceae bacterium
TCCCTTTTTATGGCAATTCTACTTATGAAAAATTACTTACGACACTCATATCATTATATACGATATTGAAAAAATGTCAACCTGTATGTAAAACCCGGTTGACATTTTTATGATTTAAGGTCATAATATTATTATAAGCATGATCCGTATCCGCTAAATGATTTCATTCTTTAAAGGAGCAGCTATTGACCGGAACCAATGAAAAAAACCTTCTGACCGGCAAAATCCTGTCGCTGACAGGCGGATTATACACAGTCGCAACCGGCGCCGGAAACATACCCTGCCGCGCCCGGGGTCTTTTCAGGCATGAACATATTTCGCCTCTTGTGGGAGACAACGTCGAAGTGACGCCGGAAGAACGCGACAACGAAGGTTCCATCACCGCAATTCTTCCCCGTAAAAATTCGCTTATCCGTCCATCGCTCGCAAATCTGGATTTTCTTCTCGCCGTAATTGCAGCCGCGGAACCCGAACCTTCCCAGCTGATTTCGGATAAACTGATCACAATCGCAGAATTCAATTTAATCGAGCCTGTTATCGTCATAACCAAAGCAGACCTTGCGCCGGAGACAGCCAATAAAATCGCATCGGAATACGGCAAATGCGGCTTTACGGTATTTACCGTCAGCGGAATAAGCGGAGACGGGACCGGAGAGCTGCACCGCTTTATAACTTCGGCATGCAGCGGCAAAACAGCGGCGGTTGCCGGTGTTTCGGGTGCGGGTAAATCAACCCTTTTAAACATTATGTTTCCGTCGCTTTCGCAGGCGACAGGAAAGCTGAGCAGCCGTATTTCACGGGGCAGGAACACAACGCGTCAGGCCGTGCTTTTTCCTCTTTCCGATCTGCTCGGAGACAGTTCAGCCGGCGGATATTTCGCAGACACACCCGGATTCAGTCTTTTGGACTTCGAACGTTTTAATTTTTATGACTGCGGCGACCTTCCGTTCACGTTCCGCGAATTCAAGCCTTATCTGACCGAATGCCGTTATACCAAGTGCAGCCACACAAAAGAGGACGGCTGCGCGGTTATAGCCGCAGTCAGCGAAGGCATCATTCCCCGGGGGCGCCATGACAGCTATGTCTCTATCTATGCGGATCTGAAGAACAAACGGGACTGGAACTGAATCGTTATCCCTTAATAGGTATCGGCGTCCTTCCGCCCGATAAAAAAGACTGCGGTTCAACAATTCCGCAGCCTTTTTTTATTTACATCAGTCTGCCGCTTCCGTAACCGCAGTTTCGGGGTTCATGTCCAATATCGGAAGCATTCCGTCGGAGCCGTAAAACTGAGGCAGAATACCGTTCCATCTGTTGGCTTCGACATAGGCTATGATTTCATCGGTCAGCGATTCCGCGATCTTGCGGTTGGCTTCGGCTTCCGCAACCGCCTGTATTTCGACCGAATAAGCTTTCGCATCCGCATCTATTTTAAGGACGGACGCAGCTGCTTCGGCCTTTATGATCTCACGTTCGGCCATCGCTTCTTCTTCCATGACTTTCTGAGCCTGTTCGATCTGGGCCTGAAGCTTGGACTGTTCCGCAACCTGCTTCTTTTCAACCGCTTCCGTAAAAACGTCCGTAAAGTCGATGTCTTCGATCGACACATTGATCAGCTGAATGCCGTAGGTCTTCATTTCGGGTGCAAGCAGCTCCTCGACCATGCCGGACAGCGTATCGCGGTTGGAAACAAGCTTGTCTGCCGAGAATTTGGTAAATACCGCTTTGACAAGTTCATTCACCCGCGGTTCCATGACCGTCGTATAATAATATTCGCCTACATTGCGGTACAGGTCCTGCGAAGTTGCCCGGTCAACGCTGAAGTTTACGGAACAGACCACGTCAACCTGCTGGATGTCGCTGGAAAACGCCTGCATGGTGGAAGAAACCTTTTGCGCACGGTTATCCATTCGGACTACCTTCTGCCACGGTATTTTAAAATGAAGGCCTTCCTCAAGTACATATGTTTCGACCTTGCCGAAGGTCACGACAACTCCGGTATGTCCTGTCGGAACCTGAGCGAAAATGTTCGACGCCGTAATGATCAGCAAAATAACGATAACCGCCGCGATCATAAAACCGCCTGCTGCTTTTTTTGACATAATTTTTTCTCCTGTATTTTATTTTTTTATTTCTGCCTGTTCAGCCGATATACCCGCCGTATTTCGCGGGTGTAAATCTCCGCTCTGCGGACCCGCTCTTTGTCATCCGTCTTCTCCGGAAATGCTTTTCTCGTTTTAAATCTGTTTATACCTTTTCTCCCAGATATTTCAGAACCTCAAACTGATCCGCGTCAAAACTTCCGTCCCTGTACAGGGCTACATCAATGGTAACCACGCCTCCCGCTTTGTTTGCCCTCGCAATATAATCGGCCATATATTCCTTCGTATGTTTCAGCCCCGGCTTGCACCAGCCGCCCCAGGGCGTGCCGTCGGTCGACAAACCGAGCGGAGCGAGTATATGAGCCTGAGCCCCTTCTATAAAACGCGAGGGGGGGATATACGTAAAATCATTGAATTCACCGCAGACGAAATCTTCACCCGCATAGTTTTTAACGGCTTTTCCTTCATAAACGCCGTCATTGAACGACACGATGCAATCCGGATTTCCTTCCTTGCAGGCGTCATAATAAGGTTTCAGCAGCTCATCGCTGTAACCGAACGCTCCCCGGTAACAGCCGTCAATCCACCATCCCTTCACCCTGCTGCCGTAACGGACCGCATATTCGCGAAGTACCGACGCCCATTTCAAAACAAAATCCATTGACACGTTTTTTCTCGGTTCCGAAAAGCCGAAACGGCGCGCTGCGTCCTCGTTTTTATACGGACCGTCGCCGGTAAAATAAAGATAAAGGTCGATACCGTGCTTCCCGAGTTCCTCGGCAAGTTCAAGAGGAATATCACGCCTGCAGGAAGCTTCACCGGCGGAGCACTGCGCGATTTTATCAAACGCGGCGTTCGGGGCTGCCATATATTTTGTTCCCTGCATGACTGTGAAGAAATAATAGCGCGCGCCGGCTTCCTTCAGATTTCGGGAAATTTTTCCGATGTCAAGTTCATCGGCGCAAACATTCCAGTCGGTGGTACCGGCGTTTTGGTTTGTCGGACTTCCGGTCCGGTTCTGTTCATGATAAAGATAATGGTTGAAAACACCCCATTTACTGTTCAAAAAGCGGTCTGTAATATGTGCCATAGAATCCTCCCGTCAGTAGCAATATTATGATTATATCACACAATCACGTGATTGTCAATAGCGTTCTTCAATTATTTTCCTGCAGGCGGTCCGGAAAACACCGGCCGTCTCTTGATTTTAAATATCATTTATGATATTATGAGTCATAACAAAAAGCGGAGGTGTTTCCATGTCTTCAGCGTTAACTTCGCGCGAACGTCTTATGCGTATCTTCAGGGGAGAAGAAACCGACCGTCCGGCGCTTAAACTTTGGGGGGCGGGCAAATACAGGGAAGGCGACCGGCTGATGCATTCCGATTATGCTCCCGTTGCGGCAAGAGCGTCGGAGATAACCGATTTGTTCGGAGGCAGCGGTTCGGCCTTTGATATTTATTACGGCAAAAACGGAGCCGGAATGGTCCTATCGGAAACCAGGGAAACAGGCCGGGGGACCTGGCGCGACAATCACATAACATACCGTACACCGAAGGGGGACCTGCACGCAATCCACAGGTGGTCAACCGCGGGAGAACCCGGATATGTCCTTGAAAACGCGGTAAAAGACGCAGACGACCTGAAAAAACTGCTTTCGATCCCGTATGAACCTTTTGAATTCAAAGACAACCACGCGGCAGCGGAAGCGCATATGGGAGACAGGGGTGTCGTATGCTTCGGTCTCGACCACGCGGCTTACGCGGTGCACCGCATGACCGGTTCCGAAACCCTGGCGTTTTTAAGCATCGAGGAACGGGATCTGCTTGATGAGGTCATAGCGACTTTTGCAGACAGGATCTACAGGCACACGGAAAATGCCGTCATGGCGGGTATCCGCGCTCCCTTTGCCTGGGTAGGCCCCGAGCTGTATATTCCCCCGCTTATGTCACCCAAAGATTTCGATGATTTTGTGCTTAAATATGACCGTCCTCTCTGCAGCCTGATTCACAACGGAGGGGGGTATGTATGGGTTCACTGCCACGGCAAGACCGGTTGTCTGCTTGACCGTTATATCGACATGGGCGTCGATGTGCTGAATCCGCTCGAACCGCCCAAAAACGGCGATGTGATCCTGCGCGACACGGTAAAAAAATACGGCAGCCGCATCGGTCTCGAGGGTAATATAGAAATCCAGGACATTCTGCTGGCCGAAAAAGACAGGCTGCGCTTCCTGATCGACGAATGTGTCGAAGCCGGCCGGGAAAGCGGACGTTTTATCCTGTGCCCTTCAGCCGGTTACATGGAATATCCCCGCCCGACAGAGCACTATATCGAAAACCTGATGCTCTATTTGAATTACGGTTACGAAAAAGTCACGGGATCCGTATGACAGTGTAATGTATACGGAAACAAAAACGCGGCGGATTTTTCCCGGGACACCGAAAAGGCAGTCGATAAGAAATACGGAAAGCCCGCAATACGCCGATTTCCGAAAGCGCAGGAGTATTGCAGGCTTATTGAACGACAATGATATAAAACAGAATCATAAAACGGCGGTGTATTTGCTCCGCCTTTTTTATTTTATTATTTCACCGTAACATACTCCGAAAGCGCACGCCGCATTGGATTCATCGGTATCTATATGGACTGCAGCCGCGAATTTCGGGCTGACCCTGACGACAAGATCGCCGAAAACCACAGAGCGTTCGGAATCGATTTTAAGCGAAACGACCTGTCTGTCCGCCACACCGAACTTCAGGGCGTCTTCCGGCGTCAGGTGAACATGCCGTTTGGCGATGATCAGACCCTGCGCGAGGTCGACTTCACCGGCAGGACCGATCAGTTTGATACCCGGAGTACCTTCTATATCGCCGCTTTCACGTACAGGGGCTTCGATACCGAGTGTCCGAGCATCTGTAAATGAGACCTCGACCTGACCTGCGGAGCGTGCAGGACCGAGTATGATCACATTCGGAATCGATTTTTTGGGTCCGACAACCGTGACGCGTTCTTCACAGGCAAACTGTCCGGGCTGGCTTAAATCCTTTTTGGGGGTCAGCGAAGCTCCTTCTCCGAAAAGTACGGCAATCTGCTTTTCGGTTAAATGCACATGACGCGCCGAAGTTTCAACGAGAACTGTATTTGACATATGTACCTCCATGCCATTTTAACGGCATTTATTATTATTATACTATAACTTCCTGAAAATGCGGTTCAACATATATCGTTTTATACCGCTATTCTATGAAAGCATACAAACTTACGCATTATTATACTATATTTACGGGAAAAAGTAAAGTGTGAATAGAAAGAATAAGAAAAAAAACAGAAATACGGTCCGGTATGAACCCGGACCGAGACGTTAAAAATTTTCAACGAAGTTCTTCCAGACCGAAATAACGCTGGCTTTCATTCCATTGAGAAACCAGCCCGTTGACCCGGATAAACTCCTGCCATTCAAGATAACCGTCCTGTTTCCCGACCTCCCGGTCCAGCAGCTCCGTCAGAGAAGCAAGGATGCCGGAAAACGATTCATCTCCGGCAAGACTGCGCTGTTCGCCCGGATCCGAAGAAAGGTCATAGAGCTCGCTGCGCCAGATGCCGGCGGTGTCGGGGGAACGGACAAGCTTAAAGCTGCCGGAAACAACCGCACGCCACTCGCCGCTTCCTCGAAGCGCTGCCTGGTGGCACGGTATGTATTCGGTCAGATAACAGTGCCCTCCGGTTTCGGTGCCGTCGATCACATCTCCGGCATCGCGGCCGTCAAAAGCTTCCGCGGATATATCGATACCCGCAAGCGAAAGCAGAGTCGGCGCGACATCAACCAGACTTGCGAACCCGTTCCGGATACCCGCCCTGATTTTATTTCCGTATGAAATGATAAACGGGATATGCACCGATTCTTCAAAAGGAAGCTGTTTGTCGGTAAGTCCGTGACTTCCGAGCATATTGCCGTGGTCGGACGTATAGACTATGATTGTCTCGCCGCGCAGTCCCCTTGCGTCAAGCGCGGCAAGCAGGCGTCCCATCATCGCGTCCAGCTCCGTGATATGGGCATAATAACCCCGGATCTGACGGCGAAGCGCGGTTTCATCGAATGTTATCCGGGGCGAACGCCTGACGGGAAAACTCACATTATCCCTCAGCCCGAAGGTCGTTTCGTCATAAAACGACAGCGTTTCGGGCGGAACCAGGTCGTAAGGATCATGCGGTGTACCGAAAGACAAAAACAGCGCAAACGGCCTGTCTTTATCTGCAGAAGCGATATAGTGTTCGGCAAGGGCGGTCTGTATATGCGGTTCGTAACCGTTTTCAAAATGACGGACATTTTCATTGTCGTCGTAATAGGCTTTCATGTAATTGTGGTTGCAGTTGCACCCCCGCCAATAATCGAACCCCAGCCTGTTTTCCGCTGTGATAAACTGATCGCGGGGAACTCCGCCCAGATGCCATTTGCCGAAATAAGCCGTATGATAATCGTTTTCATTGAATATATGAGCCATACTCCGGGTTCCGGTGCGTATCCGAAGGTCATTGGTGACCGCGCCGTGACGCAGCGGATATGTACCGGTCAGCAGTGTGCCGCGTGCCGGTACGCAGACGGGACAGTTGGAATAAAAGCGGCTGAATACCGCGGAATCCGCCGCCCACGCATCTATATGGGGCGTTTTGACCTCGCTGTTGCCATAGCAGCCAAGATCGCAGAAGCGCTGCTGATCGGAAAAAACAAACAGAATATTCGGATGTTTCGGCATAATGGCTCCTGTTTTCGTCTTTTGTCATTCGGTAGTTACCGCGCAGTAAATTAAAAAGCAGAATGATGTCCGGTTATCCGGTCATCTGTGTTTTAAACCACATATTCGCTTGAAGCCGTATCTCCCCCGTGTCCGGTCCAGTTGGTATGGAAGAAGACGCCGCGCGGACTGTCCAGCCTTTCATAGGTGTGCGCGCCGAAATAGTCGCGCTGAGCCTGCAGGAGATTGGCCGGCAGGCGGGCGCTGCGGTACGCGTCGAAATAATTCAGGGCGGTGCTCA
>CAZVPD010000179.1:0-7122 GCA_964628455.1 uncultured Lachnospiraceae bacterium
ATGAGCTACTCTTTTTTTCTTTCCGGGGGGGCAGTTAGCTTTACAATCGGCCAAAATAATATGATATAATTGCGTTTTATTTTCAGATATTGCTATCTGTATCATCTTGTGCTACAATATAAACTATTCTATACAATGATCGCCGGTTTTAAAGAATTGAAAGAAAGATTTTGAGGAAGTGTCCGTGACTTATCCGATCGAACAGTTTCATTTTCGGGAAACAGGAGCAAACTCGCTGTCGGGGATCAGACATACGCATAACGAAAGCTGCGAAATATTATAGGTGCTGCATGGCAGCGGTTCCATGATGATTAAAAATCGTCTTTACCCGATCAAGCCGAATGCCGTTTTTCTTGTCGGCAAAATGGAACTTCACAGTGCTGTCCCCGACAGTGAAAATTATACACGGAATATTCTGAATATTTCCGACCGTTATCTGGACAATCTATTAACTTTGACGCAAAGCAGCGGAACTATTGAGGAGTTGTTTGAACGGCAGTGTGTCTTTCTGACCGATGACATTCAGGATGCACTGAATACGCGGTTTGAGGATATCTCAATAACGGAACACAGACAAAGGACAGGACTGGGCTTTTTACAGGCGATAACGGGGATTTTATACTTGCTTACGGAAACGGATGCACGACAGGCGGAAGGTCTGAATAACAGTGTTTCCGACGCTATCCGATATATGAATGCAAATATGGACCGTCTGCTCACTCTTGATGAAATATGCGATTACGTTCATCTCAGCAAATATCATTTTTGCCGGTTGTTCCGTAAAAGCACCAACATGAGTCCGTTCTGCTACATCACCGAAAGGCGAATCTCCAAAGCAAAAAAGCTGCTGCTTTATACGACACTTTCCATATCGGATATTGCGGAAAAAACAGGATTCGGATCTTTTTCCGCTTTCAGCAATGCATTTTTAAAAAAGAAGGGGTCGCTCCGCGGGAATTCCGCCGGAAAGTAAAATTCTGATACCGCCGGATCTCTAAACAGATTGTAAAAGATGAATGCAGACAAAAAACCGGATACACCCCGCTGACAATATCCATTACGGGATTTACTTCTGCCTGCGAACCAATTACGAATGAAGAAAATAAGTCTTTACAGGGAAACAAGATTCAATAAATCAGACGGCAGATAATAAATCCGGGCTCCTTTTCCGTCAGGCAATCTGCAAATAAAACCGAATTATGAATGTCATAAAAGATGCGTATTTGATTGATTTTTATACATGATTGTGATATGATTAAAAAAAAAAGCGAAAGGATAACAGATATGGACATCACGCAATACATGAGTATTCCCGGTGAAAAGCCGCTTGACAGAATACTTCCGGACGGAGGTTTCTGCGGAATTTTCCGTACGATCTGCTGTATAGGCGACAGCCTTTCATCCGGTGAATTCGAATCAAAAGACGTAAACGGCAATACAGGCTATCATGATATGTATGAATATTCCTGGGGGCAGTATATCGCCCGCGCTGCCGGTTCAAAAGTCTATAATTTTTCACGCGGCGGGATGACGGCTTCGGAATACTGGAACAGCTTTGCGGAAAACAGCGGCTTCTGGGATAAAGACAAACTCTGTCAGGCATATATCATAGCACTCGGAGTCAACGATATTCTGAACGCCGGACAGACAGTCGGTTCGGTTTCCGATATCGATACCGCGGATTATAATAAAAACGCGTTTACATTTGCAGGTTATTATGCAAGAATCATTCAGCGTTTGAAGACAATGCAGCCTAAAGCCCGTTTTTTCCTGATGACGATGCCCCGCGACTCCGGGGATGAAATACGTGCCGATAAAATAAAAGCACATCGGAAGCTTTTATATGACATCGCCGGTTTGTTCGAATTTACTTATGTTCTCGACTTTACCGAATACGCTCCCGTATACGATTCCGAGTTTCGCCGCAATTTCTTTCTCGGAGGTCATCTCAATGCCGCGGGTTATCTGCTGACCGCACGTATGACGGCGTCATACATCGATTTTATTATACGGAACAATCCGCAAGATTTTGCTCAAGCCGGTTTTATCGGAACGGCTTTTTCAAACAACAGTTGAATTCATCTGTCATTTTGGTCCGAATTATATATAATAAGATAATCCTTTGATATCCCAATTGACCGATCCGCAGAAACTCGCAGCAAAATAAAATAATATATAGCAGTTATATTCCCCGATTGCTGTGAAAGCTATAAATATCATTTAATAAACACCCGCACAAATTTGCGGGTGTTTATTAAATTCATGCTTGATATGATTGTTTAAAAACTGTGAAATCAAGTATCGGCTTATAAAATCCGCTCTTCTCCAGCTTCTATGATCAGTCTGTTGGGAGCGTTGAATCTCTCCGCTGCCGCACGGTCAAAAAGTTTTCCCGGAGCCATATGAACGGGGACCGCGTATTTCGCTCCGATCAACTCGGCGCACTTCGCAGCTTCCGAAGCATTCATATTATAAATTCCGTCTATCGGAAGAAAAGCGTAGTCAATGTCTTTCATAACGGACATTTCTTCCGTGCGTGAAGTATCGCCTGCAAAATACAATCTGAGACCGTCTGTATCCAGAATATAACCCACACACGACCCTCGGCTGTGATTTTTATTATAAGCGGGTACTGCGGTTACCTTCATGCCGCGCAAATCGAATGTATGATATCCGGTCTCTTTCGCTTTCATAAAAACAGCGTCTTCGTGCGTGATGATTTTGCAGTCCGGCTTTTTCGCGGGCAGTTCCGTCTTATTATGGTCATGATGACCGTGTGTTACCAAAATAAGGTCGGCAGGAAGATCATATCCCTTTCCGGCATATGGATCGATATAGATAACCGCCGTTTCTGTGGATAGTCTCAGACTCCCGTGACCCTGATATAACAATTTTATCATATTTCCCTTCCTTTCCCTTACTGTTTTAATCCCCATGAAGCCCGTATTTCCGCTTAAATTATCTCTGCTTTCCGGTATGCCGCATGCATCGAATCATAAAAACAATCCGGGGAGATGTCACGCGAAGGAATCGTTTTGCGAAGCCGGCTGCGTATGAAAAAACACAATTCGCATTTGGTGACATAACCCGAAACCGACGGTACAAATCCATTTCCGGAAGCATATTCATACAACTCACCTACTCCGCCGTTTAACAGCCTGGTCATGACCGGATATTTTGTTTCGGAAATATTACCGGCAAAATAATCGTCTGCCTCTACCGCCAGTCCGGGACAGCCGGAAGGTATATAGTTGTCGTATAAATCAATATGACAATGGTAACCGTCAAGCAGACTGCGGCATGGCTCCGAATGCAGAAAAGTCTCCGCTTTCTTGCGTTTATAAAGACTGCCCGCGATGATAAGCGCACGGCCGTTCATCCCAAGGCCGTATTCGCGAGCGGTTTCGCCGATGTAACCAACACCCAGGTGTAATTTTAACTCTTCTTCCGTATAAGTCTGCGTGTGATCGAGCAGGGACAGACGCCTTAAAAACTTTTCCTGCCAGACAAAATGATTCATACCGATCTCACCCAGAATCTTTATAAGGAGTAAGGGACGGGTAAGCGGTATGTATTCGATATGAAACGGGTCTACAGAAACCATGACCGTATGAACCCCGAGATCACGAATAACAGCCAAACGCCGGCGCACCGTTTCCTCATCCCGGCACCAGAAAGCGTTCGTTTCGATATAGTCGACACCGACCTTATATTTCATCATGGCATGCAGCAATCCGCAAAGAGATGTAAAATTCAAAAAAGGTTCACCGCCGCCTATATGCATCGAGCGAATACCCGCGGCGCTTAGTTTCCCTGCGATATTTTCCGCAGCTTCGGCGGTTATAAAATCCCGGCCTGTCTGAGGCGACGAACAATACATACAATGTCTGCATTCGGCGGAGCATGCATAACTTGTCATAATACCCGAATAAATTATGCTGTTTTTCATGTTTTAAAACCCATCATATTATTCCGTTTTTACTCTCACAATCCATTGTATTTTGTCAGAATATAATTTTCACCGTTTCGGAGATCACCGATAAACTCATCGATCACAGTAATTCCGGCATGTATAAGATCGGTTTTTATCATATATGGAATCGCACTTTCTTCAGCCAGACCGATCATGTAAAGCGCGTTTTTCCTTTCCCTGAGCAATATGTTCTTTATATCCGGCAGTGTCGGTTCTCCTTCCCTTAAGCGGTCCATTCCGAGAGATAACAGAAGGTAATTCAACCTGCAGATTATCAGACTTTTCAATAATAACGAAGATTCCTTCTGTGTTTTAATCATAAAAGTATAAGATTCGTAAACCATTGTCTTTTCCAGGCATCTGAGCCCTTCATCTGTCAGATCCAAACAAATGCCGAATCTTTTTACGATATCTGAGCAGTAAGCGCGGTTCATATTATGCGTATTGTCCGTAACCATATAATAACTCCGCCTGTTTGACAGCCATGACGGCGTCAGCCAGGGCGTCTTCATCAAGCCGGCAAAACTGATTTTTCCCCAGTAGGCCGGGTCATACGGGTGATAATTCGAAAATCTCAGCACCCAACTCACTTCCCAGGGCAGCAGTTCCAATATTCTCGACGAAAAAGACCAGTATAAGAGCAGATTTTTTTTACTTTCCCCGTCAAAAGTATATTCATCGGCCACACTGCCGATCATATCATCATATACTTCTGTTCCGTTAAAATATCTGCCCATCACGGATTCGTTTACGGACATAAACCGGGTACATATCCCATAATATTCTTTAATACCCGAAACACCTCTCGTCTTTACGGCAGCATCAATTTGTTCAAAAACAAGCCTGGGACAGGGATACATGGCTGAATATCCCAGGTCCTCGCCGGATCCCCCCATAAACAACTCGGCCACCATATCTCTTCCCTGTTCGACGCATAAAGCAGCTATCGACCTGAACCATAAATCAGGATGATTGCAAAAATATACTTCATGCAAAGCCGAATGACAGGACACGGCAATACGATCATCCAGATTTTTCAATATGCCGTAAACCTGTGACCAGGATAATTCCCAGGGTTCCCACCAAATTTCGAAATGATTTTTGAGTGTCAGGCAATAATCATATATTTTATTTAAGAATTCCGGAATCCTTATTTCCTGAGATATGCCTTTACATCTCGGGCAGTCGCTTTCCTCATCACAAACTTCCGCAAGTTCGTCATAGGTATATATCATCATGCCGTCGATATCCGGTACATTCGCAAAAAAATCAGTTATCAGTTCTTTATACAGCATCATGACTTCGGGACTTCGGATGCACGTGACGGAAGCATCCGCTATAGTACTTTTCGATGCTCCCATTAAGCACCGATAGCTTTGCGGATATTTATTATAATCGAAATACCGGGGAACACCGAACAGCGCCATTGCTTTCATATCAAGGCTTTTAACGGTCTGTACCCGGTCTTTTATTTTCTGCCTGTTTAAAACATAATCATATTCATCGGATAAAAGGGGAAAGCTTTTAGAAACCGCACAGTGTTCAAGGCAAACAGCGTCTATCTCCGGTCGTGACCAGGCCAGATTGACAAATATCGTATTGATCCCTTTTTCTTTTAATTTCAACAATGATTCAGCCGAATAATCCTGCAAGCCGTTTTTATAAAACGACGGATTCCCGGGCATCGCAGCTTTTGTTTTAATATTACGCATCATTTACTCCCTGATTTTCCGGTCGGCAATACAATGTATTCGTTTTGGAAATAAATAAATTATGCTTTTTCAGCCCAGCGTAATTTTGCAGAACAAGCACGGCTGTTTGATTTACATTCTTCTTCCGTGGGCCGAATAGGGTCCGGAGATATTTCGCAATAAAGGCCTTCCCGAAAAAAATGCTGAAACGATTTTTTTACAAGCCGATCCTCGCCCGAATGAAATGAAAGCACAGCAACACGCCCCCCTTCAGCCAACACAGAAGGCAGCTTTTCTAAAAATTCATACAACACTTCATATTCATGATTGATATCAATACGCAGCGCCTGAAAACAGCGTTGGCAGGATTTTTTTATGGCATCTTTTCCATTGCTTCCCGGTATGGTTCTCAAAGCTTCCGTAATAATATCCCGGAACTGTGCTGTTGTTGAAATTTCAATGCACTTTTTTCTTTGAGTTATAACAGCACGGGCAATTGCCGCTGCATTGGGTTCATCAGCGTTTTCATTCAGCATATCCTGTAATTCATCCCGAGCGACAGAATTTAAACGCGCGGCAGCTGTCATTCCATCTCCGGGATTCAGTCGCAAATCAAGCGGTCCTTCGTATTTGAATGAAAATCCCCGCTCCGGATTATCTATCTGCATAGAAGATACCCCCAGATCCGCCAAAACAAAATTCAACGGACCCGATTCCCGGACAATCAGGTCTATATCACAAAAATTCATTTGTCTTATCGTTAATATTTCAGGACCATATCCCATCTTTGCCAGACGTTCTCCGGATCGCGGCAGTTCGGCGGAATCCACATCGATCGCATACAGATGCCCTTTCTTATTTAAATATTTCAACATCTCCAAAGTATGACCGCCATAACCCAGTGTCGCATCAAGTCCGCATTGCCCCGGTGCAATTCGCAGAATTTCCAATATTTCTTTCACACATATCGGACGATGCATTCCCGCAGGTGTTTTCCCTTTTTTTATAAGATGCGCCACGGTGTCGGCATATTTTTCCGGCTGCATTTCCTTGTATTTTTCATTGTAGGATTTCGGATGTGTTCCTTTATACCGGATACGCCGCTGATGCTTCGGTTCCTGATCATCCATTTTTTCAACCGCAATGAATCAACGTTTACACATATCAATTTCCCATTGACGTTATATAACGTTCATTTCATTCTTTCTTTATCAAATTAAAAGTTTTGCTGTAACGATAATTTATGCTGTCTTACAAATCAAGAAAACACACGACAAAACGAATATCAAATGATATAATATCATCGGATATATTATACACCGAAAACAATAAAATAGTAAGGAGATTTTTGGATGAGCGAAACAGATAAAAACAATTTTTTCGGAGACGGTTTTTTTGAATGGCAATACAGCAGTTCCGATGAAAAAGTATGGGAAGAAAGGCAGGACAACGAGGCAT
>CAZVPD010000180.1:0-6993 GCA_964628455.1 uncultured Lachnospiraceae bacterium
CTTACCACTATCGTTAATATTAAAAATTATTGCAACTTGCTATTGCAATTTACGGAATAAAAAAACATATACGATGATATTAAAAAATTTAAAGTATCTCGAAACGAACAACCGCGGTAAAAAAAAGCTTTACCCCACTTTTTGGGGAACGGTCGAAGGGGTCGCGGTTTATTACAATGTCAGCAGGGATACGGTGGCAAAAGCGCTCCGTGAACTGATCGACCGTCATTTTATTTATCAGGCCGATGAAAAAATCGACGCCAAAAAGAATATAAAAGTGCTGAAAGTAAACTGGGCTCTTGCCGCCGGTGAAGGCATCTACGAGGATTGAGCGTTTTTTTTCGAAAAAAGCGTTCCGAGGATAAATTTCGGCAGTTTCATCATCCGGCCGATGCGCCGGGGTTCGCGGATCAGGCGGTACAGCCATTCAAGATTCATTTTAATAAAAATGCGGGGCGCACGGCGCGAAATTCCCGCAAAGATGTCAAAGCTTCCCCCGAAACCGCCCATGAGCTGCGTATGGAGTTCGCCGCGGTGTGAATACATCCACTTTTCCTGACGGGGTACACCCAGACATACCAGTAAAACCGAAGCGCCGCTGTCATTTATTTTTCGGATGACGGCGGCATCCTCTTTGAAATAGCCGTCGCCGCTGCCGGCGACCCGGAGAGCCGGATAACGTTCCTTCATTTTCATGGCGGCGGATTCGGCAACGCCGGGTTTACCCCCGAGAAAAAACACGCTTTTTTCTTTTTCGGCGGAAAGCTTTATCAGATTTTCGCAAAGCTCGATCCCCGCGACTTTACCCTTGAACAACGGACGCCGCAGAATCCGTGAAGCGAGAATAACTCCGGCTCCGTCCGGAATAATCAGGTCGGCGGAATTGATCAGGCTGTAATATTCGCTCTTCTCGACGCACATCTGAACGATTTCGGCATTCGGCGTATGGATGACCCGTGCTCTGCCGGACGCATCGTCTAAAAAACGGCGGCAGATGTCCACTGCCTCGTCCATTGTGACGCTGTCGAATTCAATGCCGCGGATATTGATTTTGTCGGTCATAAAAAACCCCGTTTTATTATAGAATCATCGGACCGGAAGAGCATAAGCGCCCTTAAGGTTATTATAGCATACCGTCCGGAACAATACAAGTTATATTAAGGAATACCGAAATGAAGAAGGTTATGATTTATACCGACGGCGCCTGTTCGGGCAATCCCGGACCGGGAGGCTGGGGAGCCCTGATCGTATACGGAGACGCCCTCAGGGAACTTTCCGGGGGTGAGCCGGAAACCACAAACAACCGGATGGAACTTACGGCGGTGATTGCCGCCCTTTCGGTTCTTAAAGAACCCTGTGAGGTAACGCTGCATTCCGACTCAAAGTATATCGTCGACGCCCTCCGGCTGGGCTGGGCAAAGTCATGGAAAAAGAACAAATGGATAAAAAGCGATAAAAAACCGGCTCTCAACGCCGACTTATGGGAAAGACTGCTCGGACTCGGTGAAATCCATAAAATAGATCCTGTCTGGGTTCGCGGTCACAACGGGCACGAATTGAACGAGAGATGCGACCGTCTGGCGGTCGCCGAAGCCGAAAATTATAAAAAAAGCAATAAATGCCGCGAAGACATCTCTTCATAAAAAAATTTACAATTGAAACCATAAATATCTGTTGCATTGTATACTAAATCGGTATACAATAGAATTATCGAAAACAGAAAATATTATATAGAAAACAGAAAACAGAAAACAGAAAATATCATAATAAATTAAGATCAATTAAGGAAGTTGAGCCATGGACAGATTCGTATATGCCGACAATGCGGCAACAACCCCCGTCTCAGCGGGCGTTCTTGAAACCATGATCCCCTGCTTTACGGAAGAATGGGGAAATCCGTCGAGTCTTTATACCAAAGGCAGAAGCGCTATGAAGATCATAAGCGACGCACGCGAGCGCATCGCAAAGATACTGGGCTGCCGTCCCGGTGAGATCTTCTTTACCGCTTCCGGTTCGGAAGCGGATAACTGGGCCATAAAAGGAGCCGCCCGTGCGAATCTGAAGAAGGGACGGCATATTATTTCCACAAAAATCGAACATCATGCGGTCATGCATACCCTTGCTTCCCTTGAAAAAGAAGGATATGAAGTCACTTATCTCGGCGTCGATGAAAACGGATTTCTTACGGCTGCCGAAGTCGAAGCGGCGATCCGACCCGACACAACGCTTATAGCGGTCATGTACGCGAACAACGAAATCGGTACGATAATGCCGGTCAGAGAAATCGCGGCTGTCGCGAAGGCACATAAGATCACCATGTTTACCGACGCGGTTCAGGCGGTCGGAAGCATTCCGGTCAATGTCGCGGAACTGGGCGTTGACATGCTTGCGTTGTCGGGACATAAAATCAGAGCTCCGAAAGGCATCGGACTGTTGTATGTAAAAAGCGGGACGCGGCTGCAGAATCTGATAGACGGAGGGGGACAGGAGAGAGGGAAACGCGGCGGAACCGAAAATACCGCATACATCGCCGGACTTGCCAAAGCCCTCGAGGACGCCTCGTCGGCTATCGGAGATATGGAAAGGGTAAAAAGCCTGCGTGACCGTCTTGCACGGGAGATCATAAAGATCCCCCGGACAAAGATAAACGGCGGCATGGAAAACCGGCTCCCCGGTAATCTCAATGCGGCGTTCGAATGCATCGAAGGGGAAAGCCTTGTGCTCCTTCTTGATATGGCCGGTATCAGTGCTTCCACGGGCTCAGCCTGTTCATCCGCATCGCTTGAGCCTTCACATGTTTTGCTTGCCCTCGGGTTGCCTGCCGAAAAAGCGCACGGTTCACTGAGACTTTCGCTGTCTCATGACAATACGGAAGAAGATGTGGATTATATTCTCGAAAAACTCGGTCCGATTGTATCAAGGCTGCGGGAAATGAGCCCGCTTTGGGAGAACTGACAGAAACAGGCAAACGAAAAGGCTGCCTCATCGTATGAAAATATAAAGAGGATGAAAGGCTGCAGCCGACCGATCATAAAAAATAAACGCTATAAACAAACGAAACGGAGAAAAAAATGAATTACAGCAATAAAGTGATGGATCATTTCGCCAACCCCAGAAATGTCGGTGAAATCGAAAATGCCGACGCAATAGGCGAAGTCGGCAATGCCACATGCGGCGACATCATGAAGATCTTCATGAAAATCGAAGACAACATCATCACAGATATAAAATTCAAAACATTCGGATGCGGAGCGGCCATCGCGACCTCATCCATGGCAACCGAACTGATTAAGGGGAAATCCCTGAATGATGCCCTGACCCTTACGAATAAAGCGGTCATCGAAGCCCTTGACGGGCTCCCTCCTGCCAAAGTGCACTGTTCCGTATTGGCCGAAGAGGCGGTAAAAACCGCGATAGCCGATTATTATACCAGAAACGGCATCGAAAATGACATAACGGTTCCCTGCAACGGCTGCTGCAATTCGTGCGGACGCGCGGATGCCCATTCAAGCCATGATTAGAAAAGTCCGGAATCCGGCAGAAACAAAGCAAGGCGGAAGTCCCTCCGCCTTGCTTTGTTTCTGCCGGAACGGCTGCCGTGCCCGGAAGCATGGTCCGGTTCCGCAGCACGTAAAATAACACCCTGCTATTGACAAACCTTTTGTTTTATTATACAATATAGTAGACTCGGCGGCATAAGAACTTTTCCGTTTCTGTTCTTCGTTTCGGATTTTCAGCCGTATAATAGCGCGCTGCGACTGTGGAAACCGCAGCGTATATTTTTATCCGCCCGGTTGTTTACGCAGCTTTGTATTAAATTTTAAATTAAGGGAATATTATGAACACATTTATACCGGAAAACTACAGCCCGAAGATCAGCCTGTATGATACCCAGACAGCCATTGGCCTGATAAAACGTATGTTTGAGGACAGGCTTGCCGCCGCATTGAATCTCAAGCGCGTGACGGCTCCTCTTTTTCTGGATCCGTCCACAGGATTAAACGACAATCTCAACGGGGTCGAACGTCCCGTCGGTTTTGATATAGCAAATTCCGCCATGACAGCCGAAGTCGTGCAGTCGCTTGCCAAATGGAAGCGCATGGCACTCGGTAAATACGGATTTAAAGCGGGGGAAGGCATTTATACGGATATGAATGCCATACGCCGCGACGAGATTCTGGATAATATCCACTCGGTATACACGGATCAGTGGGACTGGGAAAAGGTCATCCTCCGTTCCGACCGCAACTTCGACTATCTGAAATCGGTCGTCAGGTCGATCGTCTCCGCGGTAGCCGATACAAACGAAGCTTTAAAAGCCGTGTTCCCGGTTCTTACGACTTTTATAAATCCCGTCTGCACGTTTATTACTTCTCAGGAACTGGAAGATATGTATCCCGGCCTTACGGTAAAGCAGCGGGAAAACGAAATCACGCGCAAACACGGGTCGGTCTTTATCATGCAGATAGGCGGAAAGCTGAAATCGGGAAAAATTCACGACGGACGGGCACCCGATTATGATGACTGGAATTTAAACGGCGATATATTCTTCTGGGACGAATTACTCGGCATCGCGCTTGAAATTTCTTCGATGGGGATACGCGTGGACGAGAAATCGCTTGACCTGCAGCTGACAGCCGCCGGCGCCGATGACCGCCGAAACCTCGATTTCCATAAAAAACTGCTTGCCGGAGAGCTTCCGCTGACAATCGGCGGAGGTATAGGACAATCGCGTCTGTGCATGCTGCTGCTCGAAAAAGCTCATATAGGCGAAGTACAGGTATCCGTGTGGGACGAAGAAACGGTCGGCGCCTGCAGCGGAACAAAAATCAGCCTGCTGTAATCCGATTATTCACTGATTAAAAAGGAGCTTTCATGTCAGACCTGACTTCGAAATTCGGCATTATGGTTTTCGGCGACCGCGTCATGCGGGAAAAACTGCCGGCCGAAGCCTACGAATCGCTGCGGCGCACGATTTCCGACGGACGCTCGCTGAATATAACGCTGGCAAATATCATTGCCGACGCGATGAAAGACTGGGCTGTGTCGCTCGGAGCGACTCATTATACCCACTGGTTCCAGCCCATGACGGGCGTAACAGCCGAAAAACATGAAAGTTTTGTCACGCCCGACAGCGAAGGCGGAGCCATCGTCAGTTTCTCGGGAAGCGCTTTGATCAAGGGAGAGTCGGACGCGTCCAGTTTTCCGTCGGGCGGGCTCAGAGCCACATTCGAGGCAAGGGGATACACCGCATGGGATCCTACGTCTTACGCATTCATAAAGGACAATACACTGTGCATACCCACGGCTTTCTGCTCCTACGGGGGGGAAGCGCTCGATAAAAAAACGCCGCTTATGCGCTCGATGGAGGCGCTGAACCGGCAGGCGCTCCGGGTTCTTCGTTTATCGGGCGACGAAAAAGTCAGGCGCGTTCACGCTACGGTCGGTGCGGAGCAGGAATATTTTCTGATCGACAAAGCGCTTTTTGACAGACGCTCCGATCTGATCTTTACGGGCAGGACCCTGATCGGAGCCCGGCCGCCGAAAGGACAGGAACTTGACGACCATTATTACGGGGCGATAAAACCTCGGGTCAAGGCTTTTATGGCCGAAGCCGACGAACAGCTCTGGCAGCTGGGCGTCTCCGCGAAAACCGAGCATAACGAGGCGGCTCCCTCGCAGTATGAGCTCGCTCCGATGTTCACAACGGTCAATATAGCCGCCGATCATAATCAGCTGACCATGGAAATACTCAAAAGGACGGCGCTGCGCCACGGTTTTGTCTGCGTGCTGCATGAAAAGCCTTTTGAAGGCGTCAACGGAAGCGGGAAACACAACAACTGGTCACTGATGACCGATTCGGGACAGAACTTACTCAATCCGGGCGATACACCCTGTCAGAACACCCTCTTTCTGCTGTTTTTGTGTGCGATTATCCGCGCAGTCGACGATTATCAGGACCTGCTTCGCATTTCCGTTGCCGGCGCCGGCAACGACTGCCGGCTGGGTCAGAGCGAGGCGCCGCCGGCCGTCATCTCCATATTCCTGGGCGAAGAACTGACCGGAATACTCGGAGCGATTGAAGAGGGGAGCGTTCCTCTTCAATGCGAAACGGGACGGCTTGAAACACGCGTGCATGTGCTTCCGAAACTGCCGAGGGATTCCACCGACCGCAACCGGACCTCTCCGTTTGCTTTTACCGGAAACAAATTCGAATTCCGCATGCCGGGCTCGTCGGCATCCGTTGCCGAACCGAATATTATACTCAATACCATCGTCGCCGAAGTGCTGTCGTCTTTTGCCGGCCGCATTGAAGCCGACGCGGCGCAGGGCTGCGCTTTCGGCGCTTCGGCGGACGCGGTCATCATACAGACCATCCGTGAGCACAGGCGTATTTTATTCAACGGAAACAATTATTCGGCGGACTGGTTACGCGAGGCCGAAACGCGCGGGTTATTGAACCTGCCTACGGCAGCCGATGCGATTCCCTGTCTGATCTCGGATAAAAACATAGAGTTATTTTCGCGGCACCGCGTTTTTTCCGAGACCGAGCTTCGTTCGAGGTATGAGATCCTGCTTGAGGATTACTGTAAAAAAATCAATATCGAAGCTCTTGCCATGGAGAAGATCGTTGCCAAGGAACTGCTGCCCGCAGGCCTGGTTTATCTGCGGGAGATGAGCGAAACCGCCGTATATATGAAAGAGCTGGGTTTGCTGAGCGAAGATTCAGCCGAGCTCTCCGCGGTCAAAAAACTTGCGCGCCTGTGCCGGGAAACCGAAATGAAAAACGAACTCTTACGGCGCCGGACAGAAGAATCGCGTCTTCTGTCATCTACGCTCAACGGAGCGAAATTCGCAAGGGACAGTATTCTGCCGGCCATGCATTCACTCAGGAAAACAGCCGATCTGCTTGAAGCGGTATTGCCGAACCGATGCATCCCGTATCCGACCTATGAACAGCTGCTTTTCAGCGAATAAAACCCTGTATAGGGA
>CAZVPD010000181.1:0-6990 GCA_964628455.1 uncultured Lachnospiraceae bacterium
AAAAGCCAGCACGCCGTAATCGATGTCGGACGAAGCGGAGCAGGTCTTGAGAACATGCGGAAAGCACGTAAAGAACAGCACATGGCCGTCCGTAAACATGGATGCCGTTTTCATTGCGGAAAAACGCGGCAGATACGGCTCGAGCGCATAATCGCTGCCGTTGAGCGTCAGAAAGAGCTTATCGGCCAGTTCAACCATAAATTCCGAACCGACATTGATCACAGGCTTATCCTCATCATCCTTGACCACGAGACGGCCGCCCATCGCGATATTCAGCGCCGCAACGCCTTTGTTGGAATCGAGCATCAGCCCCCACCGGTCGTTTTCGTCCAGCTTGCCGTTCCCGTCCAGATCCGAAGACACTCCGACCGCCAGGCTGATCATTTTATCATAGGTCCATGTACCGTCGTAAACAGAATCCTCAAGGGGGCTGTAATTATACTGCCCGGCCATATCGCGGTTGTAAACGAGGATATAGGTCCTGTTTTTATCGACAAGCGAATAGTCGCTCGTAGTAAAATACAGTTTTTCTCCCACCGAAACCGCTTTGTTCACCTCCGCGTTCCAGTACGGCTGCGTATAATCCACATACGGCAGCGTAAACAGGTCCAGGTTGTACCCTTTGGTCACGACCGAGCCGGCGCTGCGCAGCTGCACGAAATACAGCTCGTAGGCATCGTCGCCGCTCATGTTCAGATTTCCGACGGTGGTGACGATCTGATCCTGGTCGCACAGGTCGCAGGTGATCACGACATTGTATTTTTCTTCGGCCGCGCTGTTACGGCGATAAATCGCATCGTTTACCACCTCCCCGTTCTCCCCTTCCGAGTCGATCTCGAAATTGGTAAACTGGTCGTAGCCGTCGCGCACAATACCGAGCACCCGGAAACCGGCGCCTTCGAAATCGGCTTCGAGCGTCAGGTAATACGGCAGCGCTTCCGTATCCGGGGCGGAAGCTTCCGTCTGCTGCACAGCCGGGGGCTGTTCTGTCTTATCGGAGCAGGAAATGAGCAAAACACCCGCTATCAGAGCGGTCAGACACAGGACAGAATAAAATCCGGTTTTCAGCGATCTATGCCGGGCGGAAAGCTTATTGGATTTTCGTCTCATTTTCAAAGTCCCCCATCTAAAATAATATATAATCGGCCAAAAACGCTGTTATTTCCCGCAGTCATCCGAATCTGACCCGCAAAGTGATAATTTCATACGGTTTTACCGGCAGCTTTACCGAACAGCCGCAGATCCGAACATTTTTACCGTCTTCGCTGCCTATAAAATCTTCGGATATGCATGAAACAGGTTCCGAGGGAAGATGGATCACACCGTCGGTTTCCATTCCTCCTGTTTCAAAAAACCTGATGATATACGCGTCACCCTCGGAATAAACGGCTGAAATGCGTATGTTCCTGTTTCCCGACGAAAAAAAGCTCATGGAAGGCGGAAGCATACCCTTTTCGGAAGAAGCATACGGTTCGACCGGTACCGGATCCATCCGGTACGCCAAAGCTTCATCGGCAATTTCATAAACAGGCTTCCCCGTTCTGTCAATCACCACGGCATATTGAAAGCGGTGACTGCCGGAATTTTCAACAAGCCTGTTTACATGACGTTCCCAGCTTTCCGCTGCCAGATGAACGGAATTGGTCAGAATATAGGACAGTTCATTCTTTTCGGTATCGTGCATAAAATACCGGTCACCCGCTTTGGTCAGGAGTGAAACAATATGTTCTTTTCCCGCCGCGGAACTGAAATCTTTCGAAAAAAACAATCCTCTGTACATGCGGTGGAAATTTTCCCAGCCGTCCCCGGAATATCTTTCTTTCGCAACCTCTTTTCTTTCGGTCCCGAAAGGTATCCCTCCCCAGACTTCGCAGCCGGAAGCTACCGGAATAACGCAAGAAAGCCGTCCGCGGTTCTCCGTGAAATCAATAACAACTTCAAATCCGACCGACCTGCTTTCCGCTGTCAGCGTAATCGTCTGACAAAAAGACATCGGGCCGACATTCCCCGTCTGCATAACGCGCCACAGGACGGGACCGTTTTCAGCCACCGCGCATTCTGTAAAAACCGCGTCGGAAATTCCCGTTACGGAGCCTGCGTGGAGCGCATACGAGTCTGTGTCTATACGCTCAAAACGCAGCGTATTCCACGGCACAGTACCCTCCGTTTTTACCGGGATCCCGGCTTCCTCATCGAAGATACGGACAAGCATTCCGCTTTCAAAATCCAGCCTTAAAATTCCGTTGTTCAATGAAAAACATCCGGATGTCACGGTTTTTTCTTTCTCTCTCCGTCCGGTATACGGCCTGCTCCGGCGGCTGTCGATTGCCGCACTCCCGGCCGATATGGTCGTATATCCGAACGGGGGCAGTCTGACGCGCAGGACCGCTTCATTTTCCCAAATCACTCCGCAAAATTCATATGGGTATAAAACCTGAGCATCGATCTCCTTACCTGTGCCGTCGAACAATTTAACATCATCCGCCGGTCCGCAAGGCAGCGTTATCTGCACAACCTCAAAGCGTTCGGTCCCGCATGGATTGAAAACGATTGCCAGGGTGTTTTCCGGTTTATCGATTTTTTCGGCGATTTGCCTCAGTGCGGATCCGGTCAACTGCCCGGCTCCCGCATGAGCGTGCCGGATGAGGGCAGCCATACGGTCGAAATCCTTTTGAAACAGCCAGGCAGTCGCATGTGCGTTTGCGGTCAGCAGGTCTTCCCAAAGCGGTCCGGCATCCGCCCGTTCGCCTCCGGCCGTCAGCGCCGCCGCTGCCGACCAGATTTCCGCCGCTGCAAGCTGATCGCTTCCGGTCAGACGCAATGCGATCAGACCCTTCTCTCCGCCCCATGCGATGTTATAACAGACATCGCAGATATCGATCGTGCCTTTATAAACCGGCAGCCGGCCGGTTTCCGTGTCCAGAGAACGGAAGAACTCGTCGGGTGTGGCAAATTTTAAGACGCATTGTTCATACGCGTTCCATTTTTCAATGATTTCCGGAAGCTTCAGTTCAAGGTCCGAATTATACGCCTTCAGGGGAAGGCAGTCATCACAGCCCTGTCCCACCCAGATGATATTGTTTTCTGCCGTTTTTATATATTGGGCGAGTTCCGTCTCATAAAACATTTCAAGATATTCTTCCCAGGGCTTCTCATCAACGCGGTTGAGTTCCCTTACCTGCCCTTCCGTCCACATTCCGCCGTAATCACCCCACCAGACAGGCACCCGGGTCCCGTCTGTCCCTTCCCAGACAAACGCCCTCGGCAGGCCCTTATCCGAAAGTATTTCAAACGGACGTCCGGCGCGGTAATATTCGAATCCTCCCTTTTTAATCAGCTGAGGTATCTGCGGATGACCGAGAGCACAATCGACCGCTTCCGCCTGAACGGTTATTTCGCAGCCGGGAAAACATTCGCGGAATTTCCTGCGTCCGTATATCATATTGCGGATATAGGCTTCATCACCGGTCATATTGGGCCGAACATTGGAAAAACCGCCGCAAATCGCGATGTTTCCCGCCTTTATATGCTTCCCCAGTTTTTCAATGACCTGAGGTTTTCGATCAAGAAGGGGTTGAAGCACGGTGACATAGCAATCCATATACCATTTATAATTGTATTCCGGATGTTCCTCAAGCAGTTTTACAACGTCTTCCAATACCGATATGTACCGCAGGGCGTGCCATTGCCTTGTGTGGCACCAGGCCCAGTCGCCGTGCATATAAGGGATGATCAAAAGAGTTTTGCCTTCAAGAATGCTGCGGATCTGCGAAACATGACTGTCCATAAAATCATCCTTTGCATCGGTTTGTTCTGTCGATCTGCAGGATTTTCACGAAAATCAATCCGGCAGGCAAAAACCTGCTGCGGCAGCGGAGCATTATCCGGACATCTTTTCTATAAATTTTTCTATTGCCTTGTTGAATGAAGCGTCCAGCTTTGCAAATTCGGATGTCATGGAAGGAGGAGTCCCCTTATGGCTGCTTACGCACCGCAGCACCATGTCTCCGACCGTTCCTATCCCGGCGATGTCCGCAAGCGAATATACCCGGCTACCGAAAATGATATCAAGCATTTTTTCCGACTCATTGTCCCGTATATACTTCCCTTTGAGAACGATGTCATAATATACAGGCAATACCGTATACTGACTTTTCGCGGCGAGTGCTTCGAGAATAATGCCCGTACGTTCGATATCAACCGCCGTTATCGGTATGCAGAGAAAGCTGGTACCGTATTTGGATACAAAATGGTAATAGCTTTTCTGCTGTTCGTCATACCTGGGCAGCGGCAGTATTCCGAAACTGACTTCGGTATCGCGCAGCCGGTCCAAACTTTCCAGAATAGTCCATGAAAGCAGCGAATGGCTTCCGGTAAAGAAGAGTTCCACCGCTTCGGGTGCCAGCGGATATCCGAGCCAGTCGATATGCTGGTATACGGATGCGTCATAAACAATGCCGAAAATCTTGTCAAAAATATCCGATGTTCTTTGACTCATGATATTGCTGACGGGATAACCGTCCTCATCGGATATCGTATAATTTCCGCTAAGGGAATGCATGAGCGCCACTATGAAAGTATCGGCGCCGACCAGCCCGTATACGTCGTTCACGTCCATCACCGAATCGCCGTTTACATCGGACGTTACGCCTTTAGATACTTCCCCGAGCATGTCGACCGTCCATTTGCCCTGATCAACCAGATCATATAAATCGGGGGTGTTATAATCCTCCGCCATCTGCTTATTGAAAATCATAATGGAAGTTGCCGTTTTATCGAGTATGTTGATATTGGTCGTGACAAAATAAAGCTTTCCGTTGATCGTAAGGTCTTTTACGGCGTTGGAATCCCACCAGGGCTTATCGAAATCGATGTAAGGAACTTCGTGAAGGTTCAGGAAGATCCCCGATGTAAACAATTCGGTTATCGTATATCCGAAAGGATAAAACACGTCGATTGCGGGGTCTCCTGCCTGCACAAGAGACTTCATTTTCCCCGGCATGGTGTTCCACATTTCAAGCTGCAGAGCGATCTTGATATTAAATTCCTGTTCGACAGCGCTGTTTCTTTCGAAAACCGCATCATTCAGCACATCACCGTTGATATTTTCCGCAAACAGGTCTTTATTCTGCAGTGAATTGCCGGTATCGGATTCGTAATGCATAAACGTAAACGTATATCCGTCATAATTCATCGGCGGAACATCCGCCTGTATCTGCGTTTCTTCGGCCGCAGCCGTCTCAACGGGAGCGGCCTTATCTTCCCCGGTATCGGACATCATCTCTGCAGTACCGGCGCATGCATAAAATGCAAACAATATGGAAAATGCCGTAAAGGATGCAGCGATGCCGGATAAGTTTGTTTTTTTCATGCCGTCAACCTCCCATAACGATTCATGTTCCGGATATTCGATTAAAAACCACGCTGCCGCAAGTTTGAATCTATAAGTAATGCATCCGGTCCGCCTTTTCAAACAAATACCGGTATAATCCGCTGCCGTCTCCGGTTGATGCGTAATATTTATATAAAAATAAAATCTACGATTATATTATACCTTTACACAATATAAGTCAATACCCGTCAACTATTTTTCATATTCGCTTCTTCGGTTCAGCGGTTTTCCCCATGCTGCGGCAGCGGTTTATAAAATACATTGACATACATCGACGGATGTGTTAATATTGTTTTAACAAAAAAACGCATCGGAAAGCATCTGAAAATCATGTTAAAAAGGAGCAGGCGAAATGAAAAAAAATATTCACGCCTATATTACACCCTTTATTCTGCTGTTTACCTTGCCCGGCATTTTGTTTGCAGGTTCCTGCGCAGACACCGGAGCTGAAATAACACCCTCATCCTCGGAAACGGAGACCGCAGCAGCACAGGAAACCGCCGACGAAACCGACATCATGGATGGTCTCGAAACCATCGTTCCGGAGGGCATGACTTTCACCGTATTATCTACCAATATCAACGGCTGGAACAACCATTACGACGAGGAACTAAAGGGTGATATCGTCAATGACACCATTTGGAAAAGGGATATACTCGCCGAACAACGCCTTAACGTAAATATCGAAAACGAAATTATATCGGATATGACCGCCGCAAAAGTTATTAAGTCGGTGCAGGCAGACGACTATATCTGCGATATGTTCTACTTCGCCTTTACAAGCGAATTAAGCTCGCTTCTAAAAGCAGACTGCCTATATAATCTCAATGAAATTCCTCATCTGGAACTGACAGGCGCATGGTGGAACGCTTCGGTTGCCGAAATTATGACCATCGCCGGCACGCAGAGATATTCTTCGGGACCGATTTCACCGCTGTACCTGAAGTCACCTATCGTTATGGTTTTTAATAAAAATCTGGCAGCCGATTATGCTCTCGATGACATTTACGGCATCATACGGAACGGCAGATGGACGATGGATACAATGGCGGAAATGATGGTAAAAGTATCTGCCGACCTTGACGGCGACGGGGTTATCAGTATGGAAAACGACCGGTTCGGACTCTCTCTGGAAGGCACACTGGCAAACGCGCTTTATACAGCCGCAGGATTCAAAGAAATTATATCTGATACCGGCGGAGGTTGGACATCAGCCATGAATGAAGCTGACTCCGTAAATTTCATTGAGAAATGCGCGCAAATACTCTCTGACAAAAATATCGTATATATTCGTCCGGACGGTAACACGGTAGAACACGCTGAAATTTTCATGGACGGAAGGTCTCTGTTCTCCGACTTCACTCTGGCCGGCGTTCTTATATACTTCAGAGACATGAAAGATGACTACGGTATTATTCCCGTCCCGAAATACACAGAGGCACAGGAACAATATAAAACGACCTGCAACACCTGGCTTTTCAACGGTATAGCCGTTCCGTCCAATATCACCGACAGCGAATCGGTCGGTCTTGTCATGGAAACCATGGCGCGTTATTCCTATACGGAACTGATCCCGGCCGTCTGCGAGATCACGATGG
>CAZVPD010000182.1:0-2440 GCA_964628455.1 uncultured Lachnospiraceae bacterium
GTGAAAAGGAACTCTTTGAGTTCCATGAACGCTTCGCGTTCCTTCGCAGCTGACGTATGAGGAAGCCAAGCCGGCGGAGTACGCCCCTCATCAGGCGCTTACTTAGGAACGCGGAGCGTTCCTTGACAGCTTCCCCCGAGGGGGAAGCCTCATAAGAATACTGCGTATTTCCTGCGCAGCTGACGGATGAAGGAGACCAAGCCCTTAGGCAGCTTTATCTGCCTTTGATCATCTTATTAAAAACTACGCGGAGGAAAAACATGAACAGACTGCTTCTCGCCTTCGACACGTCTTCGGACCTGTCGGAGCTGCTGCTTGACGCCCTGCCGGGCGCAAAACAGGTCTCGCTGTCGGGGCTCGGATACGAATCGGCCGACACTTACGGCTCCCTGGCCGTCCTCGGGGGGACGGAGGACGCCCCGCCCGTGCCCGGGGGACGCGCCCGGATGGTCCTCGAGGATTTCCGCAGCCGCGGAAAGCCGGTCTTCGCCGAATTCATCGGCTCCGTGGGCGAATACTATATGGGCGAACCGCTCCGCCTCGTCCACCACCGCTTCGCCTGCGCGGACGAAGGCCTCGTGCCGGGACTCGTGACCGGCGACATCCTGGACCCGCATTACAACGAGCTCATCCCTTATTACGGCGCGGAGAAAGGGGTGGAGCCGGTCCTCTGCGCCCACGCGTATCTTAACGCCCACGACCGGTCGCGCCTGCCCGCCGAAGAGCTGAAGAAAGGGCAGAACGCCCTGATGGCGGTCCGCGGGACGACCCTTCTCTGCGCTTTCAGGCTCGCAAACTTCCGGCGCGCCCGCCTTGCCCCGATCGGAAACTGGCAGTCTGTGATCCGGAAGATCGTTTCTTTCCTCGCGGGAGAAAATACGGAAGTCCGCTTTCCCGCGCCTGTGTGCATACACAGGCGCGGCACGACCGACGCCGAAGCGGTCGCCGCGGGGCTGAGATGGTTCCGCGAAGCCGGCATGCTGATCGACGGCGGCGCCGGCGGCGTGCGCGAGGGCTTTCTGCACCACATCGACGCCAAAGACGGAAAGCAGAAGAGGACCGACGTTGTCCGCAACGACTGCACGGGCGAGACGGGGGGCGCCTTTCTGCTTGACGGACTCATCCGCGGGGACGCCGAAAGCAAACGGGTCGCCGACGCCTGCGAGGATTACATCTTCGGCTGCCTGCAGATCAAAGACGGCATTTTCGCCGGCATGATGCGCTGGTCGGACCTGGCGTGGCGGGTGTGCTATCAGGACGACGTCGCCCGCGCCGTCATACCGACGCTGACGCGGGCGCTGCTGGACGGGCATCCCGACGCGCGGCGGCACTTTAGGGACGCCTGTTTCGCCCTGGATTTCCTCGTGAAGACGACGGGTCCCGACGGGCTCAGGGTCGCGCGCTCCGACTGCGCGGGGCTGGACGAAGAGGGCCTCGCGCGGCTCGGAAGGACCCCCGGCCACCGTTCGGCCCACTACAACTCCTGGTACCACGCGGCCCTGCTGCTCGCGCATTTGGCGGGCGAGACCGGCCGGGGGTATCTCGAAACGGCGCGGAAAGGGCTCGAAACGCTGATGGGCCTTTTCCCCGACACTGTCCGCGTCCAGACCGGCACGCAGGAGTCGACCCGGCTCGTTTTCCCCCTCGCCCTGCTGTACGGGGTGACCGGAGAGGACGGGCATCTCGCGATGCTGCACCGCGTCCGGCTCGAGCTCGAGAAGCACAGGCACGAAAGCGGCGGCATCCTCGAATGGGACGAGGGATACAGGGGCGAGAGCTTTGCCGGAAAGGACTGCGAATGTGCGCTGCTCGCCGAAAACGGCGACCCCGTCTGCGACAGCATCTACGCGAACAACTGGCTGCCGGCGGGTTATGCCTGGGCGTATTATACGACGGGAGACCCGGTCTTTGCGGAGGCCTATGAAAAGACAGCCGCCTTTCTGCGCCTGGCGCAGATTCATAGCCGCGACCGTCTTCTCGACGGGGGGTGGACCCGCGCCTTCGACGTGAAGCGGGAGGAGATCTGCGGCATGCCCCACGACCTCGGCTGGGCGGCCTGCTGCATGGAGACAGGCTGGACGACGGCCGTCATCGTCACGGGCATGGAGCTGCGCGTCCTGCTCGAACCGGGGAAAAGCCTTCCCGGAGCGGACCGCAAACTCCCCCGGACGGAATAAAACCCGCGCAGCACCGTTTATCCGGCGCAGAATAAAAAGACGGCAGCCCCGTATCCGGGGGCTGCCCTTTTTGTTCACGCTTTTTTCGCTTTTTTTCTGACTTTGACCAGCGTGTAGGCGACGACGGTCAGCAGCAGCGCGATGCAGAGATACGCGGTGACGATGACGCCGGGATAGCGCGAGGCGAAACCCTCGGCCGAGACGTGTTTGAGGATGATGCCCGCATAGGCCCAGACGGGGACAAGGCCGTAGGATACGCAGCC
>CAZVPD010000182.1:2450-6912 GCA_964628455.1 uncultured Lachnospiraceae bacterium
CGACGGTCGTCAGGGCTGCGATGACCATGCCCGTGATCAGGATCACGACCGTCCAGATCTGTTCGGCTCCCCCGCCCGTGAAACCGAGGCTGACCAGCAGCGCGGTCACGTTGGCGATCGCCGCCACCGTGATCCATCCGAAATAGATGTTGAACGGTATTTTTATGAAGATCTTTTCTTTCCGCGAAAGGGGCGCGGCGGCGGTCTGCCTTGCGGTCAGGATCAGGCAGACCAGGATCACCGCCATCAGGAGCATGGACAGCGGGATCAGGCCGTAATGCCACGCGAGGATCCAGAGGATGTTGGCGGCGGACGAGACCGAGTAGAGAATGCCCGTCCCGTCGAGCAGGGCCGATTCGGATTCCGGGCCCGCATACTTCAGGCGGAACAGACGGTAACCCGTGTGGACGGCGAGCAGCAGATAGATCAGTCCCCAGATGGAGAAGGTCATGCCGGCCGGCGCGAAGAGGTTCGGATACGAGTCCGACACCTGGCCTGTGTTGACTCCGTTGATGGGCAGGATGTTCGCGAGCGCGTTGACGGCGACCATGGCGAGAAATAAAACCGCCGCGGCTGCCGCGATAAGGATCCGTTTGCCGTTTTTATCCATAAGAACCTCCCCGGTAAATGTTTTGATGATGTTTATTATACACAAATACCGCCGGATGTCAAGACCGGAACGCGTAAGACCGGTCATTAGCTCCTTAAACGGGCAGAACGCATAAAACACTCCCGTCCCGTTTGGCTATTGTGCGAAATTTGCCAAAAAGCATAAACCCTATTGACAACCCGAACGGCAAAGCGGTATAATAAAAACGGAATTAAAGAAATAAAACCAAAATAAAAGGAGCAAGGAGGAAATGTGATGAATTTCAGAATGCCGGAAAAAGGATTTACGCAGATCGCAAACACCATACTCGAAAAGACCGCCGGGGCGAAATTCAGCGGCACGCAGTATGCGATCCTGCTGCTGGTCTGGCGCTATACGTTCGGATACCGCCGTGAATCGCATATTTTATCAGAAACATTTTTTGCCAATGCGAGCGGATACACGCTGCGCCATGTGAAAAGGGAACTGGCCGTATTGCTGTCCGCGAATGTACTCAGAACGGTAAAAGAGGCGACCCTGAGCACGCCGCGTGAAATTGCGTTTAATCCGGATACCTCCGGCTGGCGTACCGCAGGTCTGAAGTCGGGCCTGCGCGTCGGCAAGCCGGCCGTCCGGAAACCGGACAAAAATGTCACCACCCCCGGTGACAAAAAAGTCACCCCCAGAACGGACAAAAATGTCACCGCCCCCGGTGACAAAAAAGTCACCGCATCAGGTGACAAAAAAGTCACCCCCCCCGGTGACAAAAAAGTCACCCAAGAAAGAAAAGAAAAAAGAAAAAACAAAGACGTGTGCGTCCGTCCGTTTTTGGAACGGTTCAACCGCTTCTGGAAAGTGTATCCCAGGCGTCAGGCAAAGCGGGAAGCCATGGAGGCGTTCATGCGGATCGACCCGGATGAGGCGATGCTGGAGGTGATCACGGACGCGGTGACGGCTATGACGTATTCGGAAGAATGGAACAGGGAGGAAGGACGGTTCATCCCGATGCCCGCGACGTATCTCGCCGGCAGGCGGTGGGAAGACGAGGAGACGGGGGCGCTTCCTTTGGGAACGGGACGGATCTTGCTGAATGAAACGATGAAAGGAATCGAAACATGAATGAAATTGAATTTGCGGAAAGGCATTTCGGAGAACACAGGATCAAAGGGGCGGAGATCATTCCGGTTCTGTGCCCCTTCTGCGGCGGAGGAAAGCACAGGGACACAGACACCTTCGCGCTCAACACGGAGAACCACACGTACAACTGCCGGCGCGGATCCTGCGGCGTTGCCGGTCACTTCACGGAGTTGTGCCGCCGGTTCGGGGAATCCGCGGACGTGCGGAAGGACCCCGTAAAAACGGTCTGGATGAAACGGACCTGGAAGAAGTCGTCCGCGGCCGTCCTGCCCCCGGATGACCGCGTGAAAGCCTATATCGGTTCACGCGGGATCACACCCGAAACCATGGACGCGTACGGCATCGGAACATCGGAGAACGGAAGGATCGTCTTTCCGTTTTACCGGAATGCGGAGGATTATATGAACCGCAGGCCGACGTTTATCAAATACCGCGAACCGAAAAAAATCCTGCCGGGCGAGGAGAAGATGCGGTCCGAAGCGGGGACCGAACCCATCCTGTTCGGACTGCACCTCTGTGTGCCCGGCCGCAAAATACTCTATATCACCGAGGGGGAATTCGACTGCATGTCCGTGTATCAGGCGTCCTCGGGCATGATCAATGTGGTTTCGGTGCCGAACGGAGCCTCCGGCTTCACCTGGATCGAAACGTGCCGCGACGTGACGGATGCGTATGATTATATCGGTTTTCTGGGGGATTCGGACGCGCCCGGCAAAAAAATGCTCGCGGACATCGTGTCGAAGTTCGGCGGCAAGACCGTTTATGTCCCCGACTTCGCGGCGTATCTCGGCTGCAAGGATGCCAACGAGCTGCTGTACAGGCACGGAAGCGGCGCGGTCGCCGAAGTCCTCGCCGGCATGAAACCGCAGCCGGTCGAAGGGCTGATCGATCTCGCCGAGGTCAGGACAGCCGATATGTCCTCGATCGGAAGGGTCCTGAGCGGCATATCCCTCCTGGATTATGCGACGGGCGGGATGTTCGACGGAGACCTGAGCGTCTGGACAGGCAAGCGCGGCGAAGGAAAAAGCGCTTTTCTCAATCAGCTTGCCGTCGAAGCGGTGGAAAACGGGGCGAAAGTCTGCATCTATTCGGGGGAGGTCCCCGCCGACCGTCTGAAATACAGCATCAACCTGTGCGCGGCGGGGCGCGAAAACGTGCTGTCGAAACCGGACGCAAAAACGGACAGGCCGATCTATTATCTCGACGAAAAAAGCGAAACCGCACTCGACGGCTGGTACGGGCGGCGGATATGGCTGTATGACAACAGGGTCATAGAGGCCGACGAACGCGACAGCATCATCGAAAAATTCACGCAGGCGTTCATGTGTTACGACTGCCGCGTATTCATCGTAGACAATCTGATGACCGTGGCGGTCGGCGCGAGGTCGAGTGAAATGATGCAGTTCCAGGCGGAGTTTATCACACGGCTGCGCAAGTTCGCCGAAAAATACGGCGTCCACTGCCATGTGATCGTCCATCCGAAAAAAACGCCGGAGGTAAAGGACAGCGACGAGGTCGCCGGACTGGCGACGATCACGAACCTCGCGTGCAACGTTTTCTGCCTGAAGAAACTGGACAGGACGGCGGGGGGCTTCATGTCGGAGGACAGCCGGGGCCGTTCCGAGATCGTCGGCTATAACGCCATTCTGGCCATACTGAAGAACAGGCAGCACGGAACGACCGGCGAGATAGCGCTCCGGTACGATACGGATGTGCACCGCTTCACGCAGGAGGGAATGGAGCCCAGGAAATACTCGTGGATCAAAGGCCTGGAAAGCTGGGAAACGGTCGAGGAGATCCCCGACATGTAGGGCGGATTGAGTCCGGAAGCAGAAAGCGGCAGGCCCCGTGGGCCCGCCGCATCTTCCGGAACAAAGGTCATTGCAGACCGAAATGTTTTTCGAGGTCCGCCGCTATGCTGCCCGCGCGTTCGGCCAGCAGGGACTGCAGGTTGTTTTTATTTGCCGCGCACATGTTCACAAACCTCGAGCCGACACCGCCTATATCGAGGCCCGTGCAGAGGTCGACCGTGCAGTTGGAAAGGAGGATGTCGAGCATGCCGACGGATTCTTCGTCTCGGGTCAGCTTATATTTGACGACCTTCCCGTAATAGGCGTCCGTCAGGGTCCCCGTCGAATGCTCGGCGACGGCTTCCGTGATCAGTCCGGTCCGTTCGGAGTCCGAAACGGTGACCGGCATGGCGAGGAGATGAGAAGTGGGGTGGCTGCTGGACACATAGCTTTCCTGCTCTTCGTTGAGCTTCGGAAGCGGCAGGATCCCGAAATCGAGGTCCTCCATGCTGCGCATCGCCTCCGCCACCGCCAGGATCTCGGCCAGGAACAGGGACCTGTTCTCGTAAAAGACGTTTACATAACTGCTTTTGCTGTAGGACGAAGGCTGTATGGTCTCGGTGTAGTTTAACTTGAGAACGGTCTCGAACACTTCGTTGAACGATGCCGTGTCCATGGAAAGCTTCGGGACGTCGTTTTCATCTTTTACAAAGAAATTTTCGCCGAACGCGTAGACCAGTTCGGCATAGTTGCCCGCGTGCGTGACCAGTCCCCACCGGTCGTTCTCATCGAGCTTCGAGTTGCCGTCAAGGTCCGATACGGCCGCTTTGGTCAGGCGCATATGCGCTTCGGCCGTCCATCTGCCGTCTGTTACCATCTTATAGGGGTCGTCGGGCGACACTTCCCGCATCAGTTCCTTGTTGAAGAAATAGACCCAGACGTTGCC
>CAZVPD010000183.1:0-6861 GCA_964628455.1 uncultured Lachnospiraceae bacterium
TATTGTGTTTTTTATGATCTCGCCCAAGGCCCTCTCTTTGCCTGAAACAGAAGGAGTATGGATAAGCGTTTTCATTAAGTTATACACGTGTATTTCTCCTTTAGAATGTTATGTCTCTGACTATATTATAAACCAAATCGATCGCCGAAAAATAATCGTCCGTGCTGACTGCGGTAGAGGGCGTATGGGTATACCGGCAGGGCGCGGACAAGGCGCAGACACGTACTCCCGCCCCGGACCTCTGGATATGCGCCGCGTCGTTGCTTCCGGAAATAAAACGCTTGATCTGACATTTGATCTTATGCTTTGCGGCTGTTTCAAGTGCGAAATCGATCAGTCCCCGGTCATATATCGTGCCGTTGTCGATCAGAGTAAGGACGGGACCTTCCCCCGTGTCGGCTACGGTCGAGTTTTTCGGGATGTCCGCGGTGTCCGCAACGGCTGTTGCTTCCAGGATGACGGCGATATCAGGCGAAACGGAATAGGCTGCGGTTATAGCGCCCGCTCTGCCCACTTCCTCCCGTGTCGTGAAAGCAAAGTACAGGTCGAATCCGGGACGATACGCTTCCTGATTCAGTCTGCGCAGCACTTCGATCATGACCCCGCAGCCAAAACGGTCGTCCAGCGCCTTCGCGCGCATCATTTTTTCTCCGTACAGGACAAAATCGCTGTCAAAAGTTCCGAAATCACCCGGCATAACATATTTTTCGGTTTCTTCTTTCATTGCGGCGCCGATATCCACATACATTTTTTCTGTCGGGGTTGCTTCGCGGCGCTCGTTGTCGCTCAGCTGATGGATCGCTTTTGATGCGACGATCCCCGTGATCTTTGTCGCTTCATTGCCGAATGTCACGCGTCTTCCGCAGATGACGCGCGGGTCTATGCCTCCGACCGGACAAAAATAAACGTATCCGTCTTCATCGATGTGCGTGACCATAAATCCCACTTCGTCCATATGTGCGGAGATCATCAGACGTCTGCCTGATGTTCCCGTACCTTTATATAAGGCGATGAGATTCCCGAGTTTATCCGTTTTTACGGAATCGCATAAACCGTTTATCTTCTCTTTGATTAATACGGCAACATTGTCTTCGCAGCCCGAAGGTCCGAATGTATTGCATAGGCTGCTGAGTAAAATCAGGCGTTCATCCATTGATTCAAGCCTCCCCTGATAAATTCCGCGATCAGCTTTGCGGTATCGTTTATGTCATCGACGGAAACAACTTCATTGTAAGTGTGCATGTTCTTTAACGGTATGCCGATAAGGACCGTCGGTATTCCGTCCCGGACCAGCGGCGTCACATTGGCGTCGCTCCCCGTATCTGTCGCTTCAACCACCGTCTGATAGCGAAGATTATTTTCTTTGGCGTAATCGATCACAGCCCGGGTAAGCTGCCTGTCGGTTATGGCCGATATGGATATCGAAGGTCCCTCACCCAGCTTGACGGTTTTGTGGCGCTGCGTATCCGGCACAAAGGCAAGATTTACATCGAGTACGATGGCCGCGTCGGGAAAGATATCGAATGCCCCTGTTTTCGCCCCGAGGGAGCTGACTTCCTCTTTGCAGGCGCACAGGAGATAAATATCCCAACCGACATCCGCACCGTCAAGAATGCGCATCGCCTCGGCCGCTGCTCCGATCGAGGCTTTGTTGTCGAATCCTTTTCCGGCCAGACGGTTGTTCAGTAATTCGGTGACGATCGGTTTGAATCCGACCGGCGTGCCGATTTCGACGCCTTTCTTACAGAGTGTGCCGGCCGTAAAACCCGTATCGATCCATAAATCGCTTACAGGCGGAAGGGTATTGTTCTCTCCCTTTTTCTGAAGATGGGGCGGGGTAACGCATACCAGTCCGTATACCGGTTCGCTGCCATGGATCACGACTTCGCCGGCAAGCAGTATTCTGGTATCGATGCCCCCGAGGCCGGTGACCCGTATAAATCCGTGTTCGTTTATTTCACGGACCATCATACCGATTTCATCAAAATGAGCATCGATGAGAAGCCGGGGCGCGTTTTGCTTTTTCGACCGTTTTATAAAAACATGATTGCCGTTGGGGGACATTTCATGTTCGTCAAAATATTCTGACAGAATTCCGCTCAGTTTATCGGCAGCACGGTATTCGAAACCGGAAATACTCATGGTTTCGGAAAGTTCGAAAAGTATCTGCTTTAAATCCGCCATCTTATTGGATCCTTTCGGTTTTTATAAATATAGATATATCATAGCGTGCATTGCAGTTCCCGTATGATTTCCTTGAAACGGTTGCCCCGGACCTCGAAATTGGGAAATGCGTCGAAACTGGCGCATGCCGGCGACAGCAATACGATATCTCCCGCGCGCGCGCAGGATGCCGCGGTCGTCACCGCGTCCGTAAAATCGTCGCGCTCCATGATCACCGGTTTTTCGCCTGTAAATACATCGAGGACCTTTTTGATTTTCGAGGCGGTCGCTCCGGTAAGCACGACGATTTTAGCCATACGGCAGAGAGGTTCCGCAAGCGGTTCAAAGGGAACCTGTTTGTCATACCCGCCGCAGATAACGATCAGTTTCTGCTTAAACGAATTGACTGCCGCAGCCGTGCGGGTCGGGCTCGAATCGATGGAACTGTTATAATACTTTACGCCGTTTTTTATGCAGACAAACTCGCAGCGATGTTCGACTCCCCCGAACGTCCGGGCTGTTTTTCCAATATCACTCTGACTCACAAAACTGTAAACGGCTCCTATAGCCGCCATGTAATTTTCGGCATTGTGACGGCCGGGCAGGAGAATATCGGAAAGGCTGATCACCGGAGTTCCTTTATAATAAATAATACCGTCTTTATCGTATATGCCGGTTTCGGAAAGGAAATAGAGCGCCTTTGCGTCCGGACGGGCTTCTTTCGCCATAGCCCGCGTGATCTGATTCTCATAATTTAAAACAACAAGCCGGTTTCGTTCATGTAAAAAAATATTTTTTTTCGCCGAAATATATTCATCCATGGAAAGATGATAGTCCAGGTGATTGGGAGATACATTGGTGACGACCGCTATATCCGGCGACACAGACATGGTCTGCAGCTGGAAACTCGATAATTCAATGACGGCAAGATCGTCCTCCGTCATGTTTCCGACTTCCGGCAGCAGGGGTTTACCGATATTCCCCCCGAGATAAGCATGCTTTTTCGCTTCGGTTAACATTTTATAGATCAGGGTGGCGGTGGTTGTCTTGCCGTCGCTTCCGGTCACGCCGATTGTTTTTGCCGGCGTGAGCTGAAAAAACAACTCCATCTCGGAGGTAAGGACCGATCCCGACGCGACCGCCCGCTGAAATTCCGGTTTGTCGAAGCGGATGCCCGGTGTTCGAAAAATAAAATCCTCACCGATATTTTCAAGATAATCCGGACCGCATATCATACGGACGCCTTTTGCGTCAAGGTCAGAAGCGGCAGGCCCGAGTTTATCCCGGCTTTTTAGGTCGCGTGCCGTGACTGAGACATCATGCGAAACCAGATAATCTATAAGGGGGATATTGGAAACTCCTATGCCGACCACGGCAGCTGTTTTCCCTTTTAAATCGAATTTTTTAAACATCTGAATTATTTCTCCCCGAAATCATGATGAAACCGAAGCCGATATTCGGTCGGATTTTTACCGGAAGCAGTCCTGTCGAAAGCAAAAATCAAATATGTAAAATTTCCGGCTGTTCATACGGATTTAATATTGAACCGCTATACTGTTATCCTGTAAAATAAAAAATTAAGCAAAGAAATATATTTATGAGAAGATCTGTTTTATGTGCGATGATTATCGTTTTTATGATTGCTTTTACGATATCATGTGCGGACGGTTCGGGTTCGGATGTGATGCGGGAAAGCACGGCCGCAGAAACAGAAGGCGAAGCTTTTACCGTTACGGACGCACGTTCTGCCGTTGAAATCAATGATTATGCCGGATATGTCTTTAAAATAGCGTCGACAAATCAGAACGACAGACAAACGGATTTTATAGCGGAGGAGGAAAACGGAGCCACACTGAATGATCTGGTGTTCCGTCGCAACCTGCATGTCGAAGAAACGTATAAAATCACCATCGAAGCAGTGGGAATGGATTTCGGTTCGCTTAACGCATTGATTCAAAAAAACGTCGGTTCGGGCGACAATACGTATGACCTTCATATGTCAAACGCAACCGCATATACCCTCGCGTCCGGAGGCTATCTCCTTGCGCTCAATGATATGCCGGGTCTTGACATATCAAGTCCCTGGTGGGATCAGGACGCCATTTCTGGCATGTCTATCGGCGGTAATATTTATATGATAACAGGAGATATCACTCCGAACGGAATGCTGTCTTCGGAATGCGTGCTGTTCAACAAAAGGCTTTTTGACGACCGCGGAATCGATTACCCTTATGACAGCGCATTTGCCGGCACATGGACGCTGGATGAAATGTATGCTGTCTGCGGAGATCTGACGGAAGATATCAACGGAGACGGGAAATACAATCCGAAAGAAGACCTTTTTTCAATCACATGCTGGTTTGACGCCGCCCACGGATTTTTCTACGGAGCCGGCGGACAGATGACCGAAAAGGACAGTGAAGATATTCCGTCATTATGCTGGGACATAGAAAAATATACGAACATCTATATGAAAATATACGATGTTATTATAACGTCGAAAGGTTTTTATTCGACGGCCGACCACGAATATTCTTTTAAGGTTTTTGAAGAAGGAAGGGCTTATTTCTGCGAACTGTCTTTTCAGAAAGTGGGGACATTCCTGCGGAATATGAATGACGATTACGGCGTTCTGCCTCTTCCGAAGTATGATGAAGCACAGCAGCGGTATGTTTCCGATATGACCGGAGCGTGTTCCATGCTTGTTGTACCGGTAACGGAAGAAGATCCCGAGAGAAGCGGCAACATTATCGATGCGCTCGGTGCGGCTGCTTACGACATGATCTCCCCGAGTCTGTATGACGTGATCGCATCGGTCAAAAATGTCCGCGACGAAGAATCCGCCGAAATGGTTCAGCTTATCATCCGCAACCGTGTTTTCGACATGTCGCATATGTATTATATTGCAGGCGATGATTTTGTCTATGATCTTTTAAAAACAAAGAGGACGGAGGTCGCTTCGTATTTCGCCAAGAGGGAAGCCGCCGCGCAAAAGACGATGGATCAGTTGATCGCGGATTTTACGGAAAACAATTAACTAGGATTTATAGCGTGAAAGAAGCAAATTACGCACAAGCTAAAAACAGAATAACAAAAAAGCCCCGCAGAAACATCATATTTTGCACGGCAGATAAAGCTAAACTTAAAAACAGCTAACTTACAGAAAACCCCTGAGACTCAAGTAATTTGATGGCATGCTTAACAGCTTTTGCTTTTTGCTTTTCAACAAGTTCCAGCGGCATATCAGTCTTAAAAAGATCACATGGATTCCATATTTCACCTGTTTTTAACATAGAGAAAACAGCAGTCAGCAACATTCTTGCGATAGCGATAATAGCTCGTTTCTTTCCGCGGCGTTTGGAAATCTGCTCATACTTCATACGATAATAAGGTGAACTCTTGTCCTTCACGGCTGCGTGTGCGGCTTGCACAAGCGCAGGTTTGAGATAAACTCCCGCACGTGAAATACGGACAGATTTCTTCTTACCGGCAGATTCATTGTTACCGGGCGTTAGACCCGCCCAGCAGCATAAACGCTTGGAAGAGCCGAACTGAGCTATATCGGTGCCAATCTCGGAGATGATCGTGACGGCAATTGTCCGGTCAACTCCGGGAATGGTGCAAAACAACGAAATAGTTTTCTCATACTGTGTCGCCATTGAGTTGATTATTTCGTCAACAGAAGCAATAGATTTTTCGATGTAATCAAGGTGATCCCGTACTATTCGCATACGACATTTTTGTTCCTTTGTAATTGAAAAGCCTTCAATTGAATCAAGCACGGCATCGGACTTCTTCTTCAACGATCGTTGAAGCACAGAAACACAATAATCCGGATTAAAGGCGTCATCAGACATCAGATGAGATGTTATAGCGGAAGCCGATTTTCCAAACATATCGGAGACAACGGAATCAAGCGCAACATTGCAAACGGTAAAGGCATTTTGAAAACGATTCTTTTCGCTGCTTTTCATCGAAACGAGTTTGGAACGGTAACGTGTATATTCGCGTAGAATCCGTATATCTATAGGCGGAATAAAACTCTTGTGTACAAGACCAAGGCGAAATAGGTCACCTATCCATTTTGAATCTTTTTCATCGTCTTTACAGCCTTTAACAGCTTTAACCCATTTTGGATTTGCGATGGTGACGCGTATACCGCGCTTTTCAAGAATGTTAAATACGGGAACCCAATACTTACCGGTGGATTCCATACAAACATCAAAGCAATTGTTGTCATAAAGCCATTTGCCGAAAGAACGGATGTTGCTGTTGCGCGTGGAAAAACGTTTCTTTTTGTAATCCGGTTGAACCTGGTTTGTTGTGGTAATGATTGTTGCGACGAAGAATGACTTGTGAACGTCAACACCGCAACAGACCGGATATTTGATATCCAAAAATATCTCCTCCTAAAAAAATTGCGAGGAGAAAGGCAGTGACTGAATCACCACACAAATTAACAGGCGTTAAAACAATTTTTAGCGTTCGGGCTCGTGGCACCACTTATTTGTGCTTGAAAGATGATTCCAACACTGATTATTATACTGTTTTTGCGAGAAAGCGCGACTACGACTCCTCCTACCGTGCGTTGTAGTGTGCCTTTTTCCTCGATATTATTATACAACAAAAAACGCTGCTTGTAAGCACTCTTTCATTCCTATTTGTGCTGACGCATTGCGGCAGAATGGAAATTAGTAT
>CAZVPD010000184.1:0-6811 GCA_964628455.1 uncultured Lachnospiraceae bacterium
GCGGTGGGTTCGTTGATGATGCGCATCACTTCGAGACCGGCAATGCGGCCCGCATCTTTGGTTGCCTGACGCTGGGCGTCGGAAAAATAAGCCGGGACCGTTATGACCGCCTGTGTGACCGCGGTTCCCAGATAAGCTTCCGCGTCCGCTTTGAGTTTCTGCAGGATCATGGCAGAAATTTCCTGCGGCGTGTAGTTTTTATCGTCGATTTTGACCCGGTGGTCCGTACCCATCTCGCGCTTGATCGAACTGATGGTGCGGTCGGGATTGGTGATCGCCTGCCGTTTTGCGACCTGGCCTACCATACGTTCGCCGTTTTTGGAAAAAGCGACGACCGAAGGCGTTGTGCGCGCTCCCTCGGGATTGGTGATGACGATAGGTTCACCGCCTTCATAGACTGCGACGCATGAATTTGTGGTTCCGAGATCTATACCGATAATTTTTCCCATAAAATTTCCTCCGTTTGTTTTTAATATTTTTTATTTGTGATATGTTTTATATTGCTCCGTCAGTTTACCACTTTGACCATCGCATACCGGATCACTTTTTCATCCCTCTTATAACCCTTCTGGAAAACCTCGTCGATTTCATTCACGCCTTTTGTTTCGTCTTCTTCATGCATGACGGCGTTATGGAATTCGGGATTGAAGGGTTCGCCTTTGGCGCCGACGGTGACAACTCCCATATGACCGAGTGCTTCGGTAAACTGATTCAGGGTCATGACGACGCCTTCTGTCAGTTTGTCGTCTTTTGCCGATCCGGCATCGGCGAAGGTCAGCGCGCGTTCCAGGTTATCGATGACCGGCAGTATTTCCTTCAGTGCGTCCGCATAGGCGTCGGTATAGGCGGATTCGCGTTCTTTTGCCGACCGTCGGCGGAAATTATCATATTCGGCGATCATACGCAGATACCGGTCTTCAAGTTCCGCGAAAGATGTCGAAAAGTTTTTGTTTTCTTCCTTCAGTTTTTTTATTTCGGCCTTACATGCGCGCAAAGATTTTTTATCATCCGGATGACCGCCTGCGGTGCTTTCGCCGTCTGCCTCATCTGCTCCGGAATTTATATCTGCATTTTCCTGTGTGCCGGCCGGTTCTTTTATATATTCCTTTTCACCTGTTTCATCCGCCGGGGGATTTTCTGATTTTATACCGTCGGCTTCAGTCTTTTTTGTCTGTTCCGGCTCGTTGCCGGCGGGTACGCCGGATGCGGTTTTATATTCTTCCCTGCTTATGTTCATTCCGGTTTACTTCCTCCGCTCAGTGATTTTTACTGCTTGATTTTTCTGCCTTCATCGTCGTCTTTGATCATTTCGGAAATGCTGCGGGTCAGGTATTCGACGGTTGTCACAACTTTGGAATAATCCATGCGGCACGGACCGATGACTCCGATTGCGCCTACCGTATAATTTCCCGAAGTGATCGTCTTGAAAATCAATGAAGTGTGGCGCATGATTTCAACCGCGTTTTCATTTCCGATATATATATTTATGATGTTTTTATCCGATTTCGATACGATATCAAGGATATCGTCCTTGCGCTCAAGAACTCCGAGCATGCCGGAAAGCAATTCGATATTGCTGAATTCCGGATAAAGCAGAAGTCTGTTTACACCCTCCAGCCTCAGGTCGCCGCCGTCTGACTCGGTTGCCGCTTCGTAAATGCATTTCATGACGGGTGCTATCAGTGAATCATATCCGATCAGCTGCGTCTGCAGCTCGATCATAACCGGCATCGTGACTGCGCTGAGTTCTATTCCGCACAACAGTTCATTCAGGGCTTTTTCCAGCCGTTCCAGTCCGTCGTCGTCAGTTTCCCTCGAGATATGGATATATTTCGTCTTGACGGTCTCGGTCGCGGTGATCATAATGATGAGAAAACTGTCCGAACTGAGTTTCAGTATTTTATAACGAAGGATGATAACCGACCTGGTTTTCGGTTTGACGGTAAGCGACGTATAATTGGTCAGCGATGAAATCAGTCTGCCGGCGCGTTCAAGAATACTGTCAAGTTCGGCAACTTTATTCCTGACAAGGTTGTTCAGTTCCCTTATTTCGCCGTTTGTCAGTTTGTAGCTCTGCATCAGAATGTCGACATACAGGCGGTAACCTTTCTCCGATGGGATCCGTCCTGCCGAAGTATGCGGCTGTACCAGATATCCCAGCTCCTCGAGTTCGGCCATCTCATTGCGTATGGTAGCCGATGAAAGAGTTATAAGGTTGTTTGACGTCAGATATTTGGATCCGACAGGCTCGCCCCCGGTAATATACGCGTCGATGATAGCCCGCAGTATAAGCTTTTTTCTTTCGCTCAATTCATTTAATCCGTATTGCATTGTCCGCGCCTCCTTTCATAAAAATCCGCAGATTATGCTGAAATTAGCACTCTCTTGCTTCAAGTGCTAATCCTTGATTAAAATTTACCATTATTGGAGCATAAAATCTATATTTATATTAGTATTTATTGTTAAATAATTATGAACTGAATATTGTGTGTGTTTTGAATGAATAAAATACCGCCCAAACGAGCGGTATTACTGCTGCTGTTGTTTTATTTTTATCTTTCTCAGCCGTTTTTTGATTTTCCGGATATCGTTGAGCATATGCAGCGTATCTCTGACGGGATTGACTTTGGATTCGGATTCCCTGTGATTGATCACCCTGACAGCGAGTTCGCTGATTTTATATCCCAGTTTTTCGGCGATCAAAAGAGCTTCCAGATCAAACGCGAAGCGGTTTACCACGCAGAGTGCGAATATATTTTTCGCCGCTGCCGCCGAAAAACACTTGATCCCGCTCTGGGAATCCGAATGGCGGAATCCTGCGGCAAATCGGACGGCTCTGATATAGGCCTTTGACATAAAGCGCCTTAAGGGAGTGTAGCCCCGGTAACCGTCATCCGAAATGTTCCGCGAACCGATACACACATCGGTGCCGTCAAGGGTCATGCGGTCGGCAATTTCCGGGATGACTTCCGTGCCGTAAGCAAGGTCGCAGTCGGTAAAGACCGCAATATCGCCTGTGGCAGCCAGCATGCCCTTTCTAACGGCCGATCCTTTTCCGCGGTTTTCACAGTATCCGGTCACATAAAAGCGGGTGTCGCTTCCGATCGTCCCCGCGGCTGTTCCCGCGCAGCTGTCCTTGCTCCCGTCATCCACGAGAATAAATTCAAAGCTGTGTTCCGCATGGCTGTCGGCGAGTTTTTTCAGTTTTATAATCGTATCGGTTATTATTTTGTTTTCGTTATACATGGGGATGATGACCGACAATTTCAAATAATCACTTCCGTTTGATGATTTCCCGGGGCGTCAGTTGCTGATGCCGGTTAATTTTGCCTGCAGGCAATAACGGTTCGCGTAATAACCGTTTGTACAGGTGGAAAGAGTGACAATCCGGTCGGTTTCGGTAAACTCGATTCCTTTTCGCTCATAAAGCGAATTTGTTTTCATTTCGTATGCGAAATCGACGAATTGTTCGTGTGAGGTGAAATCTGTTTTTATATAGGAATAATACATGTCGGTCTGGTATATCGCGAATATTTCAAAGGTATAGATGCCTTCGGATGTCGCTATCTCGATAAAGGGATTTTCGTTGAAAAATTTCTCGTCGAGATATTTCGTAACGTGATTGAACATCAGGCCGTTTGTCATATTGTGGCCGTAAATAACCGTATTATGATTTTTCATCAGCGACTCACTGCAGCGCCAGTCGACAAAAATAGAGCCGGCGGGCAGCCACTCCCCGGTAAATGCGTGGTCCAGATATAAATCGTTGTCCTCACCCTGTACCATCGGATAATTGATGTTGGTATTGGGTATGGTGATCCATCCGTACAGATCTTTGTTTTTTGTTTTTAAATAATTTAATTTTACTTTGATCTGTTCGAATTCGGCGTTATATTTGTTTTTGGAAACTGTATCCTTATTCTGATTCGGACCGGCCGCAAGGGTCAGAGAAGTCTTGAAATCGGGTGTTGCGGGAGATTTTAAAGAACCGGGCGAATTGATGACCTCTCCGTCACTTTTGATATAATCCGCTTCAGCGTAGAAGTCGTCTGCGAGTTCGGCATAAATATCATCCCCCCGCTTATAATTGTAAAGCGTTTGGATGATGGAAGCGGCGCTGACCGCAAAGACACCGATGCTTAAAAACAACATAGCTGTTCGTATACCGGAAATAATCAGCTCAGCTGCGGTTTTACGGATTTTCGGTTTCGGCGGGGCGATATCATCCGGAGTAAGATGCTCGAGTGAATGCAGGAAAGGGTCGCTTTCGATGCTGTGCACCGGTTCCGTAAAACGGTGGGCTTCATCCTCCGGAAGGTCGGATTCCTCGATAAAATCGAAGTCGCCGCGCTTGACCGCGGAGGCTCCCGACATGGTTATATTGTTGCCGTAAGGCATGATGAATTGCTGCTTTTTTAACATGTTACCACCGTTGAATGATTGAATCTTTTTTTTGGAGATGCGGTATGAATATTATATATCATGTTTTATTAAATTGCAATAGCACGTCCGTTTCGCCGGCGGCCGGTGCCGATCCGGAATTTGAGCCTGCATATCCTGTGAATTCATAAGAATTTCAATACCGGTTTTTCCCAGACTTCGGGCGGTTCAAAACCGAGAAGCATGGCTGTGGTAGCGGCCAGGTTGGCCAGTCCGTAGGTATCGGAAGGCAAAATCCTGTATCGGTCGGAACAAAAATTATCATACAGGATACAGGGCACCGGATTCAGGGTGTGACTGGTCTTTGCTTTCGGCTTGCCCTCTTTCGAAACTTTCGGCGCTCCGGTTTTTTTATCCGTTTCATACATTTCGTCGGCATTGCCGTGGTCGGCGGTAATAATGGCGGCGCCGTGCATTTCATCGATCACGGGCAAAATCCTCGAGAGCATCAGGTCTACGGCCGCGACGCTGATCACTGTAGCGGCCAGGTTTCCGGTATGGCCCACCATGTCTCCGTTTGGAAAATTGCAGCGCAGAAACCGGTATTGTCCCGAACGCAGCGCGCTGATGATTTTATCGGTTATTTCGGCGCATTTCATCCACGGACGCTGTTCGAAGGGAACCGAATCGGAGCCGACTTCTTCGTATACCTCAAGTTCGTCCGAGAATTTTCCGGAACGGTTCCCGTTCCAGAAATAAGTTACATGCCCGTATTTTTGCGTTTCCGACACGGCATACTGCCGAAGACCGGCTTCGGCAAAATACTCGCCCATCGTATTTTTTATGACCGGCGGATCTACCAGATAATGAGAGGGTATGTGCAGGTCTCCGTCATACGACAGCATTCCGGCATAGAATACATCGGGGACGCGCACTCTGTCAAACTTGTCGAAACTGTCTTTTTCCTCGAAAGCCCTGGAAATTTCTATGGCGCGGTCGCCGCGGAAATTGTAGAAAATAACGGTGTCCCCGTCCTCTATGGTTCCGGCGGGTTTTCCCCGTTCGGTGATGACAAAAGGCGCGATGTCCTGGTCTATGGCACCCGTTTCTTTTCGAAGGACCGTGACCGCTTCGGAAGCCGAAGCGAACGTTCTTCCCTGTCCCAGAACATGGGTTTTCCAGCCGAGTTCGACCATGCCCCAGTCGGCTTCGTATCTGTCCATGGTTATTTTCATGCGGCCGCCGCCCGATGCGATCAGAACGTCGAAATTTTCGGAACGCAGGTCCGAAAGAAATTCTTCAAAAGGCAGGATGTACTCGAGTGCCGATGTTTCTCCGACATCGCGTCCGTCGAGAAGGATATGTATGCGGACGCGCCCGATTCCCTCTTCTTTACAGCGGACGATCAGAGCTTTAAGGTGGTTTATATGGGAATGGACGTTGCCGTCCGAAAAAAGTCCGATAAAATGCATGGCCGAATGATTCGACGTGCAGTGATCGACTGCGGCATGCCATGTTCCCGACTGATAGATCATGCCGGTTTCTATGGATTGTGAAACCAGCTTTGCTCCCTGTGCAAAAACCTGACCGGATCCGAGAGCGTTGTGACCGACTTCGGAATTGCCCATGTCGTCATCCGAAGGAAGTCCGACCGCTTCACCGTGCGCGCGCAGGCGCAGGCAGGGATATTTGCTCATCAGCATATCGAGAACGGGTGTGCCGGCCAGCGAAACAGCGTTTCCGGGACCGGCGGGAGCGAGACCTACGCCGTCCATGACGACCGTTAATACGGGACCGCTTACTCCCGAAAATTTATCCGATTTCTTTAACATTGACAGTAACCTCTTTGTCGGTTTTTATAAAACATACGCAGGCGACAGCGGTTATCCGGCCGCTTCTCTGATCTATTATACTATAAATTTATGAATATTTCACTCAAAAATAAAATACAACGGGATAATTTTATCGCCGCGCTTGACATTCTTTTATAATTGGTTTATAATAATCATATGCCTTTTTTATTGGATTTTTTGTGTTTTTTATTGTTTTATCTTGATTTGCCGTCGAATATGTGCTATACTGTAGGATGGCGTTTTATCCGAAATTACGGCGGCTGTGCCGCGGTATCATACAGGTCTGTGACAAAGACGGAGTGAAGTGATTATGAAAGAAACAAAATTCAGGCTCAGGAGCGATTACAGTCCGCGCGGGGATCAGCCGAAAGCCATCGGTTTGCTTACGGCGGGGATTGAAGCCGGTCTGCACGAACAGACTCTTTTGGGCGTTACCGGTTCGGGTAAAACTTTTACGATGGCCAATATAATCGAAAAATGTCAGCGCCCGACCCTTGTTCTCGCACACAACAAAACGCTTGCAGCCCAGCTCTGTTCCGAATTCCGCGAATTTTTCCCGGACAGCGCCGTCGAATACT
>CAZVPD010000185.1:0-6767 GCA_964628455.1 uncultured Lachnospiraceae bacterium
TATCTTCCGCCGTCAGCTCGAAATCGAAAATTTCCGCATTGGACTTGATTCTGTCGGCATGAACCGATTTCGACAGCGGGAGAACATCCGACTGCAGAGCATAACGCAGGCAGACCTGTGCCGGAGACTTTTTGTGTTTTGCTGCGATCTTTCCGAGCAGGATATCGGACAGAACGGCTCCGCAACCGAGCGGCGACCATGCTTCGACGAGCATACCATGGTTCTTGCACCAGTTCACAAGTGCCGGCTGATCATAACCCGGATGAAATTCGATCTGATTGACCATCGGCTTGATCTCCGCGGTTTCTTCGAGAGCGAGAATATGCTCCGGCAAAAAGTTCGACACACCGACGGCACGGATTTTGCCGTCCTTCATCATCTTTTCAAAGCCGCGCCATGTGGAAGCGTTCGTTTCCTTCCAGTTCGGGTTGTGCTTTTCGACATCCGGCCAGTGAATCAGATAGAGGTCGAGGTAATCGACACCGAGTGCACGGAGGGAAGACTCGGCAGCGGCAACGGTCTTGTCATAACCGCGTTCGGAAATCCAATGCTTTGTGGTGAGGAAGATGTCCTCACGTTTGACACCGGAAGCACGGATGCCTTCTCCGACGCCTGCTTCGTTTCCGTAAGCGGCGGCGGTATCAATGTGCCGGTATCCGTATTGCAGAGCGGTCTTTACGCTTTCTGCGGCAACGTTTCCGTCGGGAGTCTGCCATGTGCCGTAACCGAGGCACGGAATTTGAACACCGTTGGCAAGTGTCAGGGTGTCCGTCAGCTTTGTAACCATGATCATGTTCTTCCTTTCACGACAAAGAAATTTCTGTACGGTCAATGATGTTTTGCTGTAACTCCGGTGTCAGCCTACAGAAGTAGTCGCTGTAGCCGCCGACGCGGACGATGAGATTCCGATATTTTTCGGGTTCTTTTTGTGCCGCAAGCAAGGTGGCACGGTCAACGACATTGACGGAAAGCTGCTGTCCGCCGCCGGCAAAATATACCTTCGCCAGGGTGATAAAAGCCTGCATTCCGCGCTCCGTACAAAATACGGATTTTGCCATTTTGATCTGTGCAACAAAACCGGAACAGGCTTCCGTCTGACGGTAGTGAAGCATTGATTTGAGCAATGCGGTCGGTCCGTTCACGTCGCATCCCGGTGTTGCCGCGATACTGTCCGCATAATTCGATTCGCCCTTACGTTTGCCGTTCGGAAGCGCGGCAACGGCAAGTCCGTTGCTTGCCGCACGGACAAACGAAGAACATCCGCCGGTATAGACACCGCCCCGGAAAGTCGTTTTTGTTTTCAGATATTTGAAAATATGGTCAACCGTCTGCGCGCAGAACTCATCCACACCGGCCATGTCGTTGCCGAACTTCTCACAGGAGGAAAAATCACGCCGGAGTGCTTCATACCCCTCAAAGTTCGCTTCCAGCGCGTCGATCAACTCGTCCATGGTATATCTCTGTTTTTCAAACACCATCGTCCGGATCGCCCACAGAGAATCCGCCGCGTCGGCGATGCCTTCGAGTAAAACCTGCCCGTGACCGTACAGGGGACCGCCGGACTTATAATCCAGCCCTTTTTCAAGACATCCCTGTATGGTGACGGATCGCAGGGGGTTCGGTGCAAAGAAGGCGTATGCTTCCTGAAAACGATTCGCCACGGTCACCGTCAGATCCGTGATGTGATCAAGCATCCGATAGTAAAGTGTCATCAGTTCCTCAAAGGATTTACACGCGCGGGCATCACCGAAGCGGTGCGCAAGCACGACAGGTTTTTCCGGGGCAAAACTGACGCCGTTGTGCAGGGTCAGTTCAAGAACCTTTCCCATATTGACTTCGCCGTCTTCCAGTCCCATGTGTGATTTGCCCATAATGTCAATCTGATTACATCCGTTCATGCAGTAATCATGGCTGTCATATGGGGGAATGCCGACGGCTTCCAATACCGAGACATTCTGCGGCAAGCTTCCATAACGCTTCGGGGGTATTTCTGTGAACGCGCATCGTAAGGTTCGGCGTCTGATATGCCATCTCCCTGACTTTGCGAAGAATCAGATAAGAAAGCTCATTTGTTTCATCGTTCCAATTTTCGTCGGAACCGGAAATGCAGAGATTCCATGCACGGATATTATGGATTCCCTCCAGGAGACGGGTAATCATTTCTTCGCTTTCTTCGGGTGTGGAAACACGGTAATAATCAATCATGCACTGATCGAGACGACCGGGAGAATCCGTTCCGTCAAAGGTAAAGAACAGCCAGAACATCATCACGGCAGAATACATATCATATGCGGGGCTGCGCGGAATCATTTCAAACGCCTTTGCCATCCGCGCCCATTCTTTCCGCTTCGCTTCATCGGTTTCGGTTTTCGCGTTTTGGACGGCCGTTTTCAGAATGCGGTCTGCAACGATGTCAATGGCATCCATTGCGAGTTTGGATGCATTGTAAAAGCCGTCCTTCCCGGGATTTTTCCGACGGCACTCCTCAATGAACATACGGAATCCGTCGGTTCCGTTATGCAGAATCCGATCATAATCCGGATTCGCATGTCCGATCCAACTGCCGCCCCAGAATGCCATCGCGTCGATCAGTTTCTTTTCGTATCCCGTCACGGAATCGCAATGCGCATGATTCCTCGTCGACGCGACATTCATATAGTCGCGGATTTCCAACAAGGCTTCTTTATTTTCCGGGAACGCTTCGATCAGCCGTTCATAGGCGTTCGGGTCGATTCCGATTCCGCTTCCGAATTCATAAAACGACGCTCCGTTTTCGGAAAATGCCCTGACGGTCGGGAGCATACAGTTGTCCGGATATTCGATGAAACGGTATGCGGCAGACTCGGCCAGAGCGTAACCGATCTGTTCGCTGACGGATTTATCGCTGTTTTCAACAAACGCACGTCCGAACGGTTCTTCTTTGAATGAATATTTCTGTTTCATACAATTTCCTTTGTTTTGTCATGTTAAAAAATCATGAGAAAAAAATAAAAGTACCTCAACACATTGAATTTGCCATGATTATTATAACATAGAACCCGGAAAATGAAAAGACTGTTGTGCAAACAATTATAATTTTTTAAAACAGGATAATTGATCTGCTTCTAAATACAGGTGCAGACAAAAAAGCTTATGGCAAGCCTTGAAATCAAGACCTTCTGCCGGATGCCGGATGCAAAATAAAAACGCCGGTATTGTATCCATACCGACGTTCTTATATGGTGGAGGCGACGGGAGTCGAACCCGTGTCCGAAAACCCCTCGGAGAGACTTTCTACGGGCGTATCCGGTTCGTATATCTCCCCCGCGCATCCCAAACCGGCAAAAAATGCGCGGGGCAGCCTGTTTATTCATGACCGCTATACAGACAGACTCACGGTACACGTTCACCGCTTAGTTACGCCCGAACCGAAGCCGCGATACTCCTCGGAAGGACGCGCCGCACTTAGGCGGCGAGAGCTAATTTATTATTGTTATCGTTTATATTTTTTTGCGGTGGTTTAAAGAGTCGCCACAGCTCTGCCCGCTTATCCGGCCTAAAAATCCCCGTCGAAACCTTTACGCCCCCCTGTATACGCTTAATCCCTGTAAGACCGTTCCTTGACTGTCCGCTCGATGGTGCGCGAAGCTTCTTTTTTTGCGTCGTCCTCGCGCTTGTCATACAGCTTCTTGCCTTTGCACAGACCGATGTCCACCTTAACGAGCGAACCCGAAAGATAAACCGAAAGCGGGACTAAAGTATAACCTTCCCTGCCGGTCAGCGCAAACAGCTTCAGGATCTCTTTCTTATGCATGAGCAGTTTTTTCGGACGCAGAGGGTCGCGGTTGAAGATATTGCCTTTTTCGTAAGGGCTGATGTGGATGCCCGTGGCGTATATCTCTCCCCTATCGATGTAGCAGTATGAATCCTTCAGATTGACGCTGCCGTTTCGCACCGATTTGACTTCCGTACCGAAAAGCTGGATTCCGGCTTCGTAATTGTCTTCAACGAAGTAGTCGTGCCTGGCTTTTTTATTCTGCGCGATGATTTTTCTGCCCGCCGGCTTTTTCTTCGTCTCCGATGTTTCGGCCATGAAACCGTCCTCCCTTACCGTAATTAAGCTATCCTAATTATAGCATAATAAGGCACCCGTGTCAAGTGCCGAGGGAAAGAGACGCCGGAGATCGCCGGAAAAATCAAGGATAAAGACCGGCTTTCCGTTTTATCAAATAAAAACGGATTTTTATTTCAGTACAGCTTCGATCTTCAGAAGTTCTTCCTCCGAGAAATCCGCGGCGTGTATAATTCCCGCGTCATCGGTGATCTGGTCAGGTTTGGAAGCGCCGATGAGAACGCTTGTGATGTCTCCGTCCCGCAAGATCCAGGAAAGCGCCATCTGCGCAAGCGTCTGTCCCCGTCCGGAGGCGATCAGATTCAGGGCGGTGGCTTTTCTGATATATTCGTCGCTGATGGATTTTTCTTTCAGGAAGCGTCCGTCCGTGCGGATTCGGGAATCCGCGGGAATGCCGTGCAGATACCGGTCGGTCAGAAGGCCCTGTGCCAAAGGCGAGAAGGTGATGAGCCCGATCCCGTTTTTCGCGGCGTAATTCTTGAGGCCGTCGGTTTCGATCCACCGGTCATACATGGAATAGCGCACCTGATTGATAATGAACGGCGTTCCCAGTTCGCCGAACAATTTCGCGGCTTTCGCGGTCTGGTCTTTGTTATAGTTTGAAATGCCGATGTAAAGCGCCTTGCCCTGGCGGACGATCCCGTCGAGTGCGCGCACGGTCTCTTCCAGAGGCGTTTCCGGATCGGGGCGGTGATGATAGAAAATATCTGCATAATCGATCCCCATGCGGGAAAGGCTCTGATCAAGGCTTGCGACCAGGTATTTTTTGCTTCCATGGTCACCGTAAGGACCTTCCCACATATAATAACCCGCCTTGGTGGATATGACAAGTTCGTCGCGGTAAGCGCCGAGATCCTTTTTCAGAATGGCGCCGAAGTTTTCTTCCGCAGCGCCGCCCGCGGGTCCGTAGTTGTTCGCAAGGTCAAAGTGCGTGATGCCCAGATCAAATGCCGTGCGGCACATCTGACGCATATTGTCCCATGAGGCATCGGAGCCGAAATTGTGCCAGAGTCCGAGTGATACCAGCGGAAGCTTCAACCCGCTTGCGCCGCACCGGTTGTATCTCATTTCGCCGTATCTGCTTTCTTTCGCGGTATAGCCCATCTTAACTCCTCCGTTTACCGCCCAAACCGCCGTAGCGCTTTGGGTCGTTTTCTTTCAGTATAGCATGAAAGATCCGGAATTGCAACAAAAACGGACCGGTCCGTCCTGTGAAAATGATTTATATCTTGCAAAATAATTTTTTATGATATAATAGCAGATAAAATCATCTGAAAGCGGGGAATCAAAATGTCTGTACCGGTACCGGAAAAAAGAATCTCGGATTTCGAAAAACTGGGGTTCGGAATGTTCATTCACTGGGGACTGTATTCACAGCTCGGGAAAGGCGAATGGGCCATGCACATCCATAAGATCCCGAAGAGCGAATACCGCAGGCTGGCCGACACTTTTACGGCGTCGAAATTCGACGCACGGAAAATCGCCCGAACCGCAAAAAGCGCGGGCATGAAGTATATCACGCTGACGACGCGCCATCACGAGGGATTCTCGCTGTTCGACACCAAAGGCCTTTCGGAGTATGATGTGATGCATTCGCCGTGCGGACGCGATCTGATCGGCGAATACGTTGAAGCCTGCAACGCCGAAGGCATCGTGCCCTTCTTTTATCATACCACGCTGGACTGGTATCAGGATAGCTTCAACCAGGACTTCAAGGCCTATCTCGAATATCTCAGGCAGTCCGTGGAGCTGCTGTGCACCGGTTACGGGAAAATAGGCGGGCTGTGGTTCGACGGAAACTGGAGCAGGCCCGATGAAGACTGGGAAGAGGACAAATTATACGAGACGATCCGGAAGCATCAGCCCGACGCCATGATCATCAACAACACAGGACTGGGCCGGAAAGGCGAAACCGGCAACAGGCACATCGACAGCGTCACGTTTGAACAGGGCAGGCCCGACCCGATGAACCGCGAAGGCATGACGAAATACATCGCTTCCGAAATGTGTCAGACGATCAACGCGCACTGGGGGATCGGAAGCATCGATTTCAACTATAAATCGCTTCCGTATCTGATCGAGAGCCTGTGCGCCTGCAGAAAAGCCGGCGCGAATTATCTGCTGAACGTCGGTCCGACGGGCGAGGGTGAAATACCGAAACTGCAGGAAGCGCTGCTCGAAAAGATCGGCGAGTGGATCGGCGTCTGCGGGTCCTCGATCTATACGGGCAAACCGTGTCCGATACAGGGGACGAATAAGAATTTCGCCTTGACGGATCCCGATACAGGCAAAGCTTATCTCTACGTGCACGACCTGTCGACGACCGGCGATTCCAACGTCATCGCCGAAGGGGGCGGTACGGGACTCAAATCGTTCGCCCGGATCGGCGGCAAAGTGCAGTGTGTCAAATGGACGGACAACGATGAAAAACTGGATTTCATGCAGATCGGGGACCGGCTGTATCTGAACTGCACGGGATACGAATACGGAAAAAATCTGGTCGTCCGCGTGGCGGAAGTGGATTTTGCTTAAATCCATACCGGCCGCAGGATAAAGCAGCGCGTTCCGCACCGTTTATTTTTCCCGATTATTTTATAAAAATGTATGTGATACAATGATGTGATCCAAAAAAGCGAGAAGAAATCCTCAAGATATG
>CAZVPD010000186.1:0-6738 GCA_964628455.1 uncultured Lachnospiraceae bacterium
TGAAGGGGACCGTCGGAAGCTGCGACAACAAGGATGGCACCGTCCATCTGAGCTGCGCCTGTAATCATGTTCTTAATATAGTCGGCGTGTCCGGGACAGTCGACATGCGCATAATGACGTTTATCCGTCTCATATTCGACATGGCGGGTATTGATTGTAATACCCCTTGCTTTTTCTTCCGGTGCGTTGTCAATCTGGTCATAAGCCATAAATTCATTCTTGCCGTTCATGAGAGCAAGAGTTTTTGTGATGGCAGCTGTAAGTGTGGTCTTGCCATGGTCAACGTGACCTATGGTGCCGATATTAACATGAGGTTTGGTTCTTTCGAATTTTGTCTTTGCCATTTTATTATTCCTCCCAAAAAAATTTAAATAAAAAATTATATTTGATACGGTAAAATCATAACAGGATCTTGTTTGCTTTCTGACGCGTATTTATTTTTTTCGTCCCGCCATCAGATTTTCCTGAAGCGATCTCGGCACTTCGGAAAAATGACTGGGTTCCATCGAATACTGCCCTCTTCCCTGTGTGCGAGAACGAAGGTCCGTGGCGTAGCCGAACATTTCGGATAAGGGGACGATGGAAGTGATCTGCTGACCGCCGGCAAGCGCGTCAATGGACTGGATCTGGCCGCGGCGTGAATTAAGATCACCGATCACTTCACCCAAGTAATCATCCGGAGTGATTGTGACAACCTTCATGATAGGTTCGGTAAGAACGGGATCTGCTTTTCTCATTGCTTCTTTGAAGGCTATCGAACCCGCGATTTTGAATGCAAGCTCGGAGGAGTCGACTTCATGGTACGAGCCGTCATACAGTGTCACGATGACATCGACGACGTTATATCCGCCGACAACGCCGGAAAGCATGGCGCTCTTGATTCCTTCCTCGGCCGGTCCGATGAATTCTTTCGGTATCGTACCGCCGACAATCTTATTAACGAAAACGTAACCCTTTCCGGGTTCATTCGGCTCGATCGTGATTTTCACATGCCCGTATTGACCGTGACCGCCTGTCTGCCGCGCATATTTGCAGTCTTCATCGGCTTTTCTGCGGATGGTTTCTTTATAGGAAACCTGAGGCTTGCCGACATTTGCCTCGACTTTAAATTCACGGAGAAGTCTGTCAACAATAATTTCAAGATGAAGTTCTCCCATCCCGGCGATGATCGTCTGTCCGGTGTCTTCATCCGTATAGGTTCTGAATGTAGGATCTTCCTCAGCAAGCTTGGAAAGCCCGATACCCATTTTTTCCTGACCTGCTTTTGTTTTAGGCTCAATGGCAACACGGATGACGGGTTCGGGAAAATCCATGGATTCGAGAATGACCGGGTATTTTTTATCGCACAGCGTATCGCCTGTTGTGGTATTCTTCATACCTACGGCGGCAGCGATATCACCCGAATAACATATGTCGATATCCCGTCTGTCATTGGAATGCATCTGAAGGATACGCCCGAAACGCTCCATTCCGCCTTTGGTGGAGTTGTAGACCTGTGAACCGGTTTCTATTTTACCGGAATAAACGCGGAAAAAGCATAATTTTCCGACAAACGGATCGGTCATTATTTTAAAGGCCAGTGCCGAAAAAGGAGCCTCGTCCGACGACAGCCGTTCTTCTTCCTGATCGGTGACGGGATTTATACCGCGTATCGGGGGAACATCAAGCGGTGAGGGCATGTAGTCCACAACCGCGTCAAGGAGTTTTTGTACCCCCTTGTTTTTATAGGACGTGCCGCAAGTAACCGGTACGATTTTATTGGCGATCGTTGCTTTTCTGATAGCTCCGCGCAGTTCTTCCGATGTGATAGGTTCACCGTTGCAGTATTTAATAAACAAATCATCGTCGTTTTCGGCTACGGCTTCCACCAGTTCCGCATGATATTTTGCTGCCGTTTCCAGCATATCGGCCGGAATTTCAGTCACACGCATATCTTTGCCCAGGTCATCATAATAAATATCCGAATTCATTTCGACGAGGTCGACAATACCCGTGAATGTATCCTCTTTACCGATAGGCAGCTGTATAGGCACAGGATTCGCTTTCAGGCGGTCCCTGATCATGCTGATGACACGGAAGAAATTAGCGCCCATGATATCCATTTTATTAATGTATGCCATTCTGGGCACGCCGTATTTATCCGCCTGACGCCATACCGTTTCCGACTGCGGTTCAACGCCGCCTTTCGCGCAGAATACAGTCACGGATCCGTCAAGCACCCTTAAAGAACGCTCGACTTCGACCGTAAAATCCACATGGCCGGGGGTGTCGATAATGTTTATACGGTTTTTCTTCCAGTAACAGGTGGTTGCGGCAGAAGTTATGGTGATACCGCGTTCCTGTTCCTGTTCCATCCAGTCCATTGTCGCTCCGCCGTCATGCACTTCCCCCATTTTATGCGTTGTTCCCGTATAAAACAGAATCCGCTCGGTGGTAGTGGTTTTTCCGGCGTCGATATGTGCCATTATGCCTATGTTGCGCGTCCGATCCAAAGGGTATTCTCTCGGCATTTAATTTCTCTCTCTCCTCGTCTTCTTCACTGTCGATCTATCTTCGGCTTATCATTGCAGAAAATTAGTTTAATATCTGTAATGCGCAAACGCCTTGTTCGCTTCAGCCATTCTGTGTGTTTCTTCTCTCTTTTTGACTGCGCCGCCTGTGTTGTTGATAGCTTCCACAATCTCTGCCGACAATCTGTCCGCCATGGTTCTTTCGCTGCGGTTGCGGGCATATGTCGTAAGCCAGCGCAGACCTAATGTCTGACGGCGTTCGGGTCTGACTTCCATCGGAACCTGATATGTAGAACCGCCTACACGTCTTGCCTTAACTTCCAGGACCGGCATGATATTGTCCAACGCTGTGGTAAATGCTTCAAGAGGAGCTTTTCCGCTCTTTTGTTCCACAGTAAGGAACGCGTCATAAACTATCTTCTGTGCAACGCCTCTTTTACCGTCATACATAATATTATTGATAAGCTTTGTAACAAGCTTTGAATTATATACCGGATCGGCGAGTACGTCTCTCTTTGATATCTGACCTCTTCTTGGCACTGAACTTCCCTCCTTCATTAAAAATGATATCACAGGTACTCGAAAAATGTTTTCGTAAATGCTGATTTCGCAGTCAGATAAATCTATATTAAAGCATTTTCATGCTGTTTTATCATATAAATTTATACTACGGCATAAACGTTTATATTCGAAACCGCTGTTCTGATTGTCCGTTTTATTTTTTCGGACGTTTGGCTCCGTATTTGGAACGGCCTTGCATACGCTTTGCGACTCCCTGAGCATCAAGAGTACCGCGGATGATGTGGTAACGTACACCGGGCAAGTCACGTACTCTGCCGCCGCGTATAAGCACTACCGAGTGTTCCTGGAGATTATGGCCGACACCGGGAATATAAGTAGTCGTCTCAAGTCCGTTCGTCAGTCTTACTCTTGCGATTTTACGCATGGCGGAGTTGGGCTTTTTGGGGCTCGATGTTGTAACTTTCGTACAGACACCGCGCTTCTGGGGTGCGTTCTGATCAATGGGAACATTCCTTAAAGTATTGATCCCCTGCTGAAGCATGGGAGCTTTGGATTTATAAACGCTTTTTTCTCTTCCGAATCTTACGAGCTGATTAAATGTGGGCATACCGAACCTCCTTTCTCTGAAAATAAAGATCAACGGGATCACCTGAGCGGCTTACATTAAAAGAAAGCGCAAAAACAAAACTGTTGACCCGTTTATATATTATAGCACTTATGCCGTGTAAATGTCAAGTGTAATAATATTTATGCGAATATTTCTACCATATGCACAATTCATGATTAAACACGACACAATATACTATAATTTATTTATTTAAATAATAGAAGCCGGAAAAAGGAAAACAATATATTCTGTGTAATAACAGTCATTCCGGCTTTTTCCGGACAATCAATCGTCGAATTCTTCTTCGGGCCGGTCGCACTTTTCTATTTTGATATTCCGGTAACGTTCCATTCCGGTTCCCGCGGGAATCAGTTTGCCTATGATCACGTTTTCCTTCAGTCCGAGAAGGTGGTCTACTTTGCCCTTAATGGCAGCTTCCGTAAGAACTTTGGTTGTTTCCTGGAAAGAAGCTGCGGACAGGAATGAATCTGTCAGAAGCGACGCTTTGGTTATTCCGAGTAATACGGGGGACATGACGGCAAGCCGCAGATCGATTTCACCGCTGTCAATTCGTTTCTGCATCTCTTCATTTTCCGATTCGAACTCATTGAAATCAACCAGAGTACCGAGCAGCATCGAGGTGTCGCCCGAATCCTCTATTTTCACTTTGCGGGTCATCTGCCGGGTGATGACTTCGATATGTTTGTCGTTGATTTTTACGCTCTGCATGCGGTAAACCCGCTGCACTTCGCGTATAATATAATCGTATACCGCGTCAAGACCGTTTATCTTGGTGATATCAGCCGGGCTCATGTAGCCTTCGGTCAGCGCATCGCCGCGAAGGACCCGGTCTCCGTCCGAAACGATTATACGTGTTCCGTAGGGAACCTGATATGTGACGGGAACGGCAGTATCGCCGTATTCATCGGGTGTTACCGTAACGGCACGCGTGCGCTTTACATCCTGTATGGTCACGGCACCGGTTATTTCGGTGACGACCGCTGTTTTCTTGGGACGACGGGCTTCAAAAAGCTCTTCGACACGCGGAAGACCGTGCGTAATGTCCGAGCCTGCGACACCGCCTGTATGGAACGTTCTCATCGTAAGCTGAGTACCCGGTTCGCCGATGGACTGGGCTGCGATGATTCCCACCGCTTCTCCGACGTTCACGGGATTTCCGGACGCAAGGTCCGATCCGTAGCAGTGCGAACAGATGCCGTGTTTGGCTTTGCACTGGAGAATTGTCCTGATCGTGACTTTTTCGATTCCGCACTTTATGATTTTATCAACCTGTTCTTCATTGAGCATCACATTGGCTGCCGCAATCAGTTCGCCTGTCTGAGGGTCCACAATATCATCTATGATAAACCGGCCAAGCAATCTGTCCTTAAGGGGTTCGATTATATCCGTACCGTCGACAATCGCGCTGACAACCATCCCTTTTTTGGCTCCGCAATCATTTTCACGGATGATAACATCCTGGGATACATCAACCAGCCTTCTTGTTAAATAACCCGAGTCCGCTGTCCGGAGCGCGGTATCTGAAAGTGCTTTTCTTGCACCTCTTGCCGCCACAAAATATTCGAGTATATTCAGACCTTCGCGGAAATTCGATTTGATCGGGATTTCCATGGTTCGTCCGGAAGCGGAGAACATTAGGCCGCGCATGCCTGCCAGCTGTCTCATCTGTGTGATATTTCCTCTGGCTCCGGAATCGCTCATCATTTTTATGGGATTGAACCGGTCAAAACTCTTTTGGAGCGCCGATACGATATCTCTTGTTGTCTGTTCCCATATGGTTATGACATTCTTGTATCTCTCATCCTCGGTCAATTCACCGCGGTGGAAATGACGGGCTATATTCTCGACTTTTTTCTCGGCTTCGGCAATGAGTGTCGCTTTTTCCGGCGGAATGGTTATATCGGAAACAGATATGGATATCGCACCGCGTGTCGAATATTTAAAGCCCATTTGTTTGATATCATCCAGAACCTGTGCCGTAACCGAAAGCCCGTGTTTCTTGATGCACCGGTCGACGATAAGACCCAGTTCGTCTTTTTTACATACAAACATTATTTCAAGGTCGAGGAGCCTCGAGGGGTCTGTCCGGTCAACAAAACCCAGATCCTGAGGCAAAGGACGGTTGAAAATCAGGCGGCCCAGGGTTGCATCTATGATTCGGGAATGCTTTACACCCTCTATTTCACGTTCGACTCTGATCTTGATCGGTGCATGAAGCCCGAGCAGACCGTTTTCATAGGCCATCAGCGCTTCGTTATAATCGCGGTAAACATGTCCTTCCCCCGGTTCGCCTGCATGGTCAATGGTCAGATAAAACGAACCCAGAACCATATCCTGAGAGGGAACCGTAACCGCACGGCCGTCCACGGGCTTCAACAGATTGTTTGCGGAAAGCATTAAGAAACGCGCTTCAGCCTGAGCTTCGGCGGACAAAGGGACATGAACAGGCATCTGGTCGCCGTCAAAGTCGGCATTAAACGCCGTGCATACGAGCGGATGAAGTTTGATGGCTTTACCTTCGACCAGAATCGGTTCGAAAGCCTGTATGGAAAGACGGTGGAGCGTCGGCGCACGGTTGAGAAGTACGGGATGTTCGCTGATCACATTTTCGAGTGCGTCCCAGACATCATTGTTGATCTTATCGACCTTTTTCTTGGCATCTTTAATATTGGAAGCTTTTTGCGTCTCCACCAGCCGCTTCATGACAAAAGGTTTGAAAAGTTCAAGTGCCATCTCTTTCGGAAGACCGCACTGGTATATTTTCAATTCGGGACCGACAACAATAACCGAACGGCCCGAATAGTCAACGCGCTTACCGAGCAGATTCTGACGGAACCGTCCCTGCTTTCCGCGCAGCATCTCCGATAAGGATTTAAGCGGACGCTGGTTCGGTCCTGTGACGGGTTTCCCGCGCCTTCCGTTATCGATCAGAGCGTCTACGGCTTCCTGAAGCATTCTCTTTTCATTGCGGATGATAATATCGGGCGCAGTCAATTCCTGAAGGCGCCGCAGACGGTTGTTGCGGTTGATAACGCGGCGGTACAGATCATTTAAATCGGAAGATGCAAAACGGCCTCC
>CAZVPD010000187.1:0-6706 GCA_964628455.1 uncultured Lachnospiraceae bacterium
TACCCTCAGTATATCATCAGCCAGCAGGAATTCGTGTCGGACAACGTGCACGACCGCCTTACTATGCTCAGGCTGGATTTCGTCATCGCCGGCATCGACGATCTGCCCATCAACGACCTCGAATACGTCAATCCGGAGAAGATCTGGTGGGACAAGGACATCGAGAACGGATTCCGCATCGGGGGAAAGCTTTTTCTTTCCGCCGGGGATATCCTGCCCGACACGCTGCTTCGCACTTCCTGCATGGCCTTCAATAAGGACCTGTTTGACAACTATAACCTGACCTACCCCTATCAGCTCGCCTACGACGGAAAATGGACGCTGGACGAACTGGCCGCGCTCACAAAGGACATGACGCAGGATACGAACGGAGACGGCGAGATCAGAGAAACCGAGGACTTTTTCGGACTGACCAGCTGGTACCTCGACAGTCCCTACAGCTTCTACTACGGGGCGGGGGGCACCATCATCAAGAAGGACGCCGACGACATGCCCGAGCTCAACCTCGACATCGAAAAAAACCTCGCCATCTATATGAAAATATACGACGTCGTCGTCACGAACCGGTCCAACTACCATACGGATATCGGCACCTACATCAATTCCTACAGCACCTTCTACGAGGGAAGGGCCCTGTTCTGCGAGATCGCGCTGACCCACCTCAGCGGCGACGCCTGGCGGAACATGGAGCAGGATTACGGCGTGCTGCCCATTCCGAAATACGACGCCGCTCAGACGGACTACCTCGGTTTCGTCAACGGCTCCGCCGCGATGATGGGCGTGCCGATCACGATCACCGACCCCGGGCGCACTTCGGTCATCATCGAAGGCCTCGCGGCCGAATCCTATAAAAGCGTCACCCCCGCCCTGTATGAAGTCGTCGCGAAGACCAAACACACGCGGGACGAGGAATCCTCGGATATGATCGACGTCATCATCCGCAACCGCGTGTTCGACATAGGCTACTCGCACCTGCTGTCCAACGGGATCTCCACGTTCGTGCGCGACCTGCTTGCCTCGGGGAAGACCGACGTCGCCTCCCAGTTTGCCAAAAACGAGAAGTCCCTGGTCAAGTCGCTGGACAAAATCGTCGCGGCCTATGAGGAGAACACATAACTTTATACAAATAATTATAAGAATAAGCCGGTAATAAATCATGTTTAAACATAAAAAAACCGCCGCTTTCCTGTCCGTTGTCCTGGTTCTGCTGACCTTCTTCCTTCCGGTCTTCGCCGAACCCGAACTCGACAACGCGGAGGAACAGCAGGACACGGCGCGGATGATCCAGACCGCGGGAGCAGTCCTGATCGCGGCCGTTCTTGCCTTCATCCTGTTCAAAAACCGCGCCCTTCTCTTTAAAAGCCGAAGTCAGATGACGGGCGCCTCCGATTTTATCGACGAAAACAAAGCGGTCGACAAAATCAGGCTCTCCGACACGGAGTTCGACCGCGAGGTTTTCAGGGGATTTGCGGGCAAAGTCCTTGTCTCGGTCCTCGACGGCCTGTCGAAGCGCAATCCCGCGCAGCTGCGCCTCTACGAAAGCAACGAGCTGTTCGCCCTTCACGAGAAGCAGATCCGCGAATCGATCGAAAGCAGACGCAGAAACCACCTCGACGACCTCATCACGGTTTCGGCCGAGATAGCGGATTACAACGAAAAAAACGGCACAGACACAATCACCGTCCGTGCTGCGGCCTCGATGCTCGATTATACGACCGATGACGTCTCCGAAAGCGTACTGGACGGCAGCCGCATCGCAAAGCGGGTCCGCACATACAGGCTTGAATTCATCAGGAAGCACGGCGTCAGGTCCTCGGACGCCGAAAAACCGGATATCTGTCCCGCCTGCGGAAAACCGACGGCCGTCACCTTCACGGGTAAATGCGCGGAATGCAGAACACCGCTGTGCGACGGCAGCCGCGGATGGGTCCTGAACTCGATGCTGAAGTGGGGACACGAGACATAAAAAAAAGGCAGCGCCGCTGCCTTTTTTTATTGATATTATCCGGGAAGGTATTCCGCGAGATCCTGCGCGAGGATCTTCGAGAAGCGGGTGCTGCCGGCCGTGTTCATGTGCCCCCAGTCGGAGAAGAAAGTGTAGTCCCCGTTGAGGTCCGAGGCCAGGTCGGTGTTATAGTTGAGATATGGGATTTCGTATTTTTCGGCCAGCGAGATCAGGTAGGCGTTTTTTTCATCGAACTGGGGCGCGTTGCGGCCGGGGATGTATTCCGGGCACATGACGAAGACCACGGGTATGCCGTCCTTTTCAAACAGGTCGAGCAGCCGAGTAAAATCTTTGACCTGGGACGGATTGTCGCTGCAGCCGGCGTCCGAAGCCTGACCGCCGAAACCGCTTTCCCAGGGGATATACCCGTTGTAATAACCGCTGGTCACAAAGCCCGACCCGTCGATCAGATAATCGTGCTTATAAACGGGAAGCTCATATTTGGGTTCGCTGTCTTTTCCGGTCTCAGCCGGTTCTTCCGTCGTTTCCGCGGCCGGTTCGGTTTCCGCCGGCGCCTCTTCTTTTTCGGGAGCGAAAGTACTGCCGATCATCTCGAAGATCCTGTCCCGCGCGTAGATCACGGCGACCCGGCTGAACACGGCTTCCAGTATGCCGTCTATGTCGAGGATGCCGGCTTTTTCCCTTTTCGCTTCGGCGCTTTCACCGGATATCGTGCTGCTGATCGCCTCTTTGACCGCCTCCGACACCCCTGTATCGGTTTTCGGCGCCTGTGTTTTCGGAGCGGCGGCAACGAGTTTGCGCATGATGTCGGCCGGCCGGTCGGGGTTGTCGTCGTTGGCTATGCGCCGCCACAGCCAGCCGTCGTCAAACATGAACCAGTCGACGCACATGACGATCATTTTCGGCTTCGGGTATCCCGCTTCGGCAAAAAGACCCGTGTACCACTCATAGTAATACGTGGGGTTGGAGCCGTTGAGGGCAAAATTGTAAAATGTATGGTCCGGATTTTTATCTTCGAGAAATTTGGGGTTGATGCCGTGCGTCGCGTGCGATGTTCCCAGTATGAGGATATCGGCCGCGACCGTCTGCGTGAACAGCTCGTAATACTGTCCGTAGTCCTGATAGGAACCCAGGTCCTTGTATTTCTGATAAAAAGCCTCGGCCTGCTTCGCTTTCAGCAGGTCCGCCTCGTATTGAAGCTGCAGGGTCTCGGTTTCGTCGGTGGATGCCAGCAGGGCCGCTTCCGCCGCGGCTGTTTTTTCCGCCAGTCTGCTCATCTCCGCCACTTCCCTGTCGAGGAAGTTCTGCATCATAAGGTTTAATCCGAAAACAACGGCAAAAGCGACGGCCGCAACGGCCAGCGACTTCAGCGCCGCGTATCCGAGCGCTTTGAGAACTTCAGGCCGTTCCGGTCTGACAGACGGGTTATCCATGCGATCCCTCCGAATAATTATAATGACGCGGATCATTATAGCATAAAAACGACCCGCTGTCTATATACGGATGATGAAATCCGTATTGACATTCCGTGTATTTAAGCTATAATAAGAAAAAACAGAAAAAAGGGAGATGATCCAATGCACGCGGCCACTTCGCTGAATATCTTTTTCGACTACGCGTACAAAGAATCCGTGACGGAGCAGCTGAGGCGCACCCGCGCCGCCGGTTTCGATCACATCGACATCAACTTCTGGGACTGGGGCCATTCGGCGGAGTCGCCGTTTTACGGGGATCACTGGCTGAACTGGGTCGACGGGATCGCTCAATGGGGCGCGGCAAACGGGGTCAGGTTTCATCAGGCGCACGCGATGGTCTTTAATCCGTTCGACGAAAGCGTCGAATCGCGCAGGAAAGCCGAATCCGCCGGCCGCGCTTTGATCGGGGCCGGCATGCTCGGGATCGAATGGGTGGTCTTTCATCCGTTTTACATACCGGGTGCGGACCGCGAAACCCTGCTCCGCCGCAATCTGGATTGGCTTCGCCCGTTCGCGCATCTCGCCGCCGAAAACAAAACCGGCATAGCGATCGAGAACATGAATGACTACGGCAAAAACACAGGTTACTGCTGCAATGCCGCCGATCTGTGCGAACTGACGGACTCTTTCGATATGCCCAACGTCGGCATATGCTGGGACATCGGCCACGCGCACTGCCAGAAACTCGACCAGTATGAAGAGATCGTGAAAACAGGCGGTCGTCTCAAGGTCCTCCATGTTCAGGATAACGACGGCCTGTCCGACGGTCACACCGCCCCCTATTACGGAAGCGTCGACTGGAACAGGATCAAACAGGCGCTGAACGACGCGGATTACAGAGGGGAGTTCACTTTCGAAGCGCACATGCTCATCCGTTCGGTCCCGGAGGACTGCAAAGACGCGGCCGCCGCTCTGCTGTATAAAATCGGCAGCCACATCTGCGCCATTTGAAGGACCCCGAATAAACAGAAAGAGCGGATTTTCCGCTCTTAATTTTTTATTTCGCTCTCGCAGTATTCGCAGACGGTGCCGTTACCGGATTTTTTTGTCATCTCGGGCAGATAGCGTTCGTGGTTCGAGATGCACCTGGGATTGGCGCAGAACCTTCGGACGGGCAGCGGATATGCGGGAGGGGTGAATTTGTTCGGATGGTTCTCGCACAGGGCTAAAATCAGGGCCATGCGGATATAGAGCCCGTTTTCGGCCTGTTCGAAATATTTCGCCCGGGGATCGTCGTCCACTTCGTAAGAGATCTCGTCGACTTTCGGAAGGGGATGCATAATGGTCAGATCCTTTTTTGCGGATTTTAATTTTTCCGCGTCCAGGACATAGATCCCCGACTGGGCTTCGTATTCGTCCGCTGTCCCGAACCGTTCGCGCTGAATGCGCGTCATATATAAAATATCGAACTCGCCTATGTATTCCCCGAGGGAAGCGGACGTTTTGATCGTATTCCCGCTGTCCGCAAGCATATCCGCGATATAACCGGGAAGGCGGAGCGCTTCGGTCGATATGAAGTACAGGGTGTTGTTTTTATAGCGAGAAAAAGCCTTGACGAGTGAGTGAACGGTCCTTCCGTTGGCCAGGTCGCCGCAGAAACCGATCGTCAGGTTTTCGTAGCTCCCTTTTTCGGATGCGATCGTAAACATATCGGTCATGGTCTGCGTCGGATGCAGATGGCTTCCGTCCCCGGCATTGATCACCGGCACGGCGCTGTATAAAGACGCCGCATAAGCGGCTCCCTCCACGGGATTGCGTATGACCGCGATATCCGCGTATCCAGAGACGATCTTGATCGTGTCCCTCAGGCTCTCTCCCTTTGAAACCGACGAGTTCTTCGGGTCCGCAAAACCGATGACGTTTCCTCCCAGGCGGAGCATGGCTGTCTGAAACGAAAGCTGCGTCCGCGTGCTGGGTTCGTAGAACAGGGTGGCCATCACCTTCGACTTGCATGCCGACGTATAGCGCGAGGGGGATTTTTTGATGTCGCAGGCAAGCTCGTAGAGCATGGTCCAGTCGTTTTTCGGCAGGTCATTATAATCGATCAGATGCCGGATGTTCATAGCCGTCTTCCTTACCGTTACAGATTTAGCCAGTCGAGAAATTTATTCTGTTTTTTCGTGATGCCGCTGTTTTCCCGCGCGTTTCCCGCCCCGTCTTCCGGCTGCCCTTCGGATCCGGCGTATTCCCGATGAAGGACCGAACAGACGCCGACATCGCGGTAAATACCCCTGACGCAGATCAGGGACCTGAAGATCCCTTCGAACCGCATGCCGCATTTTTCCATGACACGCCTGCTGCGTTCGTTGCCTGTCATGTACCTGGCTTCGATGCGGTTGAGGGAAAGCGTGCGGAATCCGTAATCGAGCACTTTCATGACGGCTTCCGCGGCTATGCTCCTCCCCCAGTATTCGGGATTGAGGACATAGCCGATCTCGGCCCGGTTGTTTTCGGTGTCGAAAGACGTGAAACCGCAGGTGCCGATCATCTTCCCGTCCGCTTTATATTCGACCGCCCAGTCGTAAAATTCGCCCGCCCGATACTGTGACTGCAGACCGGCGATATAACGCGCCGTATATTCCGGACAGGTATGAGGGTCCCAAAGCAGGTAGCGCGTGACGTCCTCCCTGCAGGCGTACTGATACATATCACGGCTGTCGGACGGCACGAGGCAGCGGAGCCTGAGCCTCTCTGTCTCGAGTGCGGGAATTTTCGAAAATATTTTCGCAAGTCTGTTTTTGTTCATGTTTTCATACGGTTTTTGCGGCCGGAAAATCGTTTCCGGCCGCTCTGGCTTTTTCTATATATTAAATATTAAATATTAAATACTTTCCTGAATCTGTCGCAGTAATACTGAACGTTTTCCCAGACCGCGTCGGGGGCGATCCTGTGGTCGGGACAGGGGATATAACCGCCCAGTTCGACAAGGGGGCGAAGCCGTTCGATCTCGGCGTCGATTGCCGCGTAATCCATCGCGAAGATCTTTTTGTCCATACCGCCGACACCGCGCAAACCACGGCCGTATTTGGCGCGCCAGGGGGCGATTTCGGCTTTCCAGGTCCCTACTTCGATCGGGAACATGGTGTTCACGCCGTTTTCCAGCCAGATGGGAACCAGTTTATCGATGCAGCCGTCGCAGTCCAGCGAAACGATATCGACACCGTTCTTCAGCAGCAGGTCGGTCATGCGCTTATACTGCGGTCCCACATAACGCGCGAAAATATCGGGAGAAACCAGAGGTCCGTTCTTGAAGCAGATGTCCTCC
>CAZVPD010000188.1:0-6683 GCA_964628455.1 uncultured Lachnospiraceae bacterium
AAGCTGCGGAAACGGGTCGACCGTTTTCGCAGCTTTTATTTTTTAAGGGCTTCATGCAGGGCTGCTGCGGCCAGCAGCACCATTAAGGCAAAATATCCGAGATATTCCATATCGGCACTCCTTATAGAACTTTTATCGCAAACACGGGACAGACGGCGGAACAGTAACCGCATAATACGCACAGATCATCGCTGCAAACCGCGCGGTTATTTTTTATCGACAGAGCACCCTGACCGCAGCGTCCGACGCATACTCCGCACCCTTCACAGTATTCTTCTATGTGGAGACGCCTTTTTTTCGAAGCGAGAAAACGTCTGGCACCGGGGCTGAATACACGCGATTCGAAATAACCCAGATCGGCGTCAACCTCCTCCGTCGACTGCATGCCCACGGCTACCGAATCGACAAGAGGCTGACCGTCATCCGCAACTGCATCCAGCACAAAATCAAAAGCAGCTCCCGCATCCGTGAACAGATGCCCGCCGGCCAGCGACTTCATGGCGAATACCCCTATGCCCAATGCTTTGGCACGCCGGACAGCCAGCGTCATCTCCGTAATGCTGCCGTCCGGTATTCCCGATCCTGTTTTATTGTAAATGGGATGGATGATATCGAGAGGACGCATGGGGAAAATTTCGCAAACCCCGTTTACAGCCGCAACACAGTGCATCGATGCTCCTACAGCCCTGATAACACCTCTTTGTTTCATTTCAAAAAGGAAATCCAGTGCTTCCGCATGACCGCGCAGCGTATGGATGCTTTCCTGTTCGTGCAGCATAAAAATATCGATATAGTCGCGGTTCACGGCAGTACGCGCTTCTTCAACCGCTGCTTTTGCGGTTTTACGGTCAAAGGCATATGTTTTTGTCGAGAGGACAGTATCAAATTTGAGTGATTTTAAAAAAGCAAGCCGGATATATTCGTAATTATGATAATATTGAGCCGTATCGATAAAATTAATGCCCCGGCTGAGGGCATAGGCGATGACGTCGCTTCCGGCATCCGGAGAAAGCGCTGCCTGAAGAGGACCGACGGTAAGCGAGCCGAAACACATCCGCGTAACGGTTATACCGCTCCGGCCTAAAGCTGCTTTTTCCATACCCGGGTCTAGACGCCGAGATACGATTTTACAAGCACATTCAGAAGATCGTCGCGGTCGATTTTTCGTATCAGCGAACGGGCGTTTTTATAATTCGTAATATAGGTCGGGTCTTCCGAAAGGATGTATCCGACAATCTGATTGATCGGATTATAACCTTTTTCACTGAGTGCGGAATATACAGCAACGAGAAGACGCTTAATTTCCTGATCCTTTTCATCTTTAAGCGAAAATGTTATGGTTTTATCATTTTCCGACATATCCGGCATAACAGACTCCTTTATGATTAGCTCTTCGATAGGGTATCATTGCGATTTATGTATATATTCTATAATAAAATTCCTGAAAAATCAATAGAAAACAGAATTTTGATAATTTATCGCAATGAATGGCCTGAATGGAAATCAACCCCCGAGCATTCCGCTCAGACTGCGTTCAACCATCACCTGGATCAGATAATCGGGTTTTGATGTTTTCATATATTCATATACGGCAGAAAGACCGCAGTTCCAGGGGGTATACAGTATTTCTTTGAACTGCTCGCTTGTATGGTCGATCAATGCGGCTCCGAATGAATCGCGCATGACAATCGCCGTCGGCAGGCCGGCGTTTGCTGCCTGACAGCGGACAGAGCCGTCGGCTTCGTTTGTCACAACAGCGAGCCGCTTTTTTGCATAGGTGCAGTATGTTATGGTTTCCGTAACATCGGAAGGGGATACGCCGAGGAAGTTGACAAGGTCACCTCCGTTGCCCGCTTCTTTCCAGATATTAAAATCATCCAGTTCATGAGGTTTGGTGCTGTCGTTTCCGGTGTCTTGATATATAATATTCATGAGTTCATAATAACCGAAGTAGGAACCAAGAGTATTCCAGTGTGTATCGGTCTGATAATATAATTTTCCTTCCTTCTTATTATCAAGCATTACCTGTGCCAGGTCCACAATAAAAACATTGTCGTCCTCCCGCGATTTTATTAGTCCGACAAATTGCTGGAGTTTGGAATTCTGCGACACTTTTTCTGCAGCCAGATCATCAGGCGCTGTTTCGGGATAAGCGGTCAGACAGTTCGGCGCAATTAAATAGATCAGCTTGGTGGTTTCTTTTCCGTATTTACGGGCATTTTCAAGGCGTTTGTCGATCCCTTTGTTGATCGCTTTTAATTCATTTTCGCTGAACAGGTCATTTCCGCGGTAGTCCGATTTGGTCTGAGGATAATGAAGCTGCGATTTTTTACCCACAAAAACTTCGACCGATCCCTTTTCATACCAGACGTCCACTTTCAGGGCTTTTGAGGGATTTTTACCTTTTGCCTGTGCAATGACGGAAACGGTATCGGTTTCTCCGTTCTGCAGTTTAACGGAAATAAAAAAACGTTTGTCCTGAGCCGATGTGGTGAATGTTTCAAAGGTATTGCCCGAAACGGTGAGTTTAGCGTCTTTTTCCGTTGTTCCGGTGATACAGGTGGTGCCGTTTGCGATAATGGAATAATCGTCATATTTAGGTTTAGCCGTAGTAAGTTCGAATTCCCCTTTGACCGTCTCTTCCTCGGTTTCCGCAGTTTTCGTTTCCGTTGATTCCTCCCGGGAGGATTCAGCCGGTTCTTCCTTTTCGGCTTTTTCTTTTTCCGTTGATTCCGTAACTCTTTTTTTTCTCACCGCTGTTGTTTCGGCAGCGGTATTGAACTGAACGGAACCGCATGACACAAAAAGAGGTATAAAGATCATGACCGTGAGCAGCAGTGCGGTGATTTTAAGCATTTGCTTCATTCGGGACAAACCTCGTCTTTCATTTTTGATGGATATGCTTTTATGGATCCGAACGGATCCGGATCTGTTATTATCCCAAAAGCGAACCTAAATTTCGCTCGATTAATACCTGAATAAAATAATCGGGCTGAACTGCCTTTAGCACATCCGGATTTACTCCGGTACCGGACGGCATAAACGTTATCTCATTGAAATGTTCGCTGACGAAACCGATAAGCGCCGCGCTGAACGAATCGCGCATAACGACCGCGTCGGGCAGGAGACTGTCCCCCGTCCTCATCACTTCCGAACCGATGGAGTCGGTATCCCGGACCGCGGTCAGCGGGAAAGCCGGACTGCAGGAAGTGACATATTCGCTGACAATACTGTTGTCGATCCCCAGAAAATTGCATAAATCACCGCTGCTCCGGTTACTTTGAGAAATATGAAAAAGGTTGAGTTCATACGGCGCGGTCCCTTTGATACCGCTGTCCCTGTTGACGGCCGACATCAGTCCGCAATAACCGAAATAAGCCCCCAAAGTATTCCAGTGCGTGTCGGTCTGGTAATACAGTTTTCCCTTTTCCTTCATGGCTTTCATAGGTTCCGCGAGATCGATGATCAGAACGTTTCCGTCGTCACGCGAATTTATTAAAGCGACGAACTGACGGAGCCGCGAATCGTCCGAAATATTTTTTGAAATCATCTCGTCGGTTGCGGTTTCGGGATAGATGGTCAGTGCGTTGGGTGCGATCAGATATATCAGTTTGGTATCCTTCCCCGATGCTTTACGAACGGATTTCAACCGGTTATCCATCGCCTTTGAAATCCTCAAAAGTTCTTTTTCCGAGAATAAATTGTTTCCGTAATAATCTTCCAGCGTATAAGGATAATGAAGCTGAGACATGCGTCCGGCGAACACGGTACGGTTTTCGGCACCTTCGTCATATTCCAGAACGACTTCGGATATTGCGCTTTCCTCTTTGCCGTCCGTTTTTGCGGAAAGACATACCGTTTCGGAACCGTTTTTCGGGATCTTGACATCTATAAAAAAGCGTTCGTTTTGAGCCGTTTCGGTATAAGTCTCAAAATTTTCACCGGAAACCGTTATAAGGGAACCCAGTTCCACTGTCCCCATGATACAGGCGACATCCCTGCCTGTCATCACGGTATCAAGAACTTTCGGTTTCATCGTCGTGTACGGATCGTCTCCCGGTTTAAAGCCTTTTTCGTAGGACAGAGAAATCCCGTCCTCCCAAAGCAGATGCAGCATATCTTCGCGATACACCTGTATGACTGCTTTCGGTGCGATCGCATTGAGTGCCGACAGGCTGTATTTATAATCAAGCCTGTAGCCCATATCTCCGAATGTCGAAGAAAAATACGGAAGCAGCGCATCAAGATCGGACCGGTCCTTGCAGTCCAAAAGAAGCGAGGGATTGGTCGGGATATGGTCTTTATATTCGATTTTAACATAAGTCGAAAGGAGGGTAGATTCATCGCCTATAAGGGTATATATGCCGGATTCCGCGTCGGAGGGATCCGTGATCAATTTGTTTTTGCCGGTGATATCCGAAGGAAGGAAATGATATATTCCGGAGTATGCGTAATAACCGCCTTCCGGTGTCAGACTTCCGTCGGTTTTATCATACAACTCATTGTTTTCGCTGACGGACTTAAAAGTATCCGCAAGACTGCAGAACAGTATTTCGGTTTCATTCCGGGTGTTTTTTTCATGGATATATCTTTCGAGTTGTTCAAGCCGCGTAAGAGAAGCCGGATCCTTCCTGTATGAAGAGGGAAGATACCGGTCGTAGACGGTCTGGGCTATCGGAATGACCGCGATCAGATACGCGGTACCGGAATTTGACAGAGCGAGGGCACGTCGGGAAAGCTGTCTGTAAATGCTTTCAAGCTGAGAGTCAGACAGTGCGAGTTCGCCTTTATGGTCGGAGTTGAAATCGTAAAAGTCATTACCGGCGGTAAAACTGTAACCGTTTTTACCCGCGATCATTTCCGCCGGCACAGCGTTTTCCGGCCCGGAGATATCACCGCAGGAGACAAATGCAAGCAGGAATGCAAGCATTAAATTAAAAATAACTTTTTTAATGGGATTCAAATCAAATCAACCTTTTTTTATATATATAATTCCTGTTCATTATAAACCTATTTGTGTGAATAAATCAATAAAACAGTGTTAACAGGGAAGAACCGGATATCCGGAAATTTTTTATAAAAAAATGCTTTCACGGTATTGTAATAGTTTATACATAGTGATACAATGGAATAAGCATAAATTTACAGAAACGATCGATAAAAAAATTACGGGGGAATAATTCCGATGAAAAAGCAGACAGTCATTTTTGTGCTCCTTCTCGCTCTGAATTTTGTATTCGGTACCGCAGCCTGTTCTGCCGAACCGGCCGGCGATGAGACGATGACGACGGCGCCCGAAACAACCCTGACAATCGAGACAGAAGATTTGACTTTTAAAGACGAACTCCCCGAAACAGACTACGGCGGATATGAGTTCCGGGTAGTTACGGGCATACACGGCACCTATCTGATCTCTACGTTCAGTGTGGAAAGCGAAAGCGGAGATACGCTTGATGACGTTCTGTTCCGGCGCAACACCAAACTCGAGGAAAGATTCAATATCAAATTCAAAGAAAACGTTCTGAACGATATTTTTAAAGTAAACGATGAGGTTAAAAAAACGACGACCGCCGGTGATGACGCGTATGACCTCGCCATGATGATCGACCGGTACGCGCTGACAGCCGGTATAAACGGGCAGCTGTACAGCTACAACGACCTGCCGTACATAAACTTTGAAAAAGGCTACTGGGACCAGAACATGAGCAGGGATTTTTCAATAGGAGATAAATTGTTTTTTACTTCGGGAGCCGACAACCTTGTTTTTTTCAGTTCGATCACGCATCTTGTTTTCAATAAAGTAATGGCCGCCGATTTTAATCTTGAAAGTCCTTACAATCTGGTGCGCGGCGGGAAATGGACTTTTGAGACGTTCTTCGGCATGATGAGTGATGTTACGGCGGATCTTGACGGAGACGGCACGTTTTCCGATACAGACCAATACGGCATCGTCGCGACCAACAATATGTTCTGGCCGAATTTATGGATCAACAGCGGATATAAACTTGTCGAAAAAGACGAGGACGACATGCCGTATTTTAACATTCCCGGAAATGACGGATTTGTTTCCATTCTGCAGACTATTCACGATTACGGCTACGGAGGAGATTCCAAAGCGGTATTTCTTATAGGACGCGATAAGGTCACAAACTACACCACAACGGGAAGCGCGTATAACCTTTCCATGGTGATGTTTACCGCCGGACGCTCGCTTTTCTGCGGCGCAAGTCTTGTGACGATACTGGATACGCGGGGTATGGACGACGATTTCGGCATTATCCCGTATCCGGCATTGAATGAAGTTTCGGCGGGAACGGCATACGGCTGCCGAACATTCGGAGGTTTTCCCTATGTTGTACCTGTGACAAATTCCGATCTTTCGAGGACAAGCATGGTCATGGAGGCTCTTGCTTCGGAATCGTATCAGAATGTCCGCCCCGCGCTTTATGATATCCTGCTGAAAACAAAAGTATCGAGGGATGCCGAATCCGAAGAGATGCTTGACATGATGCTTGCCAACCGCATCACCGATCTCGGGGAGAGTTACTGGTGGGATACGATCGAATCGAAATTCGAAGCCATGTATGCGACAAAAAATCTGAAGCTGGCATCCGATATTGAAAAAGTAACACCTTTGGCAGTAAAAGAAATCGATAAGGCAATCGAATTTTTCGCTCAGCTCG
>CAZVPD010000189.1:0-6629 GCA_964628455.1 uncultured Lachnospiraceae bacterium
CCGGACCCGCGTGGGTTCCGTTCCGCGCTTTCCGGCGAGAAAATCCCCTACGGTCTGAACGGGGGCGTAAAAATTCCCTCCGCCCGCCTCAAACGCCCTCTGTTCGAGCATACGCTGAAACCCGATCCCGTCGGCGCATTCGACCGATACGGCGACCGCCGCGTTTGCGTTGGTCCCGTCGCGCCCGCTGCGGCTCATCCCGTTGGTCACGACGCCGTTCTGTTCGGAAGCGGCGGCCACCACTTCTCCGCCCGGGCACATGCAGAAGGTATACACCCCCCGCCCGTTTATTCTCTTCGAAAGACTGTATTCGGCGTGTCCGAGGACCGGATTGCCGGCGGCGTCCCCGTACAGGGCTGTGTCGATCTCGGACTGCAGATGCTCTATCCTCAAGCCCACGGAAAACGGTTTCGGAACGATCTCGAATCCCGTCCGCTCCAGCATGGCATAGGTGTCCCGCGCGCTGTGTCCGGTCGCGATCACCAGGACGCCGCATTCGATCTCGCCGCCGTCCGTTATGACGGCGGAGACGCGGCCGTTTGCGGTGCGCAGGCCGCGGACCGCGGTCTCGCAGCGGATCTCTCCGCCCCGGCTCTCGATGTATCCGGCCGCGTTCTTTACGATGGGGAGAAGCAGGTCGGTCCCGATGTGGGGTTTTGCCGAGGTGAGGATATCCTCCGGCGCGCCCAGTTCACGCAGCCTTTCCAGCACAAACCGGCACTTGCCGTCGTGAATGCGGGTGACCAGTTTTCCGTCCGAATAGGTCCCCGCGCCGCCGGCTCCGAACTGGATGTTCGTCCCGCAGTCCAGCACGCCCGTACGGTAAAAATGCCGCACCGCCGCATGACGGCGGTCCGTATCGCATCCGCGTTCGAGAACGAGCGGACGGTAGCCGTATTCCGCCAGAAGCATGGCGCAGAACATGCCGCACGGCCCGAAACCCGCGATCACAGGCCTTGAGGCGAGTTTTTCGTCCCCGAATTCGGGAATAAGCGGCGTTTCGGGACTGACGGAAGCATCCGCGGCGCGAAGCTTTGCCTCGTCGAAAGAAGACGCCGGTATCATGGTCTCCGCCATGACCGAACAGACGATCCGGATCCTGTCGCGCCGCCGCGCGTCCACCGAGCGTTTGTAAAGGGAGGTCCTTACGATATCCTTCCTGTCGAGAATGCCGGCAAGCCGGCGCACCGCTTCCTCCGCGGCTTCGTCCTGTCCGGCATCCGTGCCGATGCCGATGTTTTTTACAATAATCTGTGTCATCCGTTTATCTTTATCGACGCCTTATATTCGCCGACCTCATAGACCCTTGTCTTATACATGCTTGTGATCTCGATCGCGACCGCTGCCGACGATGTTCCCGACGCGTTTGAAAAACCCGTCAGATCGACGGTCGCCTTGATGTTGTTGTCCGAAATATACGGCAGGAAAGAGGACGGTCCGCGGACTTTTACGGTGATGAATTCGTCGAGGAGCTCGTAATCGAGGTTCTCGGGGTTGATGACCGTGAATTCGTCGACGACGATATCCTTTGTCTCGGTGCCGATATGCCGGATGGAGATGACTGCCGTATCGATCCCGTATACGTTGATCACGCCCTCGGGCAGAACGATCGTCTCCGAAATATTATCGGTAACCGTCTTTTTTTCATCGATCATCCTGATCAGGATCTGATTCAGCGGACCTATGATCTTGGGATCGCCCCTGACGAGGATGGACAGCGGGTTTATGGTGATATCGACCGTCTCCTCGTTAAAATATCCGTATTTGAATCCGACGGCAAGCGGAACATCCTTGGTGATATAGACCGGGACGGTGACCTCGGCTTCCCTCGTCGGCATTTTGATGTACGGATTTGCAACGGCATTCCCCTCGGCGTCGACCAGCGTCATCGTGTCGGTCACGGTGACCGAATTCGTGATATGTCCGAGCTGCAGCGATATCTGCGCGCTGACGATCTCGTCAAGGACGGCAGCCGGGCCTTCGATTTTGATTTCGCTGATATTCGGCGTCGGAATCCCCAGTTCGTAGCCGTTGTCGATCATATAATTCTGGGCGACAACGGTGACGGGGACGGTTTTGGTCACCGTGTTGTCTATGTAGACCGATACGCTGCCGGCCGATTTGCCCGTCAGGGTGATGTTGCCCGGTATCGAAACATTGATGGAAAGCGTATACCTGCCGGCGACGGCGGCGCTGCCCAGATCGGCATAGGCGACGATATCGCCTGCGTCAAGCTTGCCGATCTCGCTTTTTTTTCCCTGAACGGTGATGTCCACGGTATTGTCATACCCCGAAATGACCGAAAATTCCGTATCGTTGATGATGTCGACAGGCACCGCGCCGAACGTTTTGCTGTAGGTCGGGCTGTCCGTGGACATCGCGTAAAACCAGATGATAAAAGCGGTCACCAGCGCGAGAACTTTGACGGCGGCATCGGAGAAACGGGAATCCTTTAATTTATATTCGCCCTTGTTTGAAATCTCATGTTCTTCATACGGATTCTTTGCCGGATTCTTTGCCGGATTCTTTGCCGGATTCTTTGCCGGATTCTTCATTCGCCGTCCCCCCCTTTGCCGTCTTTGGATGAGTCCCTTTTCGAAAAGACCCGTCTGACCGTCGTCCTGAGGCCGGCGTCGCTCAGCAGCATGCCCGTCAGTTCCCGGCGGAGGGACATATAGTCGTAGCTGCGGCGCAGCTTGCCCTCGTGAGCCATCGAGACGATCCCCGTTTCCTCCGAAACGACAAGGACGACCGCGTCGCTGTTCTCGCTCATCCCGATGGCCGCCCTGTGCCGCGTACCGAGGTCCTTGATGATGTCCGTATTGACCGAAAGGGGAAGAAAACAGCCGGCGGCGTAGATGCGGGTCCCCCGGATGACCACGGCACCGTCGTGCAGCGGAGCTTTGTTGAAAAAGATGTTTTTTAATAAAGAAGGGGACATTTCCGCATTGAGGACCGTGCCCGTCTTGATGACGTCGCCCAGTTTTGTGGAATTTTCAAGGACGACCAGCGCCCCCGTATTCTCTTTCGACAGGTCGAACAAAGCTTCGCACAGATCGCCGATCAGCGCGGTGACCGCCTGCGTGTCCTTCTGTTCGGTGATACTCCTGAGATTCCGCAGCGACTGCCCTCCCATTTTTTCGAGGGCAGAGCGCAGTTCGGGCTGAAACACCACGACCAGCGCGATAAGCCCCACCTGAAAGACATACTGCATCAGAAACTGCAGCGCCATGAATCCGAGCGCTTTTCCGACCGCTTCGAAAACGATGAGGAAAACCACGCCCGCCGCGAGTTTTCCCGCCCGCCGCTCGCGGATGAACTTGATGAGATAGTAAACGACGACCGTAACGATCAGGATATCGAGGATATCGATCAGCTTCATGGAGGTGATCTGCAGGATAAAGTTCTGCCAGAGGTCCGATATGTATCCCTTTATCGCAGCCATGGCCGTCATCCTCCCTTTCGCTTTCTTCGCAGCGGTTTGTTTGTACTTCACATGATACCATAAAGAACGGTTTATTTCAAATTAATTCTGTAAATTTTATATATAATTTTTTCGGCGCCCCGCGGGGCCCGCAGTTATTATGTTTTTGAAAACTTTTTTTGTTTTTTTACGCAAAGACTTTTAAAACACCCGGCTCTGTGCTATAATGAATGAATCTAACCGAATTCCGCGACGGGAGAAAAAGGGCGCTATGTTTCTGATCAGACCGAAAAGCAGGCGGATCATCATAACCGGCCATTTCGGCAGCGGCAAGACCAACGTGGCCGTCAATCTGGCGCTGCACCTCAAAAGAGGCGGAAGCGGCGTCACGATCGCGGATATGGATATCGTCAACCCGTATTTCCGCACCGCGGACGCCGTCAAAATCCTCGCCGAAGCAGGCGTCAGGTGCGTCATTCCCCGTTTTGCGGGTACGAATGCCGATGTGCCCGTCCTGCCGGCCGAAATTTACTCGATGTTTGCCGATCCCCTGTCCTACGGGATCTTCGACGTCGGGGGGGACGATTCGGGAGCTGCGGCTCTCGGCATGTTCTCGCATTATTTTACGGACGGAGGATACGAAATGCTCTACGTATGCTCGATGTACCGTCCGCTGACCGCGTCGCCTTCGGACGCCGCCGTCCTGATGCGTGAGATCGAGGCGCGGTCGCGCCTTCGCTGCACGGCTGTGGTCAACAACAGCAATCTCGGCGAAGAATCGGACGAAGAAAACTTTTTCGCTTCGTTCGGCTGGGCCGCCGAGGTCAGCCGCCTGTGCGGGCTGCCGCTGGCCTTTGATTCGACCTGCGGGCTGTGGGATAAACCGGGCAGGAACATCCTGCATATGAAAAATATCACGAAAAATATCTACGGAGGATAACGAACCAAATGAACCGGGTCACTTTTAAAACAGATCTCTGCAAGGGCTGCGGCTTGTGCGCGGACGCCTGCCCGAAGAAGATCATTCTTCTGGCTCCCGTCAAAATCAATTCCAAGGGCTTCCATCCGGCGCAGATGGCCGAAGACGGAGCCGAAAAATGCATTGCCTGCGCGATGTGCGCCGTCATGTGTCCGGACTGCGTCATAAAAGTAGAAAAAGAAATTCGGTAAGCGATCCTTCGCGGATCATAAAGAGGAGAAAACAATGTCAAAAGTATTGATGAAGGGTAACGAGGCCATCGCCGAGGCTGCCATCCGCAGCGGCTGCCGCCACTATTTCGGTTATCCTATTACACCCCAGACGGAAATCGCGGAATATATGGCGAAGAAAATGCCGAAAGCAGGCGGCGTGTGCCTGCAGGCGGAGAGCGAGATCGCCGCGATCAACATGGTCCTCGGCGCTTCCGCTTCCGGCGCGCGCGCCATGACCTCGTCTTCCTCCCCCGGGATCAGCCTGAAATCCGAGGGGATCAGCTATCTCGCGGGCTGCGACCTTCCCTGCCTGATTTTGAATATCCAGCGCGGAGGCCCGGGACTCGGCGGAATTCAGCCCGCCCAGTCGGACTATTATCAGGCGACAAAAGCGACGGGACACGGAGACATGCACATCATCGTGCTCGCCCCCTCTTCCATTCAGGAAATGGCGTCCCTGACCTCCGCGGCTTTTGATCTCGGGGACAGATACCGCGTCCCCGTGATGCTGCTTGCCGACGGCGCACTCGGCCAGATGATGGAACCCGTGGATTTTGACGAAATAGGAGGGGGAGCCCTTCCCGAAAAGCCCTGGGCTGCCTGCGGCCACGGGGGAAAGCGCAAAAAGAATATCATCAACTCCCTGTTCATCGAGCCGAAGGACCTTGAGGATTCGGTCATCGCGCGTTTTAAGCGTTACGCCGGAATCGAAGAGAACGAAACCCGTTATGAGGAATATCTGACCGGCGACGCCGAGATCTGCCTCGTGGCTTACGGCATCACCTCGCGCATATGCAAGACCGCCGTCAACATGGCGCGGAGCAAGGGTATTAAAGCCGGGCTTCTGCGCCCGATATCGCTGTGGCCGTATCCCAAAAAGATCCTTGCCGGGATCGCGGAGCACGCCGGGCGGTTCCTCGTCGTCGAACTGAACATGGGCCAGATGGTCGATGACGTAAAGCTCGCGGTCAGCTGCAGGAGACCCGTTGAATTTTTCGGGAGGACCGGCGGGATGATGCCCACGCCCGAGGATGTCCTGAAGCAGATCCAAAAATCCACCGCGGGAGGTGCAAAATAATGTATAAAGTCGTATTTGACCGTCCGAAGTCCCTGACCGATGTTCCCCTGACCTACTGCCCCGGATGCACCCACGGCGTCGTTCACCGCCTCGTCGCCGAGGTCATCGACGAACTCGGCATCGAAGGCGACACGATCGGAGTCGCTCCGGTCGGATGTTCGGTTTTCGCCTACAATTTCTTCGAGTGCGACATGATACAGGCGGCGCACGGCCGCGCTCCGGCCGTCGCCACCGGCGTCAAGCGCGCTCATCCGGATAAAATCGTCTTTACCTATCAGGGCGACGGGGACCTTGCCTCCATCGGGACCGCTGAAACGGTGCACGTCGCCGCGCGCGGCGAAAACGTCACCACCATCTTCATCAACAACGCCGTTTACGGGATGACCGGAGGGCAGATGGCCCCGACCTCGCTGCCGGGCCAGGTCACCACCACCTCGCCCTACGGGCGCGACGCGAAGATCCAGGGGATGCCCGTGCGCGTCTGCGAGATGCTTTCCGCTCTTGACGGCCTTGCCTATGCCGAACGCGTGGCCGTCAACAGCCCCAGAAACATCGCCGCCGCAAAGAAAGCGATCGGGAAAGCGTTCCGGATGCAGATCGCCGGGAAGGGCTATTCCATCGTGGAGGTCCTGTCAAACTGCCCGACTCAGTGGGGAATGTCACCGGTCGAATCGCTCAAATGGATCGAAACGGACATGATCCCCTATTATCCGCTCGGAGTTTATAAAGATAAAGATAAAGATCAGGCGCAGGCTTGAATGCCGTCCGGACATCCTGCGCGAAACATCAGACGAAAGGAATTTTTTGCCCTCAGCGGTGAAAAATAGTGAACAACCATGACAAAAAGCATACTCCTCGCGGGTTTCGGCGGCCAGGGCATCCTGTTCGCCGGCAAACAGATCGCCTCCTGCGGCATGGCCAAAGGCAAGAACATCA
>CAZVPD010000190.1:0-6618 GCA_964628455.1 uncultured Lachnospiraceae bacterium
GAACGCTGACAGCCGGCGGAGGCAAGGGCGCTGCGGGAACATCCGGCGGCGCCGGCGGCAGCGGAGAGTTGGCTCCCGGCGGCAGCGGCGCGGACGCAGGTGAAAATTACGGCGGGGGCGGCGGTGCCTGCGCCGGCGGAGACGGTTCGGGAAAAACCGGCGGAAAGAGCTTTTTCGGCGGAAACGGAGGAGACGGAGGCGAAATAGACAGCAATCCATCGGGTATAAACGGCTTCATTTACGGCGGCGGGGCAGGCGGGTCTTTCCGTCAGAGCGACAGCTTTGGCAATACAGGACAGACGGGCGCTCCCGGGTTTCTGGCGATTTCTTACAAAAAAGATACCGTTTCACCCTCCCGGCCGTCTGTCACACTTCAACCGGATGACGGATGGACCAATTCGAAACAGGGCGCTGTCGTCACTGTCGTTTCCGGAAAAGATGAAGAAGGAGGAAGCGGCTTCGCCTATACGGAAGTTACCCTGGTATTCCCGGACGAGACTCGGACATTTCGCTTCACAGGGCTTCAGAAAGTTACCTACGTCCTGCCGGAGGGTGTTACCGAAATTATCGCACTCACCTACGACAAAGCTGGCAATGCGTCGGCAGCAGCCGAAAAAACCGTGCGGATCGACAGGACAAAACCGAATATCGCAATCGGAGACGAAACATACGAAGACGGCGACGTGATCGGTCTCGGTTATATCGCAACAGGCTACACGAAGATCATTTCGTATACCAAAACCGACAGTTTGTCCGGATTCGCGCCCGAGGACAGCCTTTCGGTCACAGAAGATTTTATTTTTACGGCGGAAAATCCGGGACTTGACCTGCAGCAACAGATCCTGACTGTTACGGACAGGGCGGGCAACAGCGCAACTGTAACGTTTACCTATAAAGTCATCGGCATGGACGACCCGATAAAGCTGCTCGATCCGATAAGAGACGGCAGAAATTACAAGACCGGCAGCACCATACCGGTCAAACTGCAGATCACGGAAGACGGTGTGCCCGTCCCGATGTCGGCCGGAGACCTGACCTTCGCGCTTGAGCTTTACGACCCCGACGAAGTAATCATCCCACCGTCCAGAACGAACAAAGTCGGCGAACTCGGCAGCGCCGTCTTCACCCTTTCGCCGGACGGCCTGACCTATCAATACAACCTCAACACAAAGGAACTGAAACCCGGGGTCCACACGCTGGAAATCTACATCGCGGACAAAGCGGGTTTTGAAGAAGGACTTGTCGGCACGGTACACCTGAACCTCAGTAAATAACGCGTTAAAATCAACCGAACATGCGCACCGGAGAGATCCTCCGGTGCGTTTTTATTGCGGAGAAAAACTTTTAAAATCAGGCAGTGTCATCTGCCGTTTACTATTTAGACATATTTTTAAGGATTTTTCGGTAATATATATTTAAATATTATTGACAATCAGATCCCCTTATGTTATAATAATATTATCAAATTAATAAGGGAGGCATCATAAAATGAGAAAAACTTTCGTAGCAGCCGCATTGCTGATCTTACTTCTGATCTCGCTTGCGATCCCATCCATGGCTGCAGCCCCCACTTACTTGTTCATCACCAGCGGTACCGATGTCACCATCGACGAAACACTGATCGCCCGCATCAAGAGCCTCGGTTTTGACGTTGTCGTCGTCAACCACGACACCTATGACATAGCCGCGGACACGGCAGGAAAAATCGCTATTTACGTTTCCGAATCGATCTCCTCGGCCAACCTTATGGAGAAGTTCAATAACGTGGCCGTACCGATGGTCATCAGCGAAGCCTATATGATCGAGGATATGGGCCTCTGCGGACCGACGGCCGACACCGATTTCGGAAGCAATACGACAAGCGCCAAAGGCACCGTGATCAAACCCGACCACCCGATCATGAAGGGCGTCGCCAAAGATTATGTGGCTGTCACAGACCTGGCGATCGATCCCATTCCGAACTACACGTGGGCTGTAACCCCGGCGGTCAACGCCCTGGCCGTAGATCCCGACAACCCCGACCGCGCTGTGGTATGGGCCTTCGAAAAAGGCGAATCCGCTCTGGAAAGTCTGTGGCCCGCCTATACCCTTCCGGAAAAACGCTGCGGGATCAATTTCCACACGTCCATGGCGATCAACGTGGTCTCCGAAGATATGTGGAAGATCTTTGACAACGCGATCATATGGGCAGCAGGCTTCGACCCTCTGGCTCCGCCCGAAACCGAGGCTCCCGTGACCGAAGCCGCTCCCGCGGAGGAAGCCGCAGCCGCACCGGCCGCCGTCGCCAGTCCGGCAACCTCCGACGCCGGTCTTCTGGTGTTTTCGATCGCCGCGTCGGCTCTCTGCGCCGTGCTTATCCTGAAGAAGAAAGCGAAATAAATCAGTAAATAAATAAGGGATCGGCTCGGTATCGGGCACGGTCCCTTTTTTTATGCTTTTTATTTTATATAGAAGCAGTAGTCGAGAATCCTGTTGCCCTTTTCGTCATCGGTTGTGAAGCGGGGGCAGGCGTACCGTTCGAAAAACCAGATCCCCTCTTTGCCTTCCCTCAGGTCGTACCGGACGGCGAATTCGTTTTCGGTCATCTTCCTCTCGCAGGCTTCGTGCATACCATACAGACCTTCGGATTCCTTTCCGTAAATCCAGCAGGTGCCGAGTTCGGAGGCGGGAAAATCGACCGCTTCGAATCCTTCAGGCACGGGTGTGTTTTCGGCGAAGAACAGTCCGATCCGGTATTCAAAGGGTTTATTCCCGCCGTACCGCATCAGACCGATATACGCACCGCCGTCCTCGAAGCCTTCTCCGAGTTTGGCGAGTCCTTCGGCGCAGGAATTCTCCAGCGTTTCGAAACAGCCGTGCGCAAACCATTCCCCCCATTTTGCCCCGAAGCTGCCGCCTACCCTGTCGGCATCCGTGTAGGTTTTCCCGATGAAGCGGTGCGCGGGCATGCTCTGCCTGTAGCATCTGATAATTTCCGCCATACATCCTCCCGATCATTTTTATTTTGTGAACAATTGACTTCTGCGGTGAATTTCAAGTTCACTTATTATACACCCCGCAAAAACGTTTGTCAAGCATAATTTAAAAATCCGTTGCATAATCCGGAACTTTATGATATCATCGGCTGTATAAGTTCCAACGAATCGAAGGGCGGTAACATATGAAAATAAAGACGATCCTGGCGAGCGACAGGGCGGTCCTCGACAGCAATGTATATACGGGCGGGGGGACCGATGTGACCGGCAAACTGCAGGCCGTGCTGGACGAAGCGCTTGTCTGCGGCGGTGTCGAACTGATCATGGACGGCGCGGCGCTGGTCAGCGGCCTCAGGGTCCATTCGAACACGACCATCAAGTGCCTGACGCGCGACTGCGGCTTTTTTCAGACGCCGAACGCGCGGCAGGCGATCGTGACCAACGCCGACTGGCAGGGATACGCTTTCGGCACCCGGAACGTCACGCTCGAAGGCGGGACATACAACCAGGACTGCCTGCGCCAGGAACACGACTTCCCGATCGACGGCAGCCATATGTACAACAGGATCGGCAGGCTCGACGACTTTCACGGGCGCAAGTGGACATTCGGCATCGAGTTCTACGGCATCGAAAATCTGACCGTCCGCGATATGACGCTGAGAAACTTCCGCACGTTCGGCGTCACCGTCTGCTGCTTCAGCCATGTCCTGCTCGAGAATATATGGCTGGACCTGCCGGACCGCATGCACGCGCAGAACCAGGACGGCTTCCACTTCTGGGGCCCGGGAAAGTTTCTGACGATCAGAAACGTCGGCGGCTGCGTCGGGGACGACTTCATGAACATCGGTCCCGACGAACACGACGGAAAATCGGATATCACGGACGTGCTGATCGACGGCGTATTCCTTGACGATGCCGACCAGGCGATCCGCATGCTGTCCTACAAAACCGGCCGGCTGGACCGCGTGACGGTGCGAAACGTCACGGGAAGTTACCGCAGTTTCGGCTTTTTTATCAACTGCTGGTTTCCGGGTGAAACCTACGGCAACTTCGGAAACATCTTTTTCGAAAACATCGACCTTCGCCAGACGGCGCCCAACTATGACTACAGACCGCCCATGCTCTTCTGCATCGGGGGCAGCATCGAATGCCTGACCTTTAAAAACATCCGGCATCACAATCCGTCCGACGCGAGGACGCTGTTTGAGATCGGACTGCCCTTTTACGATACGGGTTTTATTTTCCCGGCGGACAACAAGCCCGCGATGAAGACTTTTATCATCGACGGACTGACGATCATCGAAAACAGCGGCGTATCGTCTCCCGCCGAATATATCCGGATCTTCGCGGATATCGGCAGGCTTTTCCTCTCGGACGTGACCGTGATCAGGGAAAACCAAAGCGGACCCGCGGGTCATCTGCTTTCCTTTGCGGAGCGCGGAACGCTGCGCATGCTTGTGATTTACAACATCATCGCAAACGGATTTGACAAACTGATCGACGGCGAGGAAAAAATCGGCCGCATCGTTTCGAACAACATCGTCTGCGACAGATAAATCGTTTGATAAAAATCGGGGGAGTTATGGATTACACGGCAGACAACAAAAAAGCCTGGGAAGAGGCGTACCGGAACCGTAAAGCCGGCTGGGGCGAGGATATCGCCCGCAGGATCTCGGAGGGGCATCTGTTTCTCGACGCCTTTCTGCTGGATGAACTGAAGAATTTCGATTTAAAAAACAAGGATATCGCCCAGTTCTGCTGCAACAACGGACGCGAACTGCTTTCCGCCTACACGCTGGGCGCCCGGTCGGGAACAGGCTTTGACATCGCCGAAAACATGGTCGAAGCCGCCGGGAAATCCGCGAAAGAGATGAGGGCAAACTGCTCATTTTTCGCATCCGATATCCTGAAGATCAGCGGCCGGGACGGCGCTTTTGATTTGATCCTCGTCACGACAGGTGCGATCGGCTGGTTTGACGACCTCGGCGCATTTTTCAAAGTGGTTTCCTCCTGCCTGAAAACAGGCGGAAGCGTGGTCATCAGTGAAATGCACCCTGTCACGGGCATGCTTCCCGCCGAAGGCGACGCCGGTTATGACGGCACCGCGCAGAACAGGCTGATGCATTCCTATTTCAGGCGTGAACCGTGGGTCGAAACCGGCGGGATGCGCTATATGAGCGACCCCGACAAAGAATATAAAGAGACATCCCGCAGTTTTTCCCACACGTTTGCCGACATCATCACCGCCATAGCCGAAAACGGCATGCGGATCAAAAAGCTGAAAGAATACAACGAGGACCTGTCGGAGATGTTCTCCGGACTGAACCATTGCGGCATCCCCCTGTCCTATGTACTGACGGCGGAAAAAATTTAAAAGCCGGAACCATACAAATCCGTCTGTTCATACAATAGTTACATATTTCATGTCACTTTAATTCAATAAGACCTTGATTTTTAATTGTGTCCGTGTTATAATAAAAAAGCATATAATATGTTAATAACCGATAAACGAATCCGATATTACCGGCTTTGTTTCCCGGTTTCCATAATCGCAAAACAGGCGAAAGCCTGCGGCGCAAAACTACAGGGCCTTCATTCATAAACAATTATACTGCTTATGAATATGGCAGCCAGCTGCCGTAAAAATCCGATACGAAACGTTATTCGTATTGTTTTTTTGCGGTTTTTTGTTTTTGAATACGAACAGCCTTCCGTCCGCGCAATCTGCATCCCGCAATCGAATCATGGCAAAACAGGCGAAAGCCTGCGGCGCAAAACTACAGGGCCTTCATTTATAAACATTTCATTGTTTATAAATATGGCAGCCAGCTGCCGTATATTTTCATCGCGAAACGTTATTCGCGGCGGATGTCTGCGGCGTTTTTTTATTTCCCTTGAAACACCCCGGTACCCGGGGCGAAACTCCGGTCTTCGGAACTTATTAGTTTATACCGACCCTTCAACGACATAAGGACATAAGAACATAAGGAGAAAATCACATGAAACCGAAAAAGAATTTCAGCAGAGCACTCAGCATTCTTCTGGTCATCTCCATGCTGTCCGGCATTCTGCTGACCATGCCTGTTTCTGCGGCGACGACGGGATGGCTTTCGCCCACTGCCGGCGACAATACAGGCGTCGGCGGCGGTATCAACGCAGCCGATATCCCGAAAGCATTCGATCTTGACGGCGACTATTTAACATTCGGAACCAATAACGAGAGAGCAGCGTTTTACAGTTTCGGCGCAGCAGCTGTACCGGCCGGCTCGACGGTCACCGGAATCGAAGTCGCGCTTACAGGCTACAGAAACAATTCGGAGAACTGGCAGGTCTCTCTGTCCTACAACGGAGGCACAAACTGGACTTCGCCGGCAATCATCGGGGGAAACACTTTCGGATCGACGGATTCCACTCAGATCATCGGAGGTCCCGCCGAAACATGGAGCTATTCGCCCTGGACTGCCGCCATTATCAACAGCAGCAATTTCAGAGTCAGGCTGGTCTCCGACAATATGTCGGGCGGTACCAAACTGATAGCCCTTGAACATATACAGGTCCGGTTTACCTATACGGCAGGCACCCATACCGTGACCTGGAAGACGCAGGACGGGTCCTCGACCTACGAGACCGACACGAACGTCCC
>CAZVPD010000191.1:0-2590 GCA_964628455.1 uncultured Lachnospiraceae bacterium
ATTGACAAACTATCAATTGATAGTGTATAATGAGACAGGAGCAAAAAAGGTGAGTCCGAAAATAATTTCGTCGGAAGCAGATGTATTAGATTTTATAAAGAATCTGAAGGAAGTGCTTACCGATCCTTTATTTGATTTGTCAAAAGACCTGGATATCCTGCCGAAAAAATCCACTGAGCTTCCGTCCGATCCGTATACGACATTCAACACGATGATGGCTCTCGGATTTGACAGCAGCGATGTGTTGACTCAGCTTTTAACTCTGGAAATCTCGGAATATCTGGAAACAGTGCCGGATAATAAGAACAGTGCGCTCCCGTCTTTTTTTGCTTTCGGCAGGACGATTCAACACCGGGAAGTCTATATCAAAGTGAAGATCCGTGACAAAAGCAACAGAAAAGTTTTTTGTGTTTCGTTTCATTTTGCAAAATATCCGTTTCCTGTTGTAAGACCTTATACATGAACCGGTAGGAAGGAAGTGATTTGCGTTGAATGAAAAGAATACCGTAAGTTTTACGGAGATATACTGCCCTTTTTGCGGCAAAACTCACAGCCTTGAGAAGAGGGAAAGAATAAGTCAGGCAATCGTTAAAGACGAGGTTGTCGACTATGAAGAAACCTATATTTTATGTCCTTTAAGCGACGATGAGGAAAATGAATTTGTGCCGGCCGGAATCATGGATGAAAATCTCCTGAGGGCAAGAAATTCCTACAGAAAAAAGAAGTCGCTGTTAACCTCCGACGAAATCATGGGGATACGGAATTCCTACGGGCTGACGCAAAGCGAATTCTCCGCGCTGCTCGGATGGGGCGAGGTAACCGTTACCCGATATGAGACAAAAACGATCCAGGATGAGACCTACGACTGTATGATGCGGATGGTATCGGATAATCCTGTTTTCGCTATGGAATGCCTTGACAGGCACAGAGACAAATTCAGCCCGGAAAAATACGCCAAGATCCGTGCGGTCATTGCCGAAAAATCGGAAAAAACAGGAACTGCTTTTTTTAAGAAGAAGGAGATCATCAGCCTCTATATAAATTTCAATACCGAAAGTGACCTGAACGGATATAAGTTGTTGGATATCGAAAAGCTTGAAAATGTGATGGCTTATTTCGCGCGGTTTGTCGATAATCTGTATAAAGTGAAGCTGATGAAGCTTCTGTGGTATGCGGATGCGATTTTTTTCGGCAGGTACGGCAAATCCTTGACGGGATTGGTTTACAGGCACATGCCGCTCGGAAGTCTTCCGATAGCGTACAACGAGATCATCTATCTGCCCGCCGTTAAAGTTGAAGAAGAAATCATCAATGATGAGATATGCTATAGGATCATGCCGGATAAAGAAGTGAACATCTCTGCTTTTTCATTGGAGGAACTGGATGTTCTGAATTCGGTTGCGGCTTTTTTCAGAAATTACAAAACGAATGAAATCATCGATTATATGCATAACGAAAAAGCCTATAAAGAAACCATGCCGAACCGGATCATTCCTTACAGCCTGGCAAAGCAGTTAAAGGATTGGAATTCCGATACCGTGTAATTGAACAAATACCCGGAGGATCATCGGGAAGAGACAGAACAGGCAAAAAAATTAATATTCCGTAGAAGGTGAGTCCGCCGTCCGCGGGGGTTGTATCGCGCGATGTGATGTCACCGGAGCACGGGTCCGTCTTCCCGGATAAAGAAAATATTTATAAAAAACACACGGCGTTTCCCGCCTTTTTCGGTCGGACGGGCAAAGTGTCCGCCAGTCCGGTCTGTTCCGGAATACGCGGCGTTAAGGGGCTGCGGCAAAGTCTTTCGTTTGCCGCAGCCCCTTTTCCCGCGAAGCATGAAAGCGGTCCGCGGGCGCCGGACCGGCACGCCGGATCGCATTCGGTCACGGAGTCATTCGTTCATGTACCGGTATATCTCATTGTAATGGTTATAGAGGATCCCGCTGTTGGCTTCATACCACGAGGACAGACCGGTGGATCCGTCTTTGATCACGCCGGAAAGGACCGCCTTCATGCTGCCGCTGTAGAAGTGGTAAAAGGTGTAGGTAATGCCGTCGAAAATCATATCGAGCATTTTTTCGGATTCGACGTCCCGGATCGCTTTTCCGGTAAGCACGATGTCATAGTACGCGGGGACGATATACCGCAGGCTTGCGGCGCACAGGGCTTCGGTGATGACTCCGGTCCGTTCGGTGTCGGTCGCCGAGACCGGAACCGCGCAGACCATGCCCCACTGGTCGGAGATCGTCCGGTAGCGGTCCTGCGCCTCGTCGTATTTCGGGATCGGGATGATCCCGAAATCGATCTCCTCCGCGCGGTATGCCGCAGCGCGCGAGGACACGTCGAACCAGAACAGAGCGCGGCTGTCAAAGAACATCGTGCGGCTTTTGTTGTCGGACTCGTCGTTCACCGCTTCCGCAAAGACGCGGTTGTTCTCATGGAACAGGCTGTACAGTTTGTTTTCGACATCCTGCATCTTCTCGGTCATGATATTGAGCACAGGCTCGTTTTCGCCTTTTTCGACCGCCGAAACGTCAAAGGCCGTCAGGAAAACGTCGGGCCAGAAATTCGAATTATAGCAGATCGCGTA
>CAZVPD010000191.1:2600-6465 GCA_964628455.1 uncultured Lachnospiraceae bacterium
AAACGTCACCGGCGTCGAATTTCGAATCGCCGTTGACGTCGGCCGAAAAATCGCCCGTAAGCGCGAGCAGGCGGTCCAGCGTCCATTTGCCGCTGTTCACCGTTTCGTAGAGATCGCCGACGTTATAATTCGCCGCGGCCGTTTTGTTGAAATACATGAGGTACGTGTTTTCCATCATGGACCAGTTGATATCGCCGGCTATAAAATAGACGCTGTCTTTGATCGAGGCTGTTTCCGTGATCTCCCGGTTCCAGTAGGATTTTTCGAGGTTGATGTACGGGATATCGTTCCACTTCAGCAGATAACCTCCTGTCAGGAGATTTTTCGCCGATTCGGCGAAAGTCACGGCGATCAGGTCGATCTCGTCTTCGCCGGCCGAGATATACCCGGAAAGATCTTTTGCCTGGGTCCCCGAATATCCCGCGGACAGCGTCTCTATGCTCACGCCGAAGCGCTCTTCGACATCCGCGTTGCGGGAATAGACCGCGTCGTTGATCGTGTCCCCGTTCGTTTCCGCGCGGTCGTATTTTTCCGCCCCGAGGCTTTCGGGCATCGGCATGGCGATCGTAAAAACATAGCCGTCGAAATCAAAGCTTCCGGTTATTTCGTCGTCATAAGGCAGAACGGTTTCGACGGCTTCCGCCGTCGTTTCCCGCGCGGTCGTCTCGTCCGCGGCTCCGTTGTCCCCGGCACAGGAAGTTATGACTGCCGGTAAAAGAAGCAAAAGGATCAGCGCCGGATTTTTTAAACGCATAAGATCACTCCCCGTTTTTGATTTTTATGAGCGCCTGCCGTACGCGCGTTCTCTCCCGATGATGACCCGGATCCCGCGCGCGGGATAAGACGGCCGGACAGAATCCGTTGATGAAGCGTCAGGAAAATATTTCCTATTTGATTATACTGTTCCGGTACAATTTTGTCAACCGGTTTAAGAAAACAGTATAATTTTGATCGGTTCTGCCCGTTTGTTTCCGGGTTATGTTATAGGACAGAGAAGACAATAAATAAAAACCGCCTCAGGCGTTCACACACTCAGGCGATAAAAAACTTTATATTTTTCGGCGCATTTACAGCCGGATTTTAAAATTCACCGGTATACTGCCGGCTTTGGCTGTCAAACCGGATACAATGATCTTCAAATATGAAAACAACACCCCGGCAAACTTCATATTTTCTGTCTGTTGTAAATTCATTGGTGTAATTCCGGGAACATAAACAATACGTCATCTTCCTTTTTAATGTTTATACTGCCGGCTGTTTCCGATCGAATGTCCGGCGTTAAATTCAAAGTGTCTCTCAGCGCTTTTTGCAGCAACTGCGAGAAATTCACTTCTGCCCTTTCTGCCATATAATTCAGCCATGAAGGAATGGTAAGTGTCTTTTTTACGGATTTATGGCTGTTCCTCTTTGCATATTCCGCCATATCCAGGACAACATAATTGATAAATTCGTCATCGGCATTTGCTTTGATATCGAATATATTTGAAGGGGAAGGTATTTTCTCATCATCCTCCATGCTTGTCAGGATCCATCCCGATGCGGCGTCGACAGCCATTTCCATGGCTTCCTCCAGAGATGCGCCTTCGGTCACGCAGCCGGGAAGATCGGGAAACAGAACACTGTATCCCTGTTCCGTGCCGGAGAATTTTTTAAAGACCGCGGGATAAATTATTTTCATCTCTGTTCACCTGTATCCTTTTTGTCTGACAGACCTGCCTGCTGCCTGATCATTTTTTCGGTATTGATATTCAAATCGCGGTTGTGAACCGGTATCGTGACTTTCCCTTTTTTCACCGGATGTTTATATTGTCTGTGACTGCCCTTCTGACTGTAAAAATACCATCCGTCGTCTTCTATGATCCGTTCCATATCCCGGGGTTTTATCGGCATTGGTAACGTCCTTTCAACGCAATACAAATCCACACGTTTATTATAACACGTGTACTACGTATTGTCAAGAGTTTCAATAATCGGCATCGTCTGAATATTTTCTCGCCTCAAGAAATCCGTTTACCGGATATCCGGAAAATATTACCTGTGCCGATTATACCTTTTTTTCATATTTTTGTCAACGGGTCATCAAAAATATCCCGATGTTCCGCCGGTCCCACCCGGGAGCGAAAAAACCGCCTCCGGCAATGGTAATTACCATGGATTTTGATGTGAAGACGCGCGGGACGGCACTTTATACGGGCAAAAAGTCCGCTGCTCCCGGAACAGTAATTACTATGGATTCCGGGCGCTTTTTCGGAAAGCGTTCCGGCGGCGCGTACCGTGTGCCCGCCGGCGCATTTCCCGGTTGCCAAACCGGAGGGGACGTGCTATAATAAAAAACACCGCGGCAGGATGCGGCGCTGTCATTTTAAAACAACAAACGGATCGGAATGAGTGAACGATGCTGACTTTTATGCACACCTACACGCCCGGGTCATGGGAAGGGCTGATCAAAAAAGGCCTATGGCGCAGGGGCGACGGCCTGAAGCTGATGCACAAGACCTATTTCCCGCCGGAGAAGCGCTTTAACCGCGCGGCGGATACCGGCAGCAGGCTGTTTGAAATCCTCAAAGAGGAGCGCTGCCCCTTTTACATCGACCGCCTGCAGGGCGGCATCCCCATGCCGGAATGGTACGATTACGACCCTGCGCTGCTGAAAGAATACAGGGATCTGCTCGGAGGGAATTTTTTGGGCTTTCAGATGCACGAGTGGGCGTCCAACCTCCGAGACGAGGGCATCAGGGTCGCGAAAGCGCTGGCAGATTGGCAGGCCCGTCATCCCGGCGCTCCGGAGGAGGCGTTCTGGGCGGAAATGAAAGCCGCCGTGCGGACCGACCCTATGGCGCTCTTTGTCGAAGCCTGTTCGGTCGCCGAATGGTCGGGGATGAGGCATCCGGTGAACGCCTGCGATTTTCTGAGCCGGGCGCGCATGCTCTGGGCGCGCCGCATGCAGATGACAGGCGGACCCCTGTTCCCCGCGGACAGCTTCTTCTTGGCGCCGAAGATCGAGATCGCAGGCGGCGCGAAGATGCTTCTGCCCGAAATCGGGTGGCAGATCGCCGGAACGCGCTTTCAGATCGCCTATACGAGGGGGATGGCAAAAGCGGCGGGCATCCCGTGGGGAACCTACTATGAGTGCTGGTGCGATCAGGGCAGCGGCCTGACGATCCCCTATGCCGCCGGTACGGCCGAAAACGAGTGGGACGAGACGGACCTGCTTCAGGAAACGACCGGGCGCACGGGCGGAAACAACGAAAACGGCGGCAGTTCCCGCTCCCTGCAGGAACGGAGCTGGCTGTATTCGTATTTTTCGGGCGCGTCGGTCATGGGCGAGGAATACGGGGTCTGCAATACGTTCCGCAACTATAATGATTTCGAGCTCAGCGCATATGGGGAAGTAAAAAAGAAATTTCTGGATTTTACCGCCGAAAACCCCGATATCGGCGTCACCTATACGCCCTTCGCGGTCGTCCTTCCGGCGGAAACGGAGCTGTATTCCCTGTGCGAGGGCCCCGACTCCTGGCTGAAGTTCCCGCTTGACGAGACGGAAAAAGGATTTGCGGATAAAATTCGCTTCAGCCGCCTTGTGATCGGCCGGCTTCTGTACGCCGGCGAAAAGGACACCCTTCTCGGAAACGAGGCGCACTGTCTGCAGAACGGCGCTTTTCCCGACGTGTTCGACGTCATCCACGGAGACATGGCCGGCGCGCTTGCCGGCTATCCGTACCTCATCGACCTGACGGGGGACCATTCTTTCGCCCTGCACCACAGCGATAAAATCGTCCCGCCCGAAAGGGTCGCCGGCCTTCTGCCGGTATTGCTTCCCTTCACGCCGACCGGCGGCGTCCACTGTGTTTATAACCGCAGGGAG
>CAZVPD010000192.1:0-1368 GCA_964628455.1 uncultured Lachnospiraceae bacterium
AGACTCGTGTCGTCTTTCTATTCGGCCGACGGCACGGTCATCGCCGAAAGCGCAAAGCTTCTGTGGATCCTTCTGCTGACCGCGGTCCCCGCCATCTTCATCAACGTGTTCGACCCGGTCCTGAGAAACGGCGGCGACCCCAAATTCGTTATGACAAGCGCCATCCTCGGCGTCTGGCTGTTCAGGATCCCGCTGACCTATCTTTTCTGCTACCGTCTCAACATGGGGATCGCGGGCATATTCCTCGGCAATCTGATCGGCCTGTCCCTGCGCAGCACAAGCAACGTCATCCGTTTTCAGACGGGGAAATGGCTGCACAAAGAGATCTGAAATAAATCAAAGACGCACGGTTTTTGCGGCGATTTTGCCGCAGAATGCGCTGTCATGTTCGACGAAAATCATCGTGGGCCGGTATCCGAGCAGCAGGTCCTCGATCTGCATGCGGGAGAGGACATCGACAAAATTGAGCGGTTCGTCCCAGACACAGAGATGCGCTTTTTCACACAAACTCGCCGCGATCAGCGTCTTTTTCTTCTGCCCCTCGCTGAAGTCTCTCATATCCCTGTCAAACTGATTCCTCGAAAAATCCAGTTTCCTCAGGATCGCCTTAAAAAGACTTTCGTCTATGCCTTTCGACGAAGCGTATCCCGAAAGGCTGCCCGAGAGAAACGAAGTGTCCTGCGGGACGTAAGAGACAAGGAGCCGGCTTCCCCTGTAAAAACGGCCTGTATAAGTTATATCCCCGCCGCAAATCAACTTTAACAGGCTGGATTTGCCCGAACCGTTCTTTCCGCATAAAGCGATCCGGTCCCCCCTGTTTATTTCGAACGTGACGCCGCGGCAGGCTTCTTTTTCCCCGTAAAAGACCGAAACGTCTTCCAGCGACACCAGTCTTTCGGCGTGATACGCAAGCTGCGATATTTTCAGCGTTTCGGACGTCTCGAGGTTTTTCAGCAGCTTCGATTTTTCTGCGATCTGCTTCTGCTGCCTCGCCTCGATCGATTTCGCCCGTTTCATCAGTTTCTTGGATTTAGCCCCCTCAAACGCACGCCGTCCCATGCTTTTTTCGGTTTTTTCCGGATCGAATCCGATTTTTCTGTTCTCCGCGGCAAACGACCATGAGGCTTTCTCCTTCGCTGTTTTCTCAAGCCGCCTGACTTCGCTCTCCAGCTTTTCGTTTTCGGTCCGTTCGTAAAAGTCCCGGCGCTCTTTGTTGATCAGCCAGGAGGAAAAATTGCCCTTTTGGATCTCGATACCGGCCCTGTTGATCGAAAGGATATGGTCGACGCAGCCGTCCAGGAACGCGCGGTCGTGGGAAACCAGTATGAATCCTTTCTTCGTGTTCAGGTATGCGCCGACGGTCTCCCT
>CAZVPD010000192.1:1378-6450 GCA_964628455.1 uncultured Lachnospiraceae bacterium
GATCAGCAAAAACCGGTTTTCTCTGAGAAACAAAGCTGCAAGGAGCACTTTGGTCTGCTCCCCGTTTGAAAGGGTCGCGAAGGGACGGCGGAGCACATCCTCCGGAATTTCAAGCAGATTCAGTTCGCGCATCAGTTCCCAGCGCATATGCCCGGGGACGATGCCGTCGATGACGGAGGCGGTATCCGCGTTTTTGTCGGGCACTTCGTAAGGAAAAACATCAAACCCGACAGAGGAGGTTATGCTGCCTTTGTATTCGTATTTACCGAGCAGAAGATTTAAGAAAGTCGTCTTTCCCCTGCCATTGCGTCCGGTAAAACCGAGTTTCCAGTCGGTATCGATCTGAAAACTCACATGGCTGAAGATATTCTCATAACCGCCCTCGTAGGCAAAGGTCAGATCCGAAACACTGATCAGCGACAAAATTTTTCCCCCCGTAACAAACAATAAAATCCGCGTTCCCCCTCGGGACCTGATATTGCGGCGCCCATACTATTATATCATAAACCGGCGGTAATTCAAGCAAAAATCGTTGTGCCGGACCCGTATATATGAACCCATGACAACTTATAAGGCTTCCGGAAAAAAAGCGGATCCGTCCGGATGCCGTAAAAAGATTATTAAAGGAGAAGCCATGAAACGAACCAGGTATAAAGGCGAATATACAAACGAAATATCCTTTCCCCTCGGGGGGATCGGGACCGGGAGCATCGGCCTTGGCGGCAACGGACGTCTGATCGACTGGGAGATCTACAACCGACCGAACAAGGCCTCGGACAACGGTTACACGCATATAGCGGTCAAAGCCGAAAAAGACGGAGAACTGCTGGACGCGCGCGTGCTCAGCGGCGACGTCAACGCGGGGCTCAGCGGACTGGTCGGGCGCGGCTCTTTCGGGATGGGCCTTCCGAACACATCGATGGCGGGTTTCCCTCATTTTTCCGACCATACTTTCATCGGCGAATTCCCGGTCGCCTGTCTGGAATACCGGGACGAAAAGTTCCCGGGATCCCCCTCGCTTACCGCTTTCAATCCCTTTATCCCCCAGAACGACAGGGATTCGAGCATACCCGCGGCTTTTTTCGAGGTCGCGATCAAAAACGATACCGGAGACAGCCTGGATTATTCGGCAGCCATGACCCTGCGCAATCCGTATAACGGGTCCGTCAACCGGTTTTCGGCTGACGGCGATTTTAACGCGATGCACCTGACGCAGAATATCCACCAGCCCGAAAGTACCGAATACGGCGACCTGACGCTGGCAGCCGACGCCGAAGGCGGCGAAGTATCCGGGCAGCAGTACTGGTACAGGGGCGGGTGGTGGGACCATCTCGAAACATACTGGAGAAATTTCACGGTCCCCGGAGGTTTCTCGGACAGAGTTTACGAAAACGCGGGAAACGCGGACCACGCCACCCTGTGCGTCCGCCGTCACGCGGACCCCGGCGAAACCGTGCGCTTCCGCTTCGTCCTGGCATGGAACAGGCCCAACTGCTACAATTACTGGAGTCCCTATAAAAAGAAAAACGACGAAGGCGTCGAAAAAGACGTGACCTGGAAAAATTATTACGCTTCGCTTTTTGAGGATTCACTCGCCTCCGCAGCCTATTCAGTCAAAAACTTCGGCCGTCTCTACGCCGAAACGATGAAATACAAAGAGATCCTCTGGTCGTCGACCCTTCCCGACGAGGTGACCGAAGCGCTGGCCAGCACGACATCCGTATTAAAAACCCCGACCGTGCTCCGCCTCGGGAACGGCGAATTTTACGGCTGGGAAGGCGTCTGCGAAAGCGGCGGCTGCTGCGAGGGAACCTGCACCCATGTCTGGAACTACGCCTACGCCATGGCTTTCCTGTTTCCGAAACTCGAACGGGGGCTGCGCGAGACCGATTTCAGATACAATCAGGATGAAAACGGAAAAATGTCCTTCCGGACGACCCTTCCCCTCGGACGCGAGCGAAACGCGTTCCGAGCCTGCCTTGACGGGCAGATGGGCGGCGTCATAAAAACGTACCGCGAGTGGAAGCTGTGCGGCGACACCGAATGGCTCAGAAGCGTGTGGGGGCCCTGTAAAAAATCGCTCGAATACGCCTGGAGCGAAAAAAACAAAGACAGATGGGACCTTGACCGCGACGGCGTTCTGGAAGGCAGGCAGCACCACACGCTCGATATGGAGCTGTTCGGCCCGTCCTCCTGGCTGGAGGGATTTTACCTTGCGGCGCTCAAGGCGGGGTCCGAAATGGCGCTCGCACTCGGAGACGCCGCATCGGCGGAGCAGTACAGCAGCCTCTTCGAAAAAGGCCGGAGGTGGAGCGAGGAAAATCTATGGAACGGCGAATACTACATCCAGAAAATCGACCTCAAAGACAAAAGCATCATCGAGCCTTACGGGGATACATTGGGCGCGTACTGGAACGAGGAGTCGGGTGAGATCAAATATCAGATCGGAGAGGGATGCGAAATCGACCAGCTCTGCGCGCAGTGGCACGCCGACATCTGCGGACTCGGCAGCCTGTTCGATGACGACAGGATAAAAACGGCGCTCCGGAGCCTTTACAAATACAACTTCAAAAAGTCCATGAGGGAGCATTACAATACGTTCCGTATTTTCGCCCTGAACGACGAGGCGGGTGCGATTATGTGCAGCTATCCCCCCCATGTGCATCTGCCGTCGATCCCGATCCCTTACGCTCAGGAATCCATGCACGGATTCGAGTATCAGCTCGCCGCCCTGATGATGAGCAGGGGAATGATCGCCGAAGGCGTCGAAGTCGTCAGATCTATACGCAGCCGCTATGACAGCAAAAAGCGCAATCCCTGGAACGAGATCGAATGCGGCTCGAACTACGCGCGGTCCATGGCTTCCTTTTCCATGATCCCGATCCTGTCGGGATACGGGTTCGATATGACCGCAAAAGCCCTTTCCTTCGACCCGAAAATAAGCCGCGATGATTTCAGATGCTTCTGGAGCGTCGACGGCGCGTGGGGCAACGTCATCCTCCGCTGCGCGGCCCGCACCGCGTCCCTCGGGATCGCGGGCGGCGCGCTGAAGCTGAAGAAACTGGGCCTTCCCTTCGCCGCCGGCATCAGGCGCGTAAAAGCGGACGGCAAAGAAATCCCGTTTACCGTCTCGGGCGATTATGTCGTTCTGGAAAACGAAACAACCGTAACCGAAAGCATTGATTTAGACTGACGGCATCCGGGGCCCCTCCCCCGGTTCTGTGTAAGCCGCGCAAACAAACCTGCAGGCAAAGTCCTGTCATCCCGGCAGAACTTTGCTTTTTTATTCCCTTTCGAGCAGGCGCCGAAAAACCGTTCTGCGTTTCTGTTGACGGCTTCGTAAATGTCTTATAAACCGAAAACAAAAAACACAAAAAAAACACAGCGTCATTGTATGATATAAACATACAGCGAAACGCTGAATCTAAAATACGGAGGTTATTCAAATGACAAATTTAAAGAAGTTCGCGGTCATCGGAGCCATCGTCCTGGCAGCCGCCGCAACATCCCTTACCGCTTTCGCCGCTTCGGCTTATCATTCACCGGCCGAGGCAGCCGCGGGACTCACCGGGCAGACAACGGAAAGCGTGATCGCCCAGAAGAACGAAACCGGCAGCACCTACGGCGCCATCGCGGCCGAAGCCGGCGTGCTGGATGCTTTCAAAGCCGAAGTTCTCGAAATGAAAAAAGCCATTCTGGCCGAAAAAGTAACCGCAGGCATCATGACACAGGAAGAAGCCGATGAGATCATCGCAGCCATCGAAGAACACCAGGCCACCTGCGACGGAAGCGGATCGGGTAGAATCGGCCGGGAGGCAGGCGCGGGATTCGGCGGCATGAACGGCAGCGGTCAGGGCAAAGGTCAGGGCGGAGCGGGTCTCGGCCGGGGCAGCGGATGTCTTGCCGGCTGATCCTCAAAAGCATAAATCCTCATAAAGCACATGCGGCAGGATCTTCACAGATCCTGCCGCATGTTTCTTGTTTTCATTTGCCCGGCACCATTTATTTACGCCGTATTCGTGAAAAATATGTATATTATTTTAAACAGCCGGCTGCCGTCTACAAACAAATTGTTTAGGGCTGTACCGGAGGGGTATCCGAGCCGAAAGGACAGGGTCCGTTCTGAACCACGCTGCCGATTCCTTTGTCACCCCGAACCTGGTCTCCGCCCGCAAATACCGGCTGGAGGGACAAGATCAATATCATCAGTATAACCGAAATCAGCAAAGGGATTTTTTTCATGTTTCTCTCATCTTCTTTCTTTTTTCTTTCATTATATAGCATTTTCGTCGTTTGTCAATGTTTTTTCGCCGGGCAGAAAGCCGGCGGGAGATAGTATCTCTTCCGCCGGCTTCTTATTGTTTTTTTATAAGATAAACGCATTTCTGCAGTTATAAACAGATCTTTATTTCAGCATATCATCCCCGCATGTGATCCGCTTTGAGTCGGTCTGTCGTTTCATGAAACGTTCAGCATCTGCTTGATCGCCGCTTTGGGCCTTACTCCGACCGCTTTATTGACCAGCTTGCCGTTTTTGACAACCGCAAGCATGGGAATGCTGGACACCTGAAAAGCCTGTGAAAGCTCGGGTTCTTCATCTACATTGACTTTGCAGATCTTGACTCCCGGTGTTTCGGCCGCGATCTCGTCCACAACGGGAGAGAGCATTCTGCAGGGTCCGCACCAGTTTGCCCAGAAGTCGATAAGAACGGTCTTATCCGAATTCATGACCTCTTGATTGAAATTGCTTTTCGTTAATTTTAATACAGACATTTTCAGTTCTCCTTTTCGATGTATGTTTTTTATTTTATGTATCTATTATACGGCATTTCGAAGTATATTTCAGTGACTGAATTACAAAACTCCGAATTTTTTCAAAGTTTATTTCATATCGCGCGCAATCCCCGGGATCCTGAAAGCTCCGTTCCGGCATATGTATATTCTATACTCTTTTCGGACTTTTTTCGGTAACCCGGTCACGAAAGCAATATAAAAACCGTCCCGGGGGACGGTTTAACGTCCCGGGGGACGGTTTAACGTCCCGGGGGACGGTTTAACGTCCCGGGGGACGG
>CAZVPD010000193.1:0-6440 GCA_964628455.1 uncultured Lachnospiraceae bacterium
GACCAGAGAGCACGTTCTGCTTGCCCGTCAGGTTGAAGTTCCCCAGCTTGTCGTCTATATGAATAAAACGGACCTTGTGGATGACGAAGAACTCCTCGACCTTGTCGACATGGAAATCCGCGACCTCCTGAGCCAGTATAATTTCGACGGCGACAATGTGCCGATTATACGCGGTTCGGCCCGTATCGCCCTTGAATCGGCCAGCACGGACCCAACAAGCGCGGATTACAAATCGATTCTCGAACTCATGGACGCTGTCGATTCATACATTCCCACACCCGAAAGAAAGAGCGATCTGCCCTTCTTGATGCCCGTTGAAGACGTATTCTCCATAACAGGACGCGGAACCGTCGGAACCGGTCGTGTCGAACGCGGTACGATCAAAGTCGGAGACGAAATCGAGATCGTAGGTCTTTCGACCGAAAGCAGAAAATCCGTTGTTACAGGCGTCGAAATGTTCCGTAAACTTCTCGACAAAGCAGAAGCGGGAGACAATATCGGCGTTCTTCTCCGCGGTGTTCAGAAAGATGAAATCGAACGCGGTCAGGTTCTCTGCAAACCCGGCACCATCAAACCCCATACCAAATTCGTCGGTCAGGTTTATGTTCTTACGGAAAAGGAAGGCGGCCGTTCCAAACCGTTTTTCCCCGGCTACCGTCCTCAGTTCTATTTCAGAACAACCGACGTTACCGGCATTATCGACCTTCCGAAGGATGTCGAGATGTGCCGTCCGGGCGACAACGTTGACATGAGCGTTGAACTGATCACTCCTATAGCCGTAGAAAAAGGTCTTCGCTTCGCTATCCGTGAAGGCGGAAGAACCGTCGGATCCGGCGTCGTTATTGAGATCAACTCTTAAAAATCGCTTTACCCAATTGAATAGCTGTCTTTGAGGGTGGTGTGATTCCACACCGGCGGTTATAGTCCGCTAACGCTTTTTGCGCCGAGCAGTTGAAATTACTGCACCGACGGTACGGAACAATAAAATGTTCTTTAGGAGAATGCTTCTGCATTCTTTACAGTCCGGATGAAAAAGATAAAATGACAATTATCAGGTGATTGTTATATCTCCTCGTCGATTTTTTTTGGCGGGGAGATATTTATTTTTCGGAGGTATTATGAAAAAAGAAAAAATCAAACTGATGACCTTTCTCGGTATGGGCGCCGCTCTCACCGTTGCCTTGATTTATCTGATACGATTCCCGATGTTTTTACCTTTTCTCGAATACGATCCCGGTGATATCCCGATTTATTTCTGCACCTTTTTATTGGGTCCTGTCGCAGGCTTTGTATTGACGGTGGTTGCAAGCGTTATACAGGGGCTTACTGTCAGCGCGGCAAGCGGGTGGATAGGCATCCTCATGCATATTATGGCAACGGGAGCATTTACTCTGACTGCAGGGATTATATATTCGCGCCGCAGAAACACTCAGGGGCTTTTTCTGGGCGCGGCTGCCGGACTTATTGTGACCGTAATAACCATGGTGGCATGGAACCTGCTGCTGACGCCGGTGTTTATGAATGCTCCGGTTTCGGCTGTTATACAGCTGCTGCCGCTGATCATTGCGTTCAATGTCATAAAAGTATCGATCAATGCGGGAGCAGCGATCCTGATCTATAAGCTGCTTTATAAATATATCAAAATATAACAGTTTTCACGGCATGAATAGATTGCGGTAAATTTACAAAATATTAATACAATTAACTATTGAAAACAACCGCACCGTATGCTATAATGATATATGATTTTAATTTACACGCACATAACGACTTTTTGCGTTATGCTGCGGCTTCTTATCAAGAGCGGCGGAGGGACTGGCCCTGTGAAGCCCGGCAACCTGCCGATACCGGCAAGGTGCTAAATCCCGAGAGATGAGAGCTGATCAATCATACCTGTTGTATGTGTTATGAAAGTTCAAACCCTCGGTATCAACCGCGGGTTTTATTTTTTAACCTGCAAATCAATTCCATTACAGGAGTGTTATAAAATGCCAATGAAAAAATTATTCACATCGGAATCGGTTACGGAAGGCCATCCCGATAAAATCTGCGATCAGATCGCCGACGCAGTTCTGGATGAGTTGCTGCGTCAGGACAAAAATTCGCGTGTCGCCTGCGAAGTTACCGCTACCACCGGTATTATTTCGATCATGGGTGAAATAACCACCAAAGCTTATGTGGATTTTCAGACGGTAACGCGGGATACTGTCCGGCAGATCGGATATGACAATGCCGCATATGGTTTTGACGGCAGCACCTGTGCGGTTCTGAATTCCGTCCATGAACAGTCGCCTGATATAGCTCTCGGTGTCGACTGTGCGCTTGAAACGAAAAACGGTGAAATACATGACCGCTACAGCACCGGTGCCGGAGACCAGGGCATGATGTTCGGATTCGCCTGTGATGAAACACCGGAACTGATGCCGATGCCCATTTCACTTGCGCACAAACTGGCAAAGCGTCTTACAGAAGTCCGGAAAAACGGAATGATTCCGTATCTGCGCCCGGACGGCAAAACACAGGTCACGATCGAATATCACAACGACTGTGTAAAACGCGTCGATGCGGTTGTTGTATCGACTCAGCACGGCGAGGAAATTCCGCTTGAACAAATACGCGAAGACATCAGCAAGCATGTTATTCTCGATACGGTTCCGGCTGATCTGATTGACGAAAAAACTAAAATATATATCAATCCGACCGGACGGTTTGTCATAGGCGGACCGATGGGTGACAGCGGTCTTACGGGACGCAAGATCATAGTGGATACATACGGCGGATATTCACGGCACGGAGGAGGTTCGTTTTCCGGAAAGGATCCCACCAAAGTTGACCGCACGGCAGCATATGCCGCGCGCTATATAGCCAAGAATGTGGTTGCCGCCGGTTTTGCAGGTCACTGCGAGGTTCAGCTGGCTTATGCGATAGGAGTGGCCCGTCCCGTTTCCATCATGCTTGAGACATTCGGAACTGCGAAAGAGACCGATGAAAAAATTATTGCCCTGATAAACGAAAATATCGATTTGCGTCCCGCCGCAATTATCGAACGTTTTGATCTGTGCCGTCCCATCTATAGGCAGCTCGCTGCTTACGGACATATGGGCCGCGAAGAACTCAAAATTCCGTGGGAAAATCTGGATATGGCGATGAAATTCTGATCAGACAACCCGGTGTATATTCTGCCCCCGCATATAATATATGCGGGGCGGGTTATATGTAACTAAAAATAAAGATAAAAAAGCCGTAACATCCGGACCCGCGTTTACAGTATCAACCGATGTTGTTATATTATACGTTAAGGACTGCGAAAATGATGGATTTCATCGAAAAGGGAGATAAAGAGGATAAGGAGCTTCTCACAGTTGAGGGGACGATCGAACATATCATCTATCAGAACGAGGAAAACGGCTACGCGGTTTGCGAACTTTCCGTATCCGATACGGAACTGATCACGGCAGTAGGGATAATGCCGTATATAGCGGTCGGTGAAACAGTGAAGGCTATGGGGAAATGGCAGCTGCATGCCAGTTTCGGTAGGCAGTTTAAAATCGAGTATTACGAAAAACAGCTTCCCGCCAACGAGAATTCGATGCTGAAATATTTATCTTCGAGAGCCGTCAAAGGCATTGGTCCCGCTTCTGCCGTTAAAATCATCGAACGGTTCGGCGAAGAAACATTCGATGTTTTGGAAAATCATCCCGAATGGCTGGCGGAAATACCCGGCATATCAAAGAAAAAAGCGGAAGGTATTTCCGAAGAATTCCGCCGTCAGTTCGGTGTCCGTTCGGTTATGATGTTCTGCCGCGATTATTTCGGACCGGCAACCGCAGTCCGTATCTATAAAAAATGGGGCGGATCTGCCATTGATATCATTAAAGAAAATCCGTATTCTCTCTGCGATGAAATATACGGCGTGGGTTTTGAGCGTGCCGATAAAATCGCAGCTTCGATCGGTGTGGAAAAAAACTCGTTATACCGCATCAAAGCCGGAATAAAATATCTTATAACGTATAATGCGTCTCATAACGGTCATGTTTATATTCCGGAAAACCGCCTTATCCGGCTTGCCTCCGAAATGCTCGATATTTCTTCGGAAACTGCGGAAGAAGCTTTAAATAAACTGTGCGGGGAGAATAAAGTAAAGCGTGCCGTGCGTGAAGGCGGCAATGCCATATATGCCAACAATTTTTTTGACGCGGAGACATATACGGCGCAAAAACTGGATATGCTTGACAGATTATGTCCGAAACTCGAAATGAGCGATATCGAACGTTTTATATCGTTCATCGAACTGGAAAGCGGGATTAAATACGCAGCTATGCAGAAGCGTGCCATCATATCCGCCGTCAACAGCGGCGTAATGGTATTGACTGGAGGGCCGGGTACCGGTAAAACTACGGTTATCAAGGCAGTCATGCGCGTGTTTGACAGGCTTGATACGGAAATAGCGCTTGCGGCTCCGACCGGACGGGCAGCAAAACGCATGTCCGAAGCAACATCACGTGAAGCAAAGACGATCCACCGCCTGCTTGAAATGGAATTTGCCGACGAACTATGGCCTCGTTTCAAACGAAATGAAAACAATACTCTGGATGAACAGATTATTATCATTGACGAAGCATCGATGGTGGATATATCGCTTATTGCTTCTCTGCTGAAAGCGATAAAGCCCGGCGGACGTCTGATACTCATCGGAGACTCCGATCAGCTCCCTTCCGTAGGAGCGGGCAACGTTCTGCATGATATCATTGCCTCCGAACGGTTCAACACAATACGCCTGAAAGAAATTTTCCGTCAGGCGTCGGAAAGTCTTATTATAACCAACGCTCATGCGATCAACACCGGCGAGTATCCCGAACTTGACAAAAAAGATACCGATTTCTTCTTTTTATCCCGTGAAAATGACGGTGATATCGCACGGACTGTTACCGACCTTTGTCTGAACCGGCTTCCGAAAACATACGGAGAAAAAATACGGATGAACCTTCAGGTGATCACCCCTTCGCGTAAAGGGGGGGCTGGAACGGCTGTCCTGAACAATATGCTTCAGCAGGCACTCAATCCGCCGTCGCAGAAAAAGCGGGAAAAAAAGACGCATGATATCGTTCTGCGCGAAGGCGATAAAGTCATGCAGATAAAAAACAATTATAATATAACCTGGCGGAAAGACGAAACAGAAGGAATCGGCATTTTTAACGGTGATATCGGTATTATAAATCGTATTGATTATGAAGACGAGACGCTGGAGATAAACTTTGACGAACGTATTGCGATATATGAATTCAGCCTTCTCGAGGAACTGGAACATGCGTATGCCATAACCGTACATAAAAGTCAGGGCAGCGAATATCCTGTTGTAATTATTCCGATGTATGGTTTTGCTCCGCAGCTTATGACCCGTAATCTGCTTTACACCGCGGTCACACGCGCTCAGGAAATGGTTATCATGGTGGGACGCCGGGATGTTGTTGCGTCTATGGTTGATAACGACCGCCGTACAAAGCGTTATTCGGCACTTGCGGAGCTGCTCAGAGAATTTGATGCGGGCGGTTCCGAAATATGCTCACAAAACGCACTATCCGATAAACTGAAGGGACAGGACCAAAATCCGGGAACCGAATACACGGAAGAAACATACCCCGATATACAGACTGAGTGAAAGAAACCGGGTCATGAATATGCCTGTAAATTTTTTAAGATTCATATACGGCTTAAGATGTCCTTCATGCGGTAAAAGCAGCGGGTTATCGGAACAATCCGTTTTATGTGCGGACTGTTCTCTGTTATGGCAGAATGAATGCGATGAAGTTTCCGAGGCTGAAAATAATAAGAACGATATAAATAAAGAGAAGAATATCTTACTCACCGATGCCATACACAGTTTGATTTATCTGACTCATTACAGAACATACCGTAATACTGTATCAAAAAAGTTGATTCTGGATTTGAAAAAGCATAATTACCGGATCATCTATAAGTTCCTGGCAGAAAATCTTGCAAAAAAGCTTAAAATCCTGTATAATGGTGTCCCCGGGGACACAATAATTCTGAATGTTCCGCGTTCCGGAAAAGCTGTTATAAAATACGGCTTTGACCAGGCGCAGTTACTGGCAAAAAATATATCCGGAATTTTGAAATCGGAATATGTCGGAGCACTCGCCTATAAACCGGGTCGCCGTTTCATTCAGCAGAAGATGCTGACACCGGAGGAGCGCAGGATAAATGCTTTAAATTCCTATTATATAAAAACGAAAAAAATCAAATCGATTTACGGAAAGCGGTGCATACTGGTCGACGATATTTTTACGACCGGAGCAACTCTTTCCGCGTGCGCGAAGCTGCTTGATGAAAACGGTGCAAAATATGTCGACTGTGCGGTCATCGCAAAAACCGTAAAATAACGAGGGGGGTTTTAGGATGGGGAAGGATATCGGAATCGA
>CAZVPD010000194.1:0-6377 GCA_964628455.1 uncultured Lachnospiraceae bacterium
CTGGCGGACACGGCTTCCTGCGTCGACATGTACCTGATACAGGAATTCATGAAGAATATCGACGCGGGCTGGTCCTCGTTCTTCATGTATATCAAAGGAAACGGGGGCAAACTCTTTTTCGGTCCTCCCTGGGACTTTGATATCGCCGCAGGAAACGACCACCGGCTGGACAACGGAGGCTGGGAGGGAATTTACGTGGGCGACGGGAGTTACGGATTCACCCAGTCCAACCGCTGGTTTACAGAGCTGATGAAGACCGAATGGTTCGGAGATGCTGTGCGGCAGAGATGGCCTGCCGCCCGGGAAATCATCCGGGATGCGATAGACAAAGCCGAGACGGCGGGAAAACAACATACGCCGGCGTTCAACCGCAATTACGACCGGTGGATCATTTTCGGTCAGCGCATCAACATGGAGCCCGAACACATCATGGCTCTCGGATCCTATACGGAGCACCTGGATTATTTTATCGCATGGTGCGAAAACCGTCTTTTATGGCTGGACGGATATTTTACGAACTGATCCGGGTCCCGTAAACGGCTGTAAAACCGCAATACGACAAAAATTACCGGCCGCATGAGGTGGCAGAATGATAAAACCGCACTTTCATCTTTTCTTTTTGGATTCCCGTTATGAATAAACCGACAAAAACCAATCAAAACCGGCCCTACCGCCTGTTCATGCTGCTCCTGCCGTTCGCTCTTTTTTTTATCTCGGTCCTGCTGACGGCGATAGGACTCCGCGACTTTGCTGCCGGGACAAATCCGTTTTTCAGACTGGCGACCGGTCCGTCCCGGGACTCCCGGGCGGTGACGCAGACGGAGGAAACGGATGAAAGCAGAATCATCCTTCCTCCCGAAAGCACGGCGCAGGTCACCGGCGTTCCCGAAAGCACGACGCAAGATACCGGAACAGCCGAGACAACCGGTATAAGTCCCGAAACCGAAAAACAACCCCCTGCATTCACCGTCATGCCGGCGTCCTCTTTTCCGGTCATCCGTTACGGAGAGCAGTGGGCTACCCTCAACGCCGAAGGCTGGGAAATGAAAAACATACCGGTTTATTTCGGTGACTCCGATGAAATACTGGCAAAAGGTGCCGGAATGCAGTTTGCCTCCCGCTTCTGCGGCCAGAACGGAAAAACCGTGCTGAGCGCTCATGTGACCTCGCATTTTTACGAGATCGGGGACACGGAAGCCGGCGATAACATAACGATAGACACGGTCTACGGACGGTATATCTACGAGGTTGAGGAAATCGTCCTCTTTGACTACACGGACAACACACTGCTGCTTTCGGACGAAGGAAACAATTCGCTGGTGATGTATACATGCTGGCCGCGCGAAGACGGATTTGCCTTCAAGGAAAAGCGGATCGCTCTTGTCTGCGGCCTTACGGAAGGGGTGCTGTGGACTGGACGGTAAAAAAACGATCCCGCAGGTTCTTGCTGCAATCATACGGCTGATGCTCTCGGTCCTGCTTGCAGCGTCCCTCCTTCTTTTATTCGCCTGCACGGCTTTATGCACAACCGTTTTCAGCCGTGATTTCTATGTTTCTTTCATGACGTCTGAAAACTATATCACCGCACTGCAGAAGCAGGCCGAAAGCGGTATCGCGACCGAATGCGGAATACACGGCATCCCTTATGATGCAAAAAATCCGGCAACCGACGCTGCGATCCTGAAAAGCCTGTCGGCCGGATATGCTTCCGGCCTGTTTGACGCATTGTTTCTCGAAGCCGTCCCGCCTGCCGTCTCCTATCCGCAGGATGCGTTTTTCGAAAAGATCAGCCATGACGCCGCGTCTCTGCCCGAAAACGACCGGCACAGCCTCGCAGGCATTTTCGGTGAACGGACGGACGCGGCCCTGAACTCTTTCAATCAACATAATCTTACCGGAAAACCGGCTGACCTGCTGTCGCGCGGTTTTATCGCAGGCCGTTCGCTGCCCGAAACCGCAGTCATGCTGATTTTCCCCTCAGCTGCGCTCTCGCTTCTCCTCGCTGTTCTGCTGCTCAAGGGCCGAAAAACAAGTTTCTCCCGCCGTTTTTACGGTGTGTCGGGTGTCATATGGTGCGCTTCCGCTCTCTTGTTTATCCCGTGCATGCTGCTCCGGTTCTATAACCTGCCCGAACGCCTCGCGCTGGCCGATTCACCGCTTAAAAACTTTATAACGGCGTTTCTTTCTTCGCTTACGGACAGACTGAGCCTTTTATCGGCTTTGATTTTCGCCGCAGCGACTGTCCTGCTTGTCCTGTCCGCCTTCATGCTTTCCGCAAACGGTGCGAACGGGCAATAAACTCAGGAAAATATAACGATCTTCTCTTCCCCGTCAGGGAAAGGGGCTGCCCGGAAAAATCCGGCAGCCCCTGTTTATATTCTTCAGTCTTTTCCGAGATAGCGCTCGAGCATGGCGGCGTCTTCGCGTTCAAGCGTGCGGTCACCTGCGAGTGATTCCAGATGATGCCTGAATTCATGCCTGAGCGTGGACCTCAGAAGGTTTCTGAGCGTATCCTCGTTTGCCCGGGGATACATGCGCATAAACGAGCCGTAATAGATATAGATGCAGCGTCCCGTTTCCCGGGTGTAATGATATTCGCCCATGATGAACATCGGCGCGTTTGCCTGGCTTTTCGGATGTATCCTGATATATTCGAGTATATTCACGCCTCCGTTAAGGTCCCGGAAAAAAACCTCGGGCAGTTCGTTTGTCAGCTCATCCGCTATCGCCTCAAAACGGTCGATATCGATCAAAACCGGTCACCCCCTTTTGCCTGTGAAATCCGGATATAGTTAAAATACTGAAAACGGATGCCGCTGTCCGCGCAGACCTCGGAAGCCCCGGTTCCGGTCCAGTCCGGATCCGCATCGAGATCGGGGAAAAATTTATCGGCGTCCGGAACGGTCTCGTAAATCCTCGTCAGGTATACGCGGGAGGTATAGGGCAGAAACAGTCTGTAAACAGACTCTCCTCCTATGACAATGAGATTTTCGCTGTCGGGTTCGAGGGCAAAAAGCTCTCCGGCGGAATGCACGACGACGGCGCCTTCGATCCCGAGATCCCTGTCGCGGGACAATACGATGTTTTTCCTGCCGCCGAGAGGTTTTTGCTCCGGGAGGGTCAGCAGGGTGGAATGTCCCATGACGACGGTTCTTCCGAGCGTGAGTTTTCGGAAGCGCTGAAGGTCCGCAGATATGCGGTAAAGAAGACTGCCTCCGCGCCCTATCCCCCAGCGCAGGTCAGCCGCAACAATAGCTGTCATGTTTTTATCCGTTTCTTTCCGACGCTTTCACCGACCGGCGTTATTTATCCGAATCCTATACGGCGACCGGTATTTTTTCTTCAAAACTGTTGTATTTATAGCCTTTGAGCGTAAAACTGCCGGCAGTGAACCGATAAAAATCCTCTTGCGGTTCCAAACTGACGGCAGGCGCGGGCCAGCGCCGGCCAGCGATCAGTTTCTCTACGAGGGGCACGTGGCGGTCGTATATATGCGCGTCCGCGATCACATGGATCAACTCTCCCGCTTTCAGTCCGCAGACCTGCGCGAACATCATCATAAGCGCCGCATACTGGCAGACATTCCAGTTGTTTGCCGTCAGCATGTCCTGCGAGCGCTGATTCAAAATGCCGTTTACTATATCACCCGATACATTGAGCGTCAGACTGTAGGCGCAGGGATAAAGCCTCATCTCGTGGAGGTCCGCGTGCACGTAGATATTGGAGATGATGCGCCGGCTTGCGGGATTGTTTTTCAGATCGAACAGCATACGGTCCACCTGGTCAAATTCCCCTTCGGGATAGATATGCTTGACACCGAGCTGATAACCGTAGGCTTTTCCTATGCTGCCGCTGCTGTCCGCCCACTGATCCCAGATGTGTGAACCGAGATCAGCCGTCCGATTGGATTTTTTTTGCCAAATCCACAGTATTTCGTCAACCGCCGTTTTAAAATAGGTCCGCCGCAGCGTCATGATCGGAAATTCTTCGGAAATCCGATACCGGTTGACGATGCCGAATTTTTTGATCGTGTGCGCAGGCGTGCCGTCTTCCCATCTCGGACGCACTTCCTGTCCGGAATCGGAAAATCCGTTCTGCAGTATATCCTTGCAGCCGGCGATAAATATATCGTCTGCCAGACTCATGATGTTTACCCCGTTTAACAGTTTAATTTTATGTCTGTCCGTATGCGCCCGCAAATAACCGTATTTCATGCGCCGGTACACAAAGTACGATATCCGGGCGGATGTTTTCGGATCATTCTTCTTCCATGATGTTTTCTTCTCCGCCGAGAAGTTCCCGGAACCACTGCGGCAGGTCGCGGTCGCTGTCGATAATCTGATTTCCCTGCATGATGGCTATCTGGCGGAAACGGATCGTGTTGTCGTAAAAGACCACCCGGTCGCACAGGGGGATGATCACACGCAGCCTTTGCGGCAGGTTTTCAAAGCGCTTGATGATCACGCTGTCCTCTATGCCGTGCCCCCCCCTTTCGATCCGGCGATGAACCCGAAGGATCGCGGTTTCAATGCTGTCGAGACCGACATAATACAGCTTGACGCGGAATCCCGCCGCTTTCGCTTTTTTTATCTGCCGTATGACCGTGGCTCCGGGCAGGGTGGTCTCCTGATGAAAAGAGACGCCCCGTTCGATATAGTCCGATATGTTCTTCATGGCTTCGCGGGCCGCTTTGATCTGAACCAGCGCGTCTTTCCAGCTGCCGATCTTACCCGCGATCTCATCGGCGTTGATGCGTTCTCCAAGCTCCGAAACGTTTTTCAGCACGGAGTAAAGCGATGTTTTTCCCGCACCGTTCACTCCGGCGAAGAGCGTATAGATTCTGCTGCCGTCCGTACCGGGATTGTTCATACCAGTGCTTCACCGACGATTTTTTCCTGTTCCAGCTGAAGTTTGAGATTCAGCAGAGCACGGTAAAAAGCCTTTTCTTCGCGTGAATCGGCTTCGATCAGACGGTTTTCGAGTTCATCCACCGTTGTCTCCGAGAAGCATTTGTAAAAGTTGCGCTTGCGGTGACTCCGTCTGATTTCATGCTCGCTCATATGCAAAACCTTGCCTTTCTTATTGACATTGCTTTTGTTTTGTGCTAAACTGAAAAAAATACTTTTCCGAGGTGATCATTATGTCCAAAATAAAAGTCGGTATCATCGGTACCGGCGGAATCAGTCATTTCCATATGAACGGGTATAAATCCGTACCGGATCTCTGCGAGGTTACCGCCGTCTGCGATATCGACGAAAACAAGGTGAAAGCGTATGCCGCTCAATACGGCGTTCTACGGTATTACACGGATTACAACGAGATGATGGCAAACGAAGAACTCGATGCGGTCAGCGTGACCACATGGAACAGCGCCCACTGCGGAGCCGCTGTTGCAGCCCTGAACGGAGGAGCCAATGTCATCTGCGAAAAGCCGATGGCTATGAACGCCGCCGAAGCTAAACTAATGGAAGCGACCGCAAAAAAGAACGGAAAGCTCCTGCAGATCGGCTTCGTGCGCCGTTACGGAGCCGATGCCGAAGCCGCCAAAGATTATATCGACAGCGGAGAAGCAGGAAAGATCTATTTCGCCAACGTATCGTATCTGCGCCGCAACGGCTGTCCCGGCGGCTGGTTCGGCGACAAGTCCTATTCGGGCGGCGGACCGCTGATCGACCTGGGCGTCCATGTCATGGATCTTGCGCGCTATCTCGCGGGCTGTCCGAAACCCGTCGCCGCTTACGGCGTGACATTCGCCAACATCGGTACGGATGCAGACGGCGGCGCCAAAGCCTGGACAACCGATACTTCGGGGCGTTTTGTGCGCAATGTCGAGGATTTTGCCACCGGCTTTATCCGCTTTGACAACGGATTCGTCATGCATGTTGCAGCTTCATTCAACCTTAATATCAAAAACGATACCGGCGACGTCGAAATTTTCGGAAACAAAGCGGGAATAAAACTCGGAGATCCCAGCGCGTTTTTCCGTGCCGACGGCACCGACGGCGTCATAGACGGTGAAAAATACCGGAAAGCCTCCGGTTTCAACGACATTTTCACCTATGAGATCACGCATTTCATCGACTGCGTGAAAAACGGCACGCCCTGCCGCGCTCCGGCCCGCGACGGTGTGGTGCTGATGCAGATGATCGACGCCATTTACGAATCCGCACGCACGGGCCGTGAATCCGCCATCGGAGATTAATCTTTACAATCGGTCAGCCGGTTTATACTCAAACGGCCGTGAAGCCGGGGACGGCGGAATTTACCGATCAAACCGAAACATCAAAGGTACGGTGTAAACCGTAAAGGTACGGTGTAAACCGTAAAGGTACGGTGTAACCGTAAAGGTACGGTGTAACCGTAAAGGTACGGTGTAA
>CAZVPD010000195.1:0-4970 GCA_964628455.1 uncultured Lachnospiraceae bacterium
CCGAAGTTAAAATAGTGGCGGAGCTGATGGGCGGAGTCCGTCATGCACGTGAATTTACCCTGAAAGCACTGCGTGCAAAAAAAAGCGTCGTAACCTCAAACAAAGAGCTTGTTGCATATTACGGGGATGAACTGCTGAAAGCAGCCTATGACAACGGCGTCCGATATATGTTTGAAGCGAGTGTCGGAGGAGGGATCCCGATCATTACTCCTCTCGAAGAATCGCTTGCCGCCAATGATATTTATGAAATCGACGCTATCATCAACGGCACGACCAACTATATCCTTTCGTCGATGAAAAACGGGAAATCCTTTTCGGATGCCTTGACCGAAGCGCAGAAAAACGGCTACGCGGAGGCCGACCCGTCCGCCGATATAGAAGGGCGTGACGCATGCCGCAAAATATGCATACTTGCGGCCATTGCCTTCGGCACGCTGATTGATCCCGATACGGTATATGTAAAAGGCATAACGGAAATAACACCGGATGACATCCGCAGAGCCGAACAAAACGACCGGACGATCAAGCTCATTGCGCGTGCGGTGCGGCTTGAAAACGGCAGGATCAATATCTGCGTCACGCCTTTTGCCGTCAACAAATCAAATCCGCTTGCCAACATAGAGAATGTATACAACGCGGTCCTGATGCGGGGCAACGCGGTCGGCGATATTATGTTTTACGGACGAGGTGCGGGAAGCCTGCCGACCGCAAGTTCCGTTGCGGCCGACATTATATACATAGCGAATCATGTTTCGGAAACAAGCGCATGCAGCCGTAATCCCAAAAACACGTGGATTCGAAATCCCGGACTGTATGCCGGTTCGCTGAACCGGGCCGAATATCGGCGCATGAAGGAAACACTCGGCGAACCGCTGGACGGATTTTCTTTTTCCGAATAAAATTCAGGACCGGCTGACGATAAAAATATTCATGCGTTTTCCGGATAACGGAGATGCCTTCCGTTCTGATTCTCATCACAGCCGGTTTGTTTCTTCCGTCCCGAATAAAAATAAAAACCGAAGCCGGAATCATAAGCCGTTATGATAAAGATTTTACGGCTTTATCTGTCCGGAACGGTTTTTTCTGCTTCCTATGATTTGAAAAAATTATTGTAAACATTTTCGAACCATTGTTCACCCGAAGGTATGGGACGGGTGTTTTCCCACCGCGTTTTAATTTCGTGCCCGAGATATTGTACATAGCATACCTCGCCGAATTTATCGGTTTCGGGAAAGGGACTGCCGACGATCAGATACGACCCGCGGCTTTTTCCGCCTTTTTCGATATATTCCCTGATGGCCGACAGGTATACATATTGCGTTGTAAGAATGTCGTAATTGATCGTGAGAGCCGTGAATAACCCGGCGTCATCGCTTTTCATATCGAAATTCTGAAGTTCGCTTAAAAAATACGCCTGTGCCGCGCAAACCTCGCTGTAATTGCGGATAAAAGCACCTGCAGCATTCATTTTTTTTCCGTATATCCTGCGTTTTTCCATTATTTCATTGAGTGTAAGGCTGCTCTCCCCGTAAAAATCCAGTAAAACGGAATCTGCGGGGAGGCAGTCGGGCAGGCCGGAAGAAGGATTTTGCAGGATATCCTCGGCGGCCCGCATGGAACTCACCTGTGTGGAATTGAGCGCGCTTCCGCCGGGGCGGTGTATGCCGAATACGCCGCAGACTTCTCCGACCGTATAAAAATGCTTTAAATTGCTTTCATACCGGCTGCTGCAGGCAAGACCGCCGTTGTTATGCTGGGCGCAGACGTCGATTTCAAGGCACTGCCGTTCAAGGTCGATGCCGTGCGATAAAAAAAGCTCATATGCCCGGCGGTTCATGTGGCGCAGCCTTTTGACCGGAGTGTCCTGTAAAGCTCCGGATTTTTTCAGATAGGTCTGCGCTTCGGAACACAGATCGTCAAACGCAAATCCGGCAGGATTGCGCGTGTAGTCGAGAAACACACGGCGTCCGCGCATTTTTTCCCGGTAAACGGCCATATCGACCGAGGAAGAACCGTTTATTTTCGCCGGGTCAAAAGGCCACTGATATCCCTTGAGAAAAATCCGGTCGAAAGCGCCTTCCAAAAATTCCTCGGGACCTGTCATGCCGTCCGGTTGAGTGGAAAAATAACGCGGTATGACCTGCTGGTAGGTGCCCGATAAATTCCACCGGAAATCAACGGAAGCGATTCCGTACTGCGATTCGGTAAGGTTGACCCCCTCGGCGCCCGCTCGGAACGCCGCTCCGTGCGCGCAGGTCTGACTTTCCGGATAAACGGAGGAAGCATAGATGGCCGAAGGCCCTCCCGTGGCATAAACAACGTTTGAGCAGGAGAACATGACGAGACCGAGTCTGTTGGTTTCCGTCTCTGCGGGATTCACGGCAAGCAGGCCTTTTACGCAGCCGTTTCCGGCAAGAATTTCTATGACCCGGAACCCGTCGAAAACGGGTATTTTTTTTGAACGCACCTGCCGTTCAAGCGCTTCGGTCATATAACGTGAGGTAAGGGGTCCGCAGGAAGTCGCCCTGCTGTGCGTATCATTGTCCGTTTTATAACCTGCAAACTCGCCGTATTCGTTGTAAGGAAAAGGAACGCCCATACCAACCAGCCTGAAAAAACATTTCAGGGAGTTAGCCGCTTCGATGAGCGCAAAATCCCCGTGCATCGACCCGCCGTCATAGAGTGTTTTTGCCATATCATAAACGGAATCCGGAACACTGCCGGAAACCGTGAGCTTATAATACGTCTGTTTGTCCGAGCCGGTATTCCGGGACGTTCCCATATTCATCCCTTCGGTGACGACGGCGACGTCTGCGTTTCCGCCGGCAAGCAGATCCGCGCAGTTGAGCCCCGCTGCTCCCGAACCGACCACCACCGTGCCGAAACGGTAAACGGGAACATCGAAGGATCTTATTTTTATTTTAGTGATCATGTTCTTTTTCATTATATTATAATCTCGAAATATGAAAACCGCCGTCTATATTGAAAACCTGCCCTGTCGAATAAGAAAAAAGGCCTTTTGCAAGGGCAAGCACAACTTTTCCGATATCTTCGGGCTGTCCCATCCGCCGGATCGGAAGCAGACCTTGTTCGATCAGCGAATCGTACCTGTCTTTGACCGGTGCGATCATCTCGGTTTCTATAATGCCCGGGCGCAGTTCATAAACGCAGATACCGCAGTCACCCAGCCGGTCGGCAAAAAGTTTCGTGACCATGGACAAAGCCGCTTTGGAGATGCAGTATTCACCGCGGTTTATACTTGCCGTTTCGGAGGATATGGAAGTGGTGTTGATGATCATACGGGGCGAATCCGAAGGATTTTCGATCATCCTGCGGGCGGCATACTGAGAAAGAAAAAAAGTTCCCTTTAAATTGATCTCCAGCAGCCTGTCCAGACTTTCTTCGGTCATATCGAGCAGATCGCTTCGGACGAGCGGAGCCACGCCGGCGTTGTTGACCAGAATATCAAGACGGCCGTAGTGTTCATAAACCGCATCGATAAGATGATGCCTGTCGCTCTCCGATGCTATATCGGCCTTTAAATAGATGGAATCAGGGGAGGCTTCTTTCAATTCCGCTGTATACGCAAGGACAGTCGGGTCATTCGCTTCGCGCGTAGCCGCGGCTGCCACCGAAAAACCGTTTTGAGCCAGCATCAGGGAAATGCCCCGTCCTATCCCGCGAGCCGCTCCTGTAACCACGGCGACCGATTTTTTTCTCATGGCTGAACTCCCTCAGATGACGGCTTATCCGGCGCGCCGGACGGACTTTTCCGGCAGTAATTCTTATATATCGGCATATAGACCCCGGCGTCCCTTACGGGACAGCCTGTTGTACCGCCGGCGCGCATGATTTCGGAACATTTGCCGCAGGCGATACATACTTTTTCACTGCTGAATGTGCCGTTCAGCAGATCGTTTGCGAATGTGTCGTAAGCAAAGGACATACGCCCGAATCCGACAGCCGTTATAAGGCCGTTTTCAACCGCACCTGCGGCAGCATACGGTGCCGCACTTCCGAGATAACTGTAGCCGGTCCCGATAAACGTTATGTCCGGATATGTTTTCTGCAGGATGCCGGCGTATTTTATAAGCCGGTCAACGCCGGTCAGAGGGTGCTCCGGCGGTATGTATCTCCCGCTGTTATACGGGCGGTTTATATGCGGATTATGATACGGGGTACCCATCGTGAGATTGATGATCCGAAGGCCGTCGGTGTAAAGCTCGCTGACCAGCCTGAGCGGTTCGGTCAGGTCGGGTATTAAATAATTATCCTTATCCGCTCCGAATCCGTGAGGGTATTCGATTGAATCATAAATTCCGAGACGTGAACCGACTGCGAACGTGCGGCCGAATTCGTTGCGGATATTGCGGACGATCGAACGGAATAAACGCGTTCGGTTCTCATAGGAACCGCCGTGCTTTCCGCCGCGCGTATAGGCGGATAACAGTTCGCCGATCAGATAGCGGTGGCACGCCTTCACATCGACGCCGTCAAATCCCGCTTTACGGGCCAGCCGCGCGGTTTTCTGAAACTGATCTTCGAGTGCGTCGAGATAATCGTCGGAAACAACGGGATAATCGGCGGCAATCGGAAAGCTCTTATTCAATACGGGATTATGGCAGGCGATCACCGGCGCCGGTTTCCCCTGAGGTTTCGAGTAGCGTCCCGAATGCGTCAGCTGCAGTATGACCGGCACACCGCCGCTGCGCTCATGAATTTTTTCGGTCAGACGGGCAAAAGCGTCCGCGTTCTGTTCGTGCAGCCATAACTGGCGGGGAGAGGTCCGCCCGTCTTCCCGGACCGCAGCAGCTTCAAACCAGATCAGTCCGGTGCCGCTCGCCGCAAAACGCATGTAACGCCGTTCGGTCAGAACATCCGGCGAACCGTCCGGAGTACCGTCAAATCCCTCCATGGGATGGGTCGCGATCGAGTTGCGGAGCCGGATCCCCGTATCCCCGATCTCGTGC
>CAZVPD010000195.1:4997-6346 GCA_964628455.1 uncultured Lachnospiraceae bacterium
ATACGCAGGTTTTCCGAAAAAGGGATCGAAAGATCCAATTCCTTTATTTTATTTTTCAGTTCGTCTTTTGTCATGTCCCGGTATGTTCCTTTTTCGGATTCACCCATTTTTTCAAAGTTGCGGCATCGGTTAAAAAAGACTCTTCGGTATTGTCCGGTGAGAATTCCAGAAATAATCCGTGCGGATTCTGCGTGCTGCCGATGATGCCGACCGCTTCGGTCCATAAAGGAGAGCCGTCCGCCAGCGGATATCTGACACCGCCGCGCCATGTGAACACATGGACATGGAGAAGAAAGGGCAGCACTTTTTTTAATGCGGCGATATTATATTCCGTGCTTCTGTTCTGGTCGGGCTGCCAGTAAAGATAAACGTTTTTTCTGTCCGTGTCTCCGATCAGATCAACGGCGGAATCGGGATTATCGGTAACCGTTCCGCTGTGATATTCGAAAGAGATCGTCTTTCCGCAGGCGCCGGCAAGGTCGGCGCAGGACCGCACATCCGCAATGAAAGCCTGATATTCGCCTTTAATTTCGGCGCTGCCGCAGTTACCGGCCCATAGTCGGATGTTCGGTGCGCCTAAAGCCGATGCGGTCGCGAGTACCGGAGCAAAATCCTGTCCCGGGCCTGCGCGGTAATAGGAACCGTAGGAAAAGATCTCAAGGCCTGCAGCATGACATGCTTCCGCCGTATACGCGGCTTTTTCGATATCCCCGTGAGGTACATGGATATCTCCGCCCCATTCGATGCCGTCAAGACCGGCTTTTATGGCTGCTCCGATCACCCGGTCAACCGAATAATCGCGGAAGGTTACGGAAACCATCCCGCTTTTTAATATATTGCCGTTCATCCCGTCATGCCATTGTTTCAAGCATTCGGAGACTGACCGAATAGGTCAGCGGGCGTCCGTCCGTGTAGGCGCAGAATTCATCAAACATGCATTCGCCCATCCTCTGGACCTCCGCTCCTATCCCCCCTGCGATATGGGGAGAAAGGAAGACATTCCCGAGCTGATACAATTCGCTTCCCTCCGCAGGCGGTTCGGGTTCGGTCACATCGAGCAGCGCGACCCGGTCCGGTGCCTCGCGCATCGCAGCCGCAAGGTCCTCTTCGACGACCTGCGCGCCGCGGCCCGTATTGATGAAGGCGGCGTTGGGTTTCATCAGAGAAAACAGCTTTTTGTCAAGGATGCCTTTGGTCTGCTTGTTGTTGGCCAGATGATTGGATATGACAAAGCATTCCGAGAATATATATTCCAGGGATTCTTTTTTTACGCCGAGGACTTCCGCCGTTTCATCGGGAAGAAAAGGGTCATACACGAAGATGTCGAACATCGTGTTTTTCAGAAGTTT
>CAZVPD010000196.1:0-6333 GCA_964628455.1 uncultured Lachnospiraceae bacterium
TGCCGTTCCCGGATCAGACCACTTGATTTTTTTTCCGAGATGGGGTATAGTAAACAGTGTAAACGCATTCCGCTGATCTCAAAAAACCTGCGAATTTACGGAGGGAACAAAATGATGCCGAAAACGAAACCGATGATGAAAAGACTTGTCCCGCTGCTTCTGGTCCTGTGCATGACCGCGTCCCTTGTCCTGATCGCCTGCTCTTCGGATACGGGAAAAAACACCGGGACGACCGCCGCCGGCGGTACGGAAGCGGCTGAGGCCGAAACCGAAATCGACCGGAAGAACGCAGCTGCGGACCTGCCCGACATGGATTACGAAGGGCAGAACTTTACCGTCATCACCACGTCGGGTATGGAATATGAAATATGGGCGGAAGAACTCAACGGGGAGGTGACCAACGACGCGGTCTACAACCGCAATGCGGGCGTCATGTCGGAATACAATATCGTGCTCGGTTACGTCGCGGGCGTCAACTGGGAACAGGTGCTCAAATCCTTTGTAACCTCGGTCACTGCCGGCGACAACGCGTATCAGCTGCTTGCCAACTACGCTTATACGAGTTATAACGCCATAGCGGCCGGACTGTGCGCGAACTGGACCGGCCTCGAATATGTGGATCTCGAAAAACCGTGGTGGAACCGCCTTTCAAACGACGAGGCGACGGTCAACGGCATTCTGTATGCGGCCGTAGGCGATTTTTCGGTCAGCGCGATCCTCTATACCTACGCCATGTTCTTCAATATAGACCTCGCCGAAAACTGGAACATCAGCCTCGATTCTATGTACGATGCCGTGGACTCGGGCAAATGGACCATAGACGCGCTCATGTCGCTGACCAAAGACATCTATTCGGATGCCGACGGGGACGGCAAGCGCTCGATGGCCGATATCTACGGCTATTCCGGTTACGGCGACGACAGCGCGGATATGTTCCAGATCGCGTTCGACAATCCGATCACCAAAAAGGACGCGGACGGACTGCCTTATCCCGCTCTGATGAGCGAAAAGATCGTCGGGGCGCTGCAGAAGGTCATCGACCTGACCCATCATCAGGACGGGTCGTACCTGTGGAACGAATGGCGGGGACAGGCGAAACTTTTCGGCAACGGCACCGTGGTGATCGTTCCCGCTTATTTCAAGGAAGCCTTTGACAAGTTCCGCTTTATGGATACGGAATACGCCATATTGCCCTATCCGAAATGGGACGAGAAGCAGACCGCCTATTACACGGGCGCGATGGACGAATATACGGTCCTGATGATCCCTTTCAACGCATCCGACCTTGAAATGGTCGGGATCATTACCGAGGCGATGACGGTCGAAAGCTACAGATCGGTCACCCCCGCCTATTACGACATAGCGCTCAAGGGAAAATACTCGGTCGACCTCAAAACCGCCGAGATCATCGATCTGATCATAGACGGACGCCGCTTTGATTTTGCGTTTATGTTCGGCACGTCCGAGCAGCTCGACTGGCTGCCCTATCTGTTCCGCAGGCGCGTGGAGGCAAAAGACACCAACCTTGCTTCCGAATACGCGAAAATAGCCGAAACCGTTGAAGCGGGCTATAAGACCATCTGCGGATATTATACGCAGGATTCATGATCCGACGGTGCCGCGCAAAATACGGCAGCAGATAAGGAGCTGATCATGATGCGGGTCACGCTCGACCTGTTCCCTCGGGCGCGGAAAAAAGCGCTGACGATGAGTTATGACGACGGCACGGTCCATGACCGCCGCCCGGCGGAGATCTTCGGCAGATACGGGATCCGCGGAACCTTTCATCTGAATTCCGGCCTTCCGGGGGATTCCCGCCATATCTCCGCGCGGGAGATCCCCGAACTCCATAAAACCCACGAGGTGTCCTGCCATACCGTGACCCATCCTTTCCTGACGCTGGCGCCCCGTGAATGTTCGGCCGCCGATGTCCGGGTGACTGCCGGAAACGATCCTGTCAGGATACCCGCGGAGAAGACCGTTTCGCTGTAAGCGCGGGAAAACGGTATCCGCAGTTTGCGCGTGCGTTTAAAACGGCAGCGCCGGCGAGGTAAAAGCAGAGTTATCCGGGGTGAACAGGGTGATTTTGGGGTGCGTTTTCCGCCTGTCAAACTCACCCCGAATACGCGATCCTATGAAGAGATACAATACGATTTTTATGAGGTATCGAACGATATACAACGGTTGGGTGAAAAGGTGAAAACCGAGTCCTGTTCTTATATATATTTTTTATATTTATATATTTATTGTTTTTTCCGTATAAATACAGGATTAAAATCCACCTGTTCACCCATCGGCTCATATCGTTATACGCGGAACGCATATCGTATTATGATTTTGTATATTTTGCAATGTTTCGGGTGAATTACAATTCACCCGAAAATCACCTCACTCACCCGTCGTCTGATATCGTCAGGCATCATACGTTCCTGCGGAAGAGCCGTATTCATTCGCAGCGTCGACAGTCGGAACAAAAGCGGTATAGTAATGACTGCCGTGCAGCATCCGTGTTTCGCCTTTCCCGTTTTCTTTCAGTGTGCCGATAAAGGCGTCCTTGGTTTCCGCAAAATTATAATTGCCGCAGCTCCACCGTTTGTAGATTTTATAAACCTGTCCGGTCGTATACCTGTCGCTGATGACTTTCCCGTCACACGGAGCGCTGCATTCCTCGAGGAATTTCAGGACGCTGTCGTTTTCAACGCGATACGCTTTCATCTCTTCGCGGGAACAGTCCGGTTCGGTATACCTGTAATTGTTCGCGATCAGTTTTTTCACCGCGTCAACGCAGATCCTGACGATGTATTCCTTCTCGGCAACCATTTTATCAAGCAGATTCGGATCGGGGTTGGCGACAACGTTGTTGCAGGGCAGTATCATGATCCGCCTGTAGACATGATCTCCCTTGTCTCCGCCGAAGCGGGGCATCCGGTTGGCGCAGAACCAGAGAACGCCTTTATACTTATAGGTAAACGCGTTTTCCGACTTGAACTCCGCATAAACGGAATCACCGCCTGTCAGGAGCTTTATGGCTCTGAGTCCTTTCACCGTAACGTAACCCATATCCGATGAACCGGCAAGACGCTTTCCGTACAGCTGGGAAGTCCCGAAACGCTCCTCAAGCGCGTCAAGGTCGATCCCCGAGAAGCGTCCCGCGCCCAACAGCCGGACCAGCAGTTCCTTGCACTGGCTTTTCCCGGTATCTCCCGCGCCGTACATGAACAGGGCTTTCTTCATTCTGTAACCGGCAACGTTCGAAACGGCTGCTCCCATAAACTCAAGTATCAGCTGCCGGCTGTCCGGATCGCCTCCGGTCAGGTCTTCGATAAACCGCTCAAAAACACTGTCGGGAGGTTTTGCCGCATCGGGATCATAAACAACGGGGATCTGTATGGAGGAAAGGACCTCCGGGGAATGCGGCAGGATCCTGTCGGCGCCGAAGCAGAACAGACCGTTCCGGAAGTTGATGATGTTTTCGTCCGCATCCAGTTCGTCAATCTGCGTAAAACGGTCCGAATCCATTGTAAACAGGGCGAATACTTCGTTGATGATCTTTGCCGAATGAAGCGGGACCGGCATATAATCGCGGATCGCGCCTTTAAATTCTTCGTCCGAAACGTGCCTGTAAACACCGCCGCGGTACAGATAACGCTGAACGCTTCCTTTCGCGTCACTCCGCGCAAAGATATAATGTTCGTGTTCGCGTATGTATCCGTGAAGGGCGGGAGCTATGATACAGTGCGTAACCGTTACGTTTCCCTGCCTGTCGGTTTTTTCCCTGCGTCCGATATACGGGCGGTTATACAGATCTTCCGCGACAGCCGAGGTGACCGCTTTGTCAAGCCGTATTCTTGTTTCCTCTTCGCCCAGCGCCTGACAGATGTCCGATATATCTCCTTTTTCCGGGACATCCTTCCATACGGCGGCAGGTTCGACCTTAACGACCTGCCGCCCTGTTCTTCTCAATGTGTTGTAAAGAAAGTCGGCGTATTTTTTGCCCGGTTCGTCACGGTCGCCCATGATTATAATATCGCGCCCCCGGAAATACTCTTTGCTGCCGTCCGGGATCTTTGCCTGCCCTGCTCCGTTGGGGGCGGTCGTTGCGGTATATCCCATACGGACCAGAGTGTCCGCGTCTTTTTCGCCCTCGACTATGAAAATACGGTCGCCGTCCTTTGTATTCAGCAGAAGCGGCAGGTTATACATGGGCGGTTTATAACCTTCAAGAGATTTTATATACCGCCCATGTTCATATCTGTACCATATACCTGTTTTATCGCCGCCGGATTTACGGTATATCGCTTTCTTCGCAGCGGGTCTGCCCTGCAAATCGTAATAAATATGTTCGCGTAAAAGTTCCCACGGCTGCGTTTTTTCCGCATTCCCGAATAAATCGGCTTCGGTTTTACCTATGGAAGCGCATATTTCGGAAGCGGCACATCCTTTTTTGCAGTCGAGCAGGATCCTGCCGTTGTCTGTCGTCAGATATAAGTGCCTGTTTCCGCTTGTCCTGCCGCTTTCACATACGGGACAGAACGCTTTATATTGATTTCCGTTCTGCACGACGCCGTCAAGCCTGCCCAGGAAGTCGGTAAATAAAGTCTGAATGCTCATAATCTGTCGTCCGGATTTACGTCTGCCGCCGTTTGGCCGGCATGCAGATCGAGCATCAGGTCCACGGATGCCGGAATGATATACGCCCGGCTTCCGCTTTTCACACTCGTCAGTTCGCCGGTCTTCGCCCAACGCCTGACGGCGCATTCGGGCAGGTGATAACGCCGCGCTGTTTCGCGGATCGTCAGCAGTTTTTTCTCTGTCAACAGGTTCCTCCTCCTTTCAGGCTGTCAATGATCTGTCGGATGCGCTGCTTCTCTTCCGGGGGCAGTTCCCTGCGGAGCCTGCGGCTGAAGCTGCTGTCGGTGATCCCGAGCCTGTCGGCAATCTGCCACTTCAGGACACCGCATTCGACCGAATAAAGATGTATATCGGAATTTGCTTTTATACGGCTCATATTTTCTCCTTCCCGAACAAAATAATTCTTGCTTTTTAAAGTTATCTGGTATATAATATATTATACGCATATAACAAGTCGTTGTCAACTGTTTTTTATAATTACCGATAACATTCGTCTGCGGAAAAATTATCATAACAACAGATAACACGGAGAGCCTATGAAAATTACTTTTATTGAAAAATCAACCGGCGGTATTTTTTCTCTCGATAAAGTCATATTCACACAATTTCTGCGGCGAAAGCAAAAGAACATCGCGCTCGTTTCCGGTGATGTTTTTTTTCATTACGGCGATATAATAAGCGCCGTGCTAAACGGCAGTTTTGAAGATCTGTTAAAATGTTACTGGAATAATTTACGATTATTTGTCAAAACGGATTTTATCAAAGAGGAACCGTTCCCCTGGTCTTTCGAACTGTTTCAATCTTTTTTTTCTCTGCTGTACGGCAGCAGGACAAATGCAAACGAATATATTGATTTTATAAACAATGTCCTTTATGATGACGGAACATCCCTGAAGAACGTACAAAAAGCCGCGCTGTTTGAGATGGTATATGAACGCGGCGGAAATGTATTGAGTTATGTAACGGAATATCAATCGCTTTTTGACGTTGATTCCAATCCTTTCGATGCGGAATCTGCAGGTGTCATTTCAAAAATCTGCATTGAAAACCCTCACAGCGAGGAGGGAATGAAGGCCGCCATATCCTTGTTTCAGGGAAAAAACATTCCCGTCGATACGTACGGAATGTATCTGTTTGCCGACTTTAAAAATTTTTTCAATTACGTTCTCGGCCGAGCCGTAACTTTAGACATAAAGATAAAAAAATGCGCGAATTGCGGCAGATATTTCTATCCGGAAAACCGGTCCGATACGATTTACTGCGGTCATAAAAGTCCGCAGGACGGGAACCTGAGCTGTAAAGAATACGGTTCGCAAAAGCTCTGGTATGAAAATTTAAAAAACAACGAGAGTATGAAACTATGCCGGAATATTTACCAGTCGAAACAAATGCTTGTTAAACGGAATCCCGATATAGATGCTTATAAAAAATCGTTCGAACGGTTTAAAGAAGAATCAAAAGTATGGAAGTCCGATGTCAGGGCGGGCGTGAAAACAGAAGACGAATTTCTGATATGGCTGAGAAACGTCAAAGCCAATAAATTCTATTGAGACAGATAAAAAACGGCAGCCCGGCGCCCGGCTGCCGTTTTACCTTTTTAAATAATGTCTACTGAACAAACCTGATTTTTTGCTTTGAAGTGACAATGGAAAATAATTCCATCACAAGGTGAAAAAAAGCGCAAAGAATCAACGCCAGACG
>CAZVPD010000197.1:0-3194 GCA_964628455.1 uncultured Lachnospiraceae bacterium
GATGAGCGCGGAATACATCATGTCGGGCGGAAACGAACGCATTATTCTGTGCGAAAGAGGCATCAGGACCTTCGAGACCTACACGCGCAACACCCTGGACCTGTCGGCCGTGCCCATGCTGCACGAACTGACCCATCTGCCCGTGGTCATCGACCCCAGCCACGCGACGGGGATCGCCCGCCTGGTCAAACCCATGGCTCTGGCGGCGACGGCCGCGGGAGCCGACGGCATCATGATGGAAGTGCACAACGACCCTCTCAAAGCCCTGTGCGACGGAGCCCAGTCGCTGACGCCCGAACAATTCGACGATGTGGCCGAAACGGTCAGAAAAATCAGGGAGATCGTAAAGCCATGACCGTCGGTATCGCGGGTCTGGGCCTGATCGGAGGCTCTCTGGCGAAAGCGTATAAAGGCGCGGGGCACACCGTATACGGCTTTGATATTGACCGGAGCATTTTGGATTTCGCAAAACTGGCGGGCGCCGTCGACGAAACGCTGGACCGGGATACCCTGAAGTCCTGCGCCTGCATCGTGATCGCCGTGTATTCCGGCGCGGCGATCGCCTATCTGGAGAGCATAGCTCCCTTTGTCTCCGCGGACACGGTCGTCATCGACTGCTGCGGGACCAAAAGCGCCGTGTGCAGCGCCTGTTTCGGGATCGCCGAAGAGCACGGCTTCACCTTCATCGGCGGCCATCCGATGGCGGGGACGCAGTATTCCGGATTCGGGCACAGCAGCGCGACTCTGTTTTCGGGGGCTTCGATGATCATCGTGCCCCCCCGTTTCGACGACATCGGTCTGATCGACAGGGTCAAAACACTGCTCGAACCGCTCCGCCTGAAAAAGATCACCGTTTCCACCGCCGAAAAGCACGACGAGATCGTCGCCTTTACCTCCCAGCTGCCGCACATCCTCTCAAGCGCCTATGTCAAGAGCCCGACGTCCGCGGTCCAGGCGGGATTTTCCGCGGGGAGCTATAAAGATCTGTCCCGCGTGGCGGCCATGAACGAACACATGTGGACGGACCTGTTCTTCGAAAACAGGGAAAACCTGATCAGGGAGCTCGATCTTTTTATCGGGGCGGTCGGCGAATACCGCCGCGTGCTGGCGGAAGAGGATGAAAGCGGGATGATTGCGCTTCTGGCGGAAGGCAACCGCTGCAAACAGGAGGCGGACGGCAGATGAAAACGATCAGGGTGGAGACTTCGCGAAGCTATGACGCGGTCATTGCCGGCGGCCTTCTGGACGAGGCGGGTCCCCGCATTAAAAACGCGGCCGGCGGGTCAAACGCGGTCATACTGTCCGACGACAACGTGTACCCGCTGTACGGGGAAAAAGTCGCTTCGTCCCTCGCGTCCGCCGGCTACGGCGTGACAAATTTTATCATCAAAAACGGCGAAGCGTCCAAGAACGCCGCGAATTACATCGCGCTTCTGAATTTCATGGCCGGCCGTCACCTGACCCGTTCCGACGTCCTCGTGGGACTGGGGGGCGGAGTCGTCGGCGACCTCGCGGGTTTCGCGGCGTCCACCTATCTGAGGGGGATCCCCCTCGTTTTAATACCCACGACGCTGCTTGCCGCCGTGGATTCCTCGGTCGGAGGCAAAAACGCGATCGACCTGGACGCCGGGAAGAACCTTGCGGGGACGTTTTATCAGCCCTCCCTGGTGCTGTGCGATCCCCGCGTGCTGTCCACCCTGGAGGAGTCCGTCTTTACGGACGGATGTGCGGAAGTGATCAAATACGGCGTCATCACGGACAAAGAACTTTTTCATATACTCGGGACACCCGTGAAGGACCGGCTTGAGGAGGTCATCTCCCGGTGCGTCGGGATCAAGCGGGACATCGTCTGCGGGGACGAGTTTGACACGGGCCTGCGCCAGCTGCTCAATTTCGGCCACACGGTCGGCCACGCCGTCGAGCTGTGCAGCGGCTATACGATCCCGCACGGCAGCGCCGTCTCGATCGGGATGGCCGTGATCTCCCGCGCGGCCGCCGCGACGGGTCTGTGCAGCCCTTCCTGCCGCGACGGGATTCTGGCGATGCTGAAGCGATACAGCCTTCCCGCGGAAACGCCTTTCGGCCCGGACGACCTGTTTAACGCAGCCCTTTCGGATAAAAAAAGGTCGGGCGGTCTCATCACCCTCGTCGTGCCCGAGGAAATAGGCCGGTGCGTCCTGAAAAAATACACCCTCGCCGAATGCGCGGAGATCATCCGTTTGGGCACGGAAAGCGGAGAGGGGGCAGAATCATGAACGTGACGGTCAGACCGGCGGAACTTCACGGTGAGATCAAGGCGGTCGCCTCCAAGTCGTTCGCCCACAGGCTGCTCATCCTGTCCGCCTTGTCGGACAAAATCACCGTCATCCGGTGCCCGGAAAGCTCGGAGGACATCGAAGCGACGGTCCGCTGCCTGACGGCTCTCGGAGCGAAGATCGCGCGGATCCCCGAAGGGTTCTCGGTCATCCCCGCCGACCGAACGGCGGTCCCCGGCGGCCGCGTCCTCGACTGCGGGGAAAGCGGTTCGACCCTTCGCTTCCTGCTCCCCGTGGCCTGCGCGCTGAAGGCGGACGCGGTCTTCGAAGGCCGCGGAAGGCTGCCGCAGCGGCCCGTCGGTCCGCTGCTGACCGCCCTTGCCGAACACGGCTGCACCCTGAGCTCCGGCGAGGGGCTGCCGCTGCGCTGCGTCGGGCAGCTGACGGGGGGGACGTTTTCCGTGCCCGCGAACATCTCGTCCCAGTTTGTCTCGGGCCTGCTGCTCGCCCTGCCGCTGCTCCCGGAAAAGAGCCTTTTAAAGCTGACCGGGGACATAGAATCTAAAAATTATATCGAAATGACCCTGTCTGCGATGCGGATGTTCGGCGCGGAGATCGGTTTTTCACCCGATTCCATGGCCGTAGAAGGCGGCGGGGAATACCGGTCCCCGGGGACCGTCGAGGTGGAGGGCGACTGGTCCAACGCGGCGTTCTGGCTGTGCGCCGGAGCCATGGGAAAGTCCGGCATCGTATGCCGGGGACTCGACCCGGATTCGGCGCAGGGGGACAAAGCGGTCCTCGGAATATTAAGGGCGTTCGGGGCCGAAGTCTCCGCGGATAAAAGCGGCGTCTGCGTGAAGGGAAACGAGCTGCGCGGAACGGTGATCGATGCGAAGGACATCCCGGACCTGGTCCCCGTCCTCGCGGCGGTCGCCTCCG
>CAZVPD010000197.1:3204-6283 GCA_964628455.1 uncultured Lachnospiraceae bacterium
CGTCAACGTCTTCCTCCTCGACCGCCCAGTAGTCGGCGGTCGCCTCCGTCGCGAAAGGAAAAACAAGGATAATAAATGCCGCGCGCCTCCGCATCAAGGAAAGCGACCGGCTGAAAGCGGTCGCCGAAACCCTGTCGGCTCTGGGCTCCGTGATCTCGGAGACCGGAGACGGCCTGGTCATCACCGGACAGGGGGGACTCAAAGGCGGCGCGGTCGATTCCTTCGGAGACCACCGCATCGCCATGACGGCGGCCGTCGCGTCCGCCGTCTGTTCGGGTCCGGTCACGATCGGACATGCGGAAGCGGTCCGTAAATCCTATCCGGGATTTTTCACGGATTTCGGATCCCTCAACGGAAATTTTGAAATGAAAGCGTGAGAGCATGTCTTCATCCTACGGTAAGAATATCAGGATCACGATCTTCGGGCAGTCGCATTCCGATTCGGTCGGCGTGTGCGTCGACGGCCTTCCCGCGGGTTTTCCGGTCGATCCCGGCGCCCTGGACGCTTTTTTGAAAAGGCGCTCCTCCGGGAACAAACCGTACGCGACCGCGCGCGCGGAGCCCGACCGGATCGAGATTTTATCCGGCATCGCCGGCGGGCGCACCTGCGGCGCACCGCTGACCGCCGTCATCAGAAATACCGACGTCAGGTCCGGGGATTACAGTGACCTGCGCGATATCCCGCGCCCCTCCCACGCGGACTACGGCGCGCAGATAAAATTCAAAGGATTTCAGGACGTCTCGGGCGGAGGACATTTTTCGGGGCGCCTGACCGCCCCCCTGTGCGTGGCGGGGGGGATCTGCCTGCAAATATTAAAAACATACGGGATCGAAATCGCGGCCCATATCTATGCGATCGGAGGCGTTGCCGACCTGCCGTTTGATCTGTCAGGGGTCTCCGCGGCTGATTTCGACCGAATCAGAAGCAACGGTTTCCCGGTCCTCGACGCCGGTCAGGGGCAGAAAATGCTGGCTCTGATCGAAAAAGTCCGGCAGGAGGGCGATTCGGTAGGAGGGATCGTCGAGTGCGCCGTCCTCGGGATGCCGGCGGGGCTGGGGGATCCGATCTACGACGGGATCGAAAACCGCGTCTCCTCGGCCGTCTTCGGGATCCCTGCGGTCAAAGGCATCGAATTCGGAAACGGTTTCGCCTGCGCCGCCCTGAAGGGGTCGGAGAACAACGACGGTTTTTATATCGAAAACGGCGTCGTCCGTACAAAAACCAACAGCCACGGGGGGATCCTCGGGGGCATCACCTCGGGAATGCCCGTCGTTTTCCGCGCCGCTTTCAAGCCCACTCCGTCCATAGCAAAGGAGCAGGACAGCATCAGCTTTTCAAGACAGGAAAACGTCAGACTCGCCGTCAGGGGCAGGCACGACCCTTGCATCGTTCCGCGCGCCGTTCCCTGCGTCGAAGCGGCCGCGGCCGTCGCGGTCTTCGATGTGTTTCTCGAAAATAAAAAATTTAAAGGGGTATAGGTAAAATGGACCTGAATGAACTGCGTAAAAGCATCGACGAAGCGGACGACGGGATCATAGAGAATTTCCGCCGCAGAATGGAACTGTCCGCCCGGGTCGCCGGATACAAGAAAGAACACGGTCTGCCCGTGTATGATTCCGCAAGGGAGCGTCAGAAACTCTCCGACGTGTGTGAAAAGTCGGGCGAGGAGCTGCGCACCTACACGGCCGCGCTCTACTCCCTGATCTTCGAGATCAGCCGTTCGTACCAGAGCAAGATCATCAGCGAACCGTCCGGCCTGATGGACCAGATCCTGAACGCGATCGACCATACGGACAGGATGTTCCCGCAGAATGCGTTTGTGGCATGTCAGGGCGTCGAGGGTGCCTTTTCGCAGATCGCCTGCGACAAGCTGTTCGGAATGCCGAACATCCTGTACATGAGCACCTTTGAGGGGGTCTTTTCGGCGATCGACAACGGACTCTGCCGCTACGGGGTGCTTCCGATCGAAAACAGCACGGCGGGTTCGGTCAACAAGATCTACGACCTGATGATGCGCTACAACTTCAACATCGTAAGGAGCGTCCGGTTAAAGATCGACTGCAACCTCCTCGTCAAAAAGGGCACGGAACTGAAAGACATCCGGGAGATCTACTCGCACGAGCAGGCGATCAGCCAGTGCGCGGAATTTCTGAAGAACAAAAAGGACGTCAAAGTGACCGTGTGCGAAAACACGGCGATCGCTGCGAAAATGGTCGCGGAATCCGGCAGGCCGGACGTAGCCGCGATCTCGTCGCGCTCGTGCGTGGACCTGTATGACCTCAAATGCCTTGCGGAATCCATTCAGGACACGGGGAACAACTACACGCGCTTCATCTGCATCTCCAAAAACCTCGAGATTTACGCGGGAGCGGATAAAACGAGCATCATGATGATCGTTTCCAACAAGCCCGGGTCTTTATACAAGGTTCTGTCCCGATTCTACGCGCTCGGGATCAACCTCATCAAGCTGGAGAGCCGTCCGCTTCCCGACCGTGATTTCGAAGTCATGTTCTATTTTGATCTGGATACCTCTGTCTATTCGAATCAGTTTGCGGAGCTGATCTGCGAACTGGACAGCATCTGCGAAAAATTCAAATACCTCGGCAGCTATTCCGAAGTGATATGACCGGAACCGGTCTTCGGACCGGACTGCTGCAGCAAAAAAGACCGAGGCAGAACGGAATCCGCTCTGCCTCAGTCTTTTTTTAATTGTGTTGGCGTCTACCTATCTTCCCGGACCGTCGCCAGCCAAGTATTGTCGGCGCCGCGCAGCTTAACTACCGTGTTCGGAATGGGAACGGGTGTACCCTGCACGCTGTAAATACCAACTCAAATGCGGTGAAAACCGCATGGGGAACGCTGGTGCACCTTCAGGGACTCGAACCCTGGACCCATTGATTAAGAGTCAATTGCTCTACCGGCTGAGCTAAAGGTGCATGCCTCTGTATCAATGAACCCGGACCGTTCTCCGAGGTGTGAATGAACAAAAAGTCAATGTCCATTGAAAACCGAACAAGGATGAGGAGGAAGGGACAGGAAGAATGCGGAACGAAACGAACGCGGAACTTATGAAGTTCC
>CAZVPD010000198.1:0-6253 GCA_964628455.1 uncultured Lachnospiraceae bacterium
GACAGCAGCGATAGCGGGAATGATCACCGGGTCTGTATCGAGTATTTTATGGATGGTGTTTATACACAACGCCGAATCCTCAAAGCTGATGATTTGCAAACTGCTGTTCGGAGTGGATTCCCTTGCGCAGGGAAGTATAATCGCTTCGGTGGATCCGATTTTTATCGCGCTTCCTCTCTCCGCCGTTGTGACCGTTGTGATGGCTCTGCTGACAAAGAATCAGACCGACAGCGGACATATCGAAAAAGTTTTTAAAAATATTTAAAATGCGAGTCCCGTTAAGGATGAGGATTATTCGCTTTTTGTCAGGAGTTTTATATGCAGCAGAAAAAAGCACCGCAGGTTACGGGAACGCTCCGCAAATTCGCACTTCGGATCCCGCCTCCTATATATGAAGCAAACGGTATAGAAATATTCGGTAAAAATATAAAGTCGGTTTTGTTTTCGACCGATGTTTCCATAATAGCCAATGTGAATGCCGACGCGGTCATTGCGGTTTATCCTTTTACACCGCAGCCGCGTATAACCAGCGCAGTGATGACCGTTGCGGACGTCCCTGTGTTTGCGGGAGTCGGCGGAGGTTTGACGCAGGGAAAAAGAGTGGTCAACCTCGCGATGTTCGCGGAAATGCAGGGGGCCATCGGTGTGGTGGTAAACGCCCCCACTTCAAATGAAGTGATAGAGATGGTCGCCGGTACGATCGATATTCCCGTTGTGGTGACTGTAGTGAACGATAATGTTGATCTGGATGCCCGTATTTCCGCGGGAACGGCGATTTTTAACGTCTCGGCTGCTGCCGATACGCCTCGGATCGTCGCATGGATCCGCCGGACCCATCCGGATTTTCCGATTATAGCCACAGGCGGGGGATCCGAAGACTCAATAAGAGCCACTGTTTCGGCAGGTGCCGACGCAGTTACCTGGACCCCTCCTTCATCGGGTGAAGTGTTCAGAAACATTATGCAGGCTTACCGAGACAACAAGCCTCATCCGTAAAAAACCCGGGCCGTCCCGGAAAAGGACGGCCCGATTTTTTTATATAATACGGATTTCGGAAATTCCTTTCCTGACCGGAAGCATCAGCCAGTTCAGACCGTCGACGCTCTTTTCATAATAGTGCGAATTTTTGCCGTTTGCTGTGATCTGCGGAAATTTTCCGGTATTTTCGGTGTATGGTATGCGCACGATCATGTCGGCTGCGGCGTTTACCGTGAAACGCTTTCCGTGACCCGATAAGGTGGATCCCGACCGGGCGTGCCACCACAGACATAATTTATCCGGTCCGCAGCAGATGATGTTATAATTGCTTTTTTTACCGAAGGACAAGGTTTCATCGATTGCGTTCAGCACGGACTTATTGGAACCATACAGTCCCGTTATGTAATGGGGATGCAGGAAAAAGTTTACGGTTCTTCCGAAGAACGCCGCGTCGTCTATACACCGGTGCAGCTTTTGAAGTGCCGTCCCGTCACCGTCGGGAAGGCGGGGTTCATAATAATTGATGGGCAGTTCGGTGAAATTCAGATTTTTATTTTCATGTCCGAAGTCGTCGTAGGCGAAGAAAGGGAAGGACGTCCCGAATGCGAATCCGTACAGGCCGAAAGCGTTGATATCGGCGGGGTCTGTTTCTCCCAGCCGGCTGTTGTCGCCTTTGACCCCGAGAGCTGTCTGATACCGGCAGCGTTCGGCCCATCCGTGGTGGGTCAGGCAGTGTCCGACGTTGCAGACCGGCAGAAACGCGAAAGCGTCGGTAAATAGTTTCAGCTGTTCCGAAAATCCTTCCGCCGTGAATTGTTCGCGGCTTTGGCGGTAAGCGAAATCGTAATGAAAAGCCAGTTCATGCCCGCGCGCCCGGATGATATCCGCCTCTCCGGGAGTCGTGACGAACCTTCCGTTGATGTCCGGCATCAGATTCATATGATAGGGAAGACCCCGTTCATACATGATGCGCGACGCTTCCAGATTCATAGCGCCGCTTGTCGCGTCGTCGTCGCCGCCGAAAAACAACAGCAGGTCGGGTATCGTTCCGTCCTCAAAGGGCGGCAGCCGGTGGAGCATGGGATAACCTGCACCCGCCAGAATGGTCTGAAGGATATAGATATAATGATCGCCGAACGCGACCGTTGTATCGTAATCGGCCGGCACGATCCGTGTGTCGCATACGCGTCCGATATTGAATCCGTTCCTGCCTTCGGTGACGGGTTTTCCCGCCGAACATGTCCATATCGTCTGCGGGAGGTTAAACGCAAAATAATAGGCGCTGCCGTATTTCGTCAGACCGGGATGTTCGCCTATAAAGGCCAATATTTCCGCTCCGCAGGTCTTTATGACGCTGACCGGCGAGACCACCGGAAGTGGAGCGTCAAATCGCGGGACAGGCAGGTATTTTTGATCTGTCATCCGGAACATGCCGTTTATTTCGAAATCGTTCACCGGCTGCGGTATTTTGCCTTCTTCTGTGATTCCGAACAGCGGACCCGCATTCTTCGGGGCGAAACCGATCAGAATAAGCCCGTCACACCGTGCTATCGCTTTTAAATCCGCTTCACTCGGTTGTTCGGGACCGATGAAAAGCACATCGTTTTTTGAAAAAGACATATCTGCGGTTTCCGCCGGCTCCGCGCCGGCTCCGAGCCGGTTCATGATCTCCGTGATATAGCAATACCAGTAATTCCGGCCGGATTCGTTGGTTTCCCTGCGGTATTGATCGTTATATAAATAATAGATAGCCATCAGGATTCCTCCGTAAACGCCGTTATAGTGGCTTCGAGTGCAGACTGAGCCTTATTGCGGTAGCTCTCGTAAAACGAAATAAAATTCCTGTTTTCTTCGGCAAAAAAATTGCTGTACATAAACCATGTGTCGCCCCAGTTGAACGTGCTGCCTATATCGTATAATATATGGCTGAAGATCAAATCGAGCATAACGGACGATTCACTGTCCCTTGTGAGTTTGCCGTTGAGAAGCTTGTCGTAGTAGGCCGATCTGACCGTACCGGTGGATTCACGCGACATAACCTCCAGAACCGCTCCGGTCATATCGGGTTCGGTGTTGCTTGAGGGTATGCATATGGAGCGCGATACATAAGGGGATGTAGACGAATAATAGGTTGTCTGCGCTTCGTCGTATTTCGGCATCGGAAGAATGCCGAAGTCCGAATCCATGCTGCGGAAGGGTATGACCGACGAAAAAGCGATATAGCTGAACAGAGCGAGGTCATGCATAAACATCGCTTCAAATTCCTCGGCTGTATAATTATGCCCCGTACGTCCGTCTCCGTCATACATGATGCGCATGATTTTCTCGAGGGCTGCCAGGGATTTTTCCGTATCGATTGTCAGATAAGGGATATCGTTTTCGTCTTTTTCGGCAAGCTTGCTGCCCGATGATCCGAGCAGCATCCAGCCGCCGAAATCCTCGGCGATAAAACCCCAGAGGTCGTTTTTATCCAGTTCGCCGTTTCCGTCGATATCGCTTGTTACGCCCGTTATGATATTATAGAAATGATCGAACGTCCACTTTCCGGCATTGACCGTCGCATACGGATCTTCGATGTTCAGGCTGTCCGCAATTTTTTTGTTGAAAACAAGCGCCATAATGGACATTTTATCGCTGACCTCAATATCGCCGGCTATGACCGCCAGTTTATGCGCAACGGACAGTTCGCTGATGGCATTTTGGTCATACCAGGGCGCGTCCATGTTTATATGCGGCACTTCGTTGAAAAATATCAGATGATTTCCGGCAGAAAGGGTCATCAGCGACATCAGGCGGTCTTGTGCGATGTGATAGGCATGATCTCCGGCTTTTACGATTTTCCTGATCACGGCCGTTGTATCCGGGGATGTTTCACAGGTGATTTTTACTTTGAGCTTTTCCTCTGTCTTCATGTTCCGGTTGTAGACCGCGTCATTCAGAACATCGCCGTCTGCTGCCTCTGCCCATAAATCATCGTAATCCTGTCCCCAATAACCCGAGCGAAGCACAATTATTCTGAATTCCGCGCCTTCGCAGTCCATTTCGGGGACCGGATATTCTATCGGCACTTCCGTCGTTTCGGACAGGATACCGGTTGTTGTCTCTGCTGCCGGGATTTCTCCCGCGGAACCGCATGCTGCCAGTAAAATCGTCATTAAAAGAAAAATACCCGTTATTTTAATAAAATGCATAAACTTACCTCCGGTTTATATAAATACCGTCAATAGGACAGCCATTGAAAAACGACTGCCAGCAGGCCTAACATCAGACTTATTATACCCGCACACGTTATTTTTTCATTGAAATGTATCCAGCCGATGACAAGAGACAGAATGAGGGAACCGGTAACGGTAACGGTAAACTGAGCAGCCGCGTTTATCCCGGGTATTGCAGCCAGCAGGCTCTGAGGATAATAACATAATGTCATGCAGATTCCGAGCCCGAGTGCAGGTATGAAGTATTTTTTGAGTCGGGAAACACTTACAACCTGTTCACTCGGCTTCGCTTTTTTTTCTCTGAGTATAAAAAACAATATCACGGATATCGCGGCCGAAAAGAAATAAGTCAGGCAGAAAAAGGTGTTTTGGCCTTCGCCGGGTGTCATGTATTGCTGAAATTTTATTCCGAAATTGACCGTTCCGTTTGCCAGGCAGGCGAAACATGCCGCTATAATGCCCGACAGGCTGTCTTTCGGACGGTACGCGCTTTTTGCCCCGATGTTGATTAAAACGATGACGACTGTTGCGAGCAGAATACCCGCCAGCTGGAGAGGAGTTGCTTTTTCACCGAGAAACAGACGCGAGAATAAAATCGGAATATAGAAATTCATGTTTATAATGATGATCGCCGTGGTATATGAGCCTTTGCGAAGTGATTCGAGAAGCATGTATGTCGCTGCGGCTGCCGCACCGCCTGTAAGAAGAGCCGCTGCCGTAAGGTTTAAGGTGGGTTTAAAACCGCCGGAGACTGAGGAAACGATGAAAAAAATAAGAGAAACAGGGAACATCCAGGCGGCTGATGTGAGGACCGAATAGGAACGGTGCGTGCTGTCATTGGTCAGCCGCTTGTAAAAATAACTTGTCAGGCCTGAAGCCGAAACGGAGACGATAAACAGAAGGACGATTTTTAACATCTGAAATCGGGAACTTCCAGCATCACGCCTCCTTTGTCCGCTGATTCCGCTGCCAGAATTGCCGGAGCCGCCGTCTCGACCGCTTTGCAGACGTCCATGGGAGGGTTTTTATCGTTCTTTATCGCGTCGATAAAATAATGGATCGGATACCAGTCCGAACCGCCGTGACCGCTTTCCCGGATAAAGCCCTCGGCATCCGTATTTTCAAGAGTCCAGTCGTGTTCGGTCCATCCTTCGGCAGGGGCCCACATTTTCGGTTTGTCCGTCGTGTTGCGTGTCCATTCAACCGATCGTTCGGTTCCTTTGATCTGATACCAGTGCGCATATGTCCCACCCTTCGGACCGTGAGGTGATGTAAATCCTGCCCGGACGCTGAAGATCGTATCATTTGAATTATACATCAGAGCCGTTTCCATATCGCGGGCGATCAGACCTTCGGAAACATAACTGGAAGCCCTCGTTCCGAAGCAGGAAACCTTTGTGATGCGTCCGCCTGTGATCGAAAGCAGCGGGCTGAGAGTATGGGGAAGATAGAATATAGGGTTTTTCCATGTATTTCCCCGCCAGGAAGGCTTATAATCCGGATCACTGTAATATTTGGGGTCGTTTGAATGGACGCGATGACCCGTTTTTATATTCACGAAATTATCCCATACGGGCTCGTAATGAAGATATTCGCCTTCGGCGTATATGATTTTGCCGAATTCACCGCGCTCAGACATCTCGCGCCATTTTCGTATAAAGTCCCAATAGCGCGTCTGTTCTGCAAGCTGATATTTGCAGCCGGTCTTTTTTACTGTATTTACTAAGTTCCAACACTGACCGATCGTATAAGCCGCGGGAACCTCGGTCATTACATGGATTCCGCGGTTCATCGCATCACAGGCATAATCAACCTGTATATCCGGATCGCAGGCGATAAACAATGCGTCAAACGCTTCGTTTTTTATCAGTTCCTCATAACTGAGATAGGGTCGGACCGATTTTCCGAAAGCGGCATTAAATTCGGCGGCAAAACTGTCGGCGACGTCATCCGCATTATCGCAGAACGCGGTAAATTCAACATCGGGATGGTTTATATAGGTAGAACTGACAAGTCCTCTGCAGCGGCCTCCGGTTCCGAGACAGGCTATTCTGACTTTT
>CAZVPD010000199.1:0-6241 GCA_964628455.1 uncultured Lachnospiraceae bacterium
CGTGTGAACGCTAATACCGTTCCGTGGGTTCAAATCCCACTCTCTCCGCCAAAAAAGTCTTGTAATTGTTGATTATAAGGCTTTTTTTGTTTAACAAAACAATGTCCGAAAAACGACATCCGTCTCAAAACGGTTTACAATAACATTATAAAAATAAATTTATATTTTGCAATAAACACATGAACCGCCGGCTTAAAAAATAAACGTCTTCGGATTGTTCAAAAACATTCGGGCATTTAAACATATAATATATATTGACTTTATCCGGGATTCATATATAATAAATGTAAATCATGAGAAACAGCCTGTATTGCGGAACCATAGGACCGCATACCGAAACTCTGACATTGCAACGGAGGATTTTTGTGCCTGAATATAAAATCGAACAAAACACGGTCCGGCCCGAAAATATAAAGCATAAAAAACGTAAAAGACAAAAAAACCGAAAAGTGTTCTTTATAATACTTCCGGTCATATTGCTTTTTACGGTTATACCGATCATTTTATATAAATTGTGGGTACGCCCGCCCGATATCATGCAGTTCATCCCGACGGAGAGCGGTGTCCGGACGAGTGAGAATATGCAGGAATCGGCGCCCGATATATCCGCCGAGATATACAGGTATACCCGAAAGGAATTATGCTACACCTTTCTGATCGCCGCGAGTGACCAATCCAGCGGCAACGCGGATGTTATTATGGTTATGACCTATGACGCGGGCAACAAGAAGATCGGTCTGGTATCCGTACCCAGGGATACTCTGATCGAAAGAGACTACCCGAAAATCAATACGGTGTATCATACGGGAGTGGAAGCGCTTCGAAATACCGTATCGGACATGTTGGGTATCCCGATCGATTTTTTTGTCACAGTAAACGTCAGCGGATTTGTCAAACTTGCAGATACCGTCGGAGGGGTCGATTTTGATGTCCCGTGCAAAATGGATTATGACGATCCGTTTCAGGATCTTTCAATCCACTTTGAAGCGGGCATGCAGCACCTGGACGGAGAAGAAATATTAAAAATCTGCCGCTGGAGAAAAAACAACGACGGAACGGGATATATCGATTCGGACATCGGCAGGACAAAAACCCAGCATGCTCTTATTAAAGCGGTCATCAAAAAAGTCATGGCAAATCCTCAGAAAATCACCGCATATCCGGATATCTTTGCTAAATCCATAAAAACAGATCTTCCGTTCGGAAATATGGTCTGGTTTGCTCAGAATGCTTTGAGTATGGATCTGAATACGGAGGAAAATATTAGAACAGCCACACTTCCCGGAAACGGCGATGTTTCATACAACGGATACACCTATTGTTATCAGTTATATCCCGATGAGGTTTTGGAGATTGTCAATCATATTTTAAATCCGTATACTGAAGACATCACGTCTGCGGACATGAATATTTTCGAAGCGTCTTAATCAGACCGGGCTGCGGATATTCGAAAAGCGTCGGTTTCCGCGTGTCCAGCCGGCGCCGCACGATAAGCCGTGCGGCGTTTTCTTTGTTTTATGCAAAAAGATAAGTCTTTGTTCAGCCGGCGGCATACATTGATCAGTAAAAAACGCGGTCTGTTTTCTGCCGGAGCCCTAAAGTAAAATCCTACAGATGCACCTGTTGAATATTTTCGGATAATGTATTGATTTTATGACATATATTTGGTATAATAATTCAATATTTGAATCAAACGATCGGGAGAAAACAATGTCTGACCTGCACATCGATCACATCAACATATTCGATTCGGCTGCCGGACGATTTTATACCGGCAGCATCAAAATATCCGGCGGAATATTTTCCGAGATAAAATATATGTCGGAGGATTGTGATCCTTCGCTTGAATATGCAATTCCCGGGCTGGTTGACGTTCATACGCACGGCAGATGCGGTTATGATTTTGATTCTGCCTCAGCCGGTGAGATGCTGATTATGCGCGACGATTATGCAAAAGCAGGCACAACCACCGTTATGCCGTCTATTGCAACATCAACGCTTGACGGCTGGCTTTTGGCGATCGATAATATTAAGAGCGCGGGATTTGAGGGGATTCATCTTGAAGGCCGTTATCTGAATAAAAAACGAATGGGAGCTCACGACACATCGTTATTTGTGCCGCTTGATGCATCCGAACTGACTATGCTGCTCGAACGAATGCGTCCGCTGAACGTTCATGTGACCGCTGCCCCGGAACTTGACGGGGGAGAAAAATTCTGCCGGACCGCGCTTTCCTGCGGAGCGACATTAGGCATCGGTCACAGCGACGCTACTTATGAAGAATGCAAAAAGGCTTTCACCTGGGGCGCAAACTCCTTTACGCACACTTTCAATGCGATGAGTCCCATCCACCACCGTATGCCCGGATGCGTGACTGCCGCTTTGCTTTCCGATGCATACGCCGAATTTATATGCGACGGAGCGCATCTCGCCCCTGAAACAATCGATTTATCGTGGAGAATAAAAAGGCATGACCGTTTTGTTTTGATTACGGATTCGATGATGGCGACAGGATACGGTGACGGTGATTTTACGATCGGCGGACGTCCCGTAAAAGTGAAAAACAAGGTGGCCATGACTCATGACGGTATCATAGCCGGCAGCACGCTGGATCTTTTTTGCGGAATGATAAATTTGATCAAATATACCGGCGCCTCGTTTGAAGAAGCGATTCTGTGCGCCACGTTAAATCCCGCCCGGATGGTCGGATTTGATTCCTTTGCCGGGAGGATCGGCTCGGGCAAACGCGCGGATTTATGTATCGTATCCAAAAACAAGACCGATCTGGAATATACGGTTTCCAAAGGAAAAATTTTTAAATAAATCTGTCTGCCGGATGAAGAAATCAATCAGATCAAAGCGCGAGACACCCGGATTTTTAATTGAAAATTGTATGAAAATGATAATGGAAATAATTGACGGGAGTATGACGGATATATATGAAAGAGAAATTTTATATCACTACCGCGATTGCTTATGCATCGCGTAAACCCCATATAGGCAACACATATGAAGCCATCATGACAGATGCCGTTGCAAGATATAAAAGACAGCACGGTTATGATGTGTTTTTTTTGACAGGTACCGATGAACACGGTATGAAAATAGAAAACTATGCGAGGGAACAGAATGTAACGCCCCGCCGGTATGTCGATGATATTGCGGGACAGATACGCGGCATATGGGATCTGATGAATATCAGTTATGATAAATTCATTCGCACGACGGATGAAGAACACGAGCGTGCTGTCCAGAAAATTTTTACCCGGCTTTATGAACAGGGAGATATATACAAAGGCGAATATGAAGGCTGGTATTGTGTTCCGGATGAAACTTTCTTAACGGATACACAGGTCGACGACGGAAAATGTCCCGAATGTGGAAGACCTGTGGAGCGTATGAAAGAGGAAGCGTATTATTTTCGTCTGAGCAAATATGCCGGTCGTCTGATTCAATATATAGAGGAGCACCCCGGTTTTATCGAACCGGAATCACGCAAACGGGAAATGCTCAATAATTTCCTGCTTCCGGGTCTGCAGGATCTTTGTGTTTCGCGCACTTCCTTCAGTTGGGGGATACCTGTAGAGTTTGACAGCCGGCACGTCATATATGTCTGGATCGACGCTCTGTCCAATTATATTACGGCACTTGGTTACGACGCTGATCTTAACGGAGGACCCGAAGGATTGTTTGCAAAATACTGGCCGGCAGATGCGCATATTATCGGCAAGGATATCATGCGTTTCCATAGTATATACTGGATTATCATGCTTATGGCACTGGATCTTCCGCTGCCGAAAAAAGTATTCGGTCACCCGTGGTTTAATTTCGGAACCGATAAAATGTCCAAATCCAGGGGGAATGTTATTTACGCGGATGATCTGGTGAAGTATTTCGGTGTTGACGGCGTGCGTCATTACTGTCTTGCCGAAATGCCCTATGCATCAGACGGCAGTATTACCTATGAGAGTATCATCGCACGGTATAATTCGGATCTTGCCAACAACCTCGGCAATCTGGTAAAACGGACGCTTGACATGGTTAAAAAATATTTCGGCGGAATCATACCCGAAAGAATTTTACCCGAAAACAACGGGGATGCGGCAACCGATGAGGATCTGATACGAACAGTCTCACAGACGGTTTCGGCCGTCGATACATGCATGAATGAATACAGGATAGCGGATGCAGCCGACAGTATATTCGGTATGCTTCGCCGTGCCAATAAATATATCGATGAAACCACACCCTGGGTTCTGGCCCGGAATGATATGTTCCGTCCGAGGCTTTCGGCGGTCCTTTATAATCTTCTGGAAACTTTACGGATCGGAGCCGTATTGCTGACTCCGTTCATTCCCGCAACAGCCGAGAAGATACTGAATCAGATAAACACCAAAGAAACCGGCCCGGAATTCGGAAGCCTTGTATCCGGAAGGCAGACCGGAGAAGCAACCGCTTTATTCGGACGGATCGACGAAGCGTTGCTGATGAAGGAAATTGCGGAAAGCAGGGGAGTCCCCGAAGAGCCGTCCGACGCCGGCAGCACCGATATCAAAGGTCCGGAAAAAATAGGTATCGACGATTTTATGAAAACGGAACTGCGCACGGCACAGATCATCGCTGCGGAACCGGTTCCGAAGGCCAAAAAGCTTTTAAAGCTGCAGCTTGATCTCGGTTATGAAAAACGGCAGGTGGTTTCGGGTATAGCGAAATATTACTCCCCGGCCGAATTGATAGGAAAGAAAATAATCGTAGTCGCAAACCTGAACCCCGTTGTTCTTTGCGGAACCGACAGCAACGGCATGATCCTCGCCTCCGGCGAAGAAACGGTTCGCGTCGTGTTCTTAAGCGATGAAACCCCGCTTGGGGAACGTGTCAGATAATGCGTATTTTTGACACTCATGCTCATTATAACGATGCGCGTTTCGGCTCCGAAAGAGATTCGATCATAAATGAGGTTCTTTTAAACGGGGTCGAATATGTATTGAACGCGGGAACCGATATCGCGGCAAACAATGATTGCATAGCGCTGGCCGAAGCATATCCGCAGTTTTATGCTTCGGCCGGAATTCATCCTCACGAAACATCAAAAACAGCGGAGACGGCCGAAGTGCTGGACGCTTTGATTTTTCAGCTGAAACATCCGAAAACGGTTGCGGTCGGTGAAATCGGGCTTGATTTCCATTATGATTTTTCCGACCGGGAAACGCAGATGAAGTGGTTCCGCGTTCAGATGGAGCTCGCTGCCGACACAGGTCTTCCGGTCATCATTCACGACAGGGAAGCGCACGGACCTTGTATGGATATGATACGCGCCTTTCCGTCTGTAAAAGGGATTTTTCACAGCTTCAGCGGCAGCTGCGAAACAGCTGCCGAGTTGGTAAAACGGGGATGGTATATTTCGTTTTCGGGTGTGGTTACTTTTAAAAACGCGCATCGCATACTGGACGTGGTTCGTTCGGTTCCGGCGGAAAGGTTGTTGATTGAAACCGACTGCCCATATCTTGCGCCGTTCCCGATGAGAGGGAAGCTGAACCGTTCGGATTATCTTCGCTATACGGCTTCTGTGATTGCCGAAGAAAAAAACATGACCCCGGAAGAATTATGCGAAATTACTCTGGAAAACGGGAAACGCATATATGGTATTGAAAAACATGCGGATACGGAATCGAATCCCGGTGTATAAAAAGCAAAAAAGATATGCGCCGGACATACCCGGATAGCGCGGATAAAAAAACAACAGGCAGCCGTCGGAATAAAAGAAAAATGGCCAATCTTTCGATTGCCCATTTGATCGACCGGTCATAGGAGATGCCGGAAAACCGCAAAAGAGAAAGTTAAACTCCGAGTCCGTTCAGTTTCAATGTAAACTGACTTTTTTTCCTGGCTGCATTGTTTTTATGCAATACGCCGCGCGATACCGCACGGTCAATCTTCTTTACGGCTGCTTTATATGTTTCTACAGCGGCAGTCTTATCTCCGGCTGCGAGAGCTGAGTCGTATTTCTTTATTGCGGTCTTGAGAGATGTTTTGAACATCTTGTTCTGAAGCGTTTTTGTGGCTGTTGTCAGAACGCGCTTCTTTGCGGATTTTATATTAGGCAATTTTTTCACCTCCTTGAATTATATGATAAACGGAATTAAATGCATTCCGAAAATTGCTATCGTCATATAATAACACTTTTATATGAAAATTTCAATAGGTTTCACACAATATTAAAATATTAATTTTTTGTAAATCT
>CAZVPD010000200.1:0-6195 GCA_964628455.1 uncultured Lachnospiraceae bacterium
TGCCGCTGCATGCGGGATTACCTCGGCATGCCCGAGTAAATTTTCGGGGCATAAGCGGCTGCCGCTGCAGGATCGATAAATTTATAAAAAAGAAATGCCGGATTTTGTTATTGCGCAGACGAAGTCCTTACACGGAATTTTATTATGCAGAAACGGATGATGAACCATATATGAAAAAAGTATTTATCTGCCCTACGACGCACTGGGACAGGGAATGGGTGATGACATTCGGACAATACAGGATCCGCCTTGTCAATCTGATCGACAAGCTTCTCGGCATCATGGAGCGCCATCCCGAATACGCCTTTTATCTGGACGGGCAGGCCGCGGTACTCGATGATTATCTGGAGATCAAGCCGGAAAACCGTCCCCGGCTGTCCGCACTGCTGAAAAGCGGACGGTTGGCAGCCGGACCCTGGTATGTGCTTGCCGACCAGTTCCTGCAGAGCAGCGAAGCCACGATCCGCAATCTGATCATGGGCGCCGAAACAGTCAGGGCACTCGGCGGTACGCCGGAAAATGTCGGGTACGTGCCGGACTCGTTCGGCAGCATTGCGTCGCTGCCGATGATTCTGAGCGGTTTCGGCATCCGGCGCGCGTCGTTCGGACGGGGCCGGCCCTATCGGGACGAAGGGCTGCCCCACACGGAGTTCATCTGGAAATACGCGTCCTCGGAAGTCCTTGCCGTAAATCACGGCTACGGCAACGGGATCTTTCTGTCGTACCCCGATATCTGGACGGATATTTTCAGAGAGGAGTCGTTCCGTCCCGATCCGGAAACCGCCTATGCGCGGTTTATGCGCGAAGCCGGGAATCAGGAAAAAGGCGCCGCGCTGCCCGCGCTGTATTTTTCGGTGGGTGTGGACCATATGGAGCCGCGGGAGTCGCTGACCGATGTCGTCGCTTATATCAATGCGCGTCAGGACATGTATGAACTCGTTTTCGGCACGGTCGGTCAATATCTGGATTACATCGAAAAATATGCGGAAAGCGGCGCGGCGCTGAAAACCTACTCCGGCGAGATGCGCGGCGGTCCGGCAGCCGGGACGCTCGAAGGCACGCTTTCATCGAGGATCGAAACCAAACAGCTCAACGACGCGTGCGAACTATTGTTGTGCGCCGGACTCGAGCCGTTGGCGGCCGCCGCGTCGCTTTATGCGGGATTCGAATATCCGCACGGTCATCTGCGTGATCTGTGGAAGCAATGCATTTTAAACCATCCGCACGACTCGATCTGCGGATGCAATATCGACCGGGTTGCCGGGGATATCCGTGACAGGTATGAATATGTCCTGAATACGGGCGGGTATCTGAAAAAAGACATTGTCGGCGCACTGACGGACGCAATCGACACATCGGGCGCCGGAAATGACGCTGTCCCGATCGTCGTTTTCAACCCGCTGAATGACGAACGAAACGGGCATGTGCACAATCTTGTCCGGGTGCCGGGAAGGTTCAGACATCAGTCCTATGCGCTGTATGACATGTCGGGCGATCCCGTATCGTCGTGCGTGCGGGTTGCCGCAATAAAAAGAAAAGACCTGGAGAGCGTTTACATGACCGGCGGCATGCTCGGGCAGGTCCTGTCAAAGGACGCGGGCGAGTGCGGGCAGCTGCCCGGCGATCAGGTATTCACCGTCCTCGATGTTGATTTTATCGCTTCCGGCGTCCCGTCGGCGGGATATAAAACCTATTGTCTCCGCCCGTCCGAAGAGAAGGCTGTTTCCGCCGTGAAAGTTGCCGGAAACGGAATGGAAAACGAATCCGTGAAAATAACGCTTAACGGAAACGGCACGTTCGACCTGACGGATAAACACAGCGGTGAAAGCTATCACAACCTGAATTATTTCACGGACAGGGCGGATACAGGCGACACATACCGTCATCTGGAACCGGCTGACCCGGATGAGCGCACGACAAAAAACAGTCCGGCAAAGTGGCGTCTGCTCGAACAATACGGGCATGGAGCGGTATTCGGGACCGAATACGATTTTATGCTGCCCGAAAAGTGTGCCGGCGGCAGACGGTCGGAGTTTTTAAAACCCGTTCGTATCGGCATACAGGTCGCTTTATATGCCGGACTTGACTATGTAAAAGTGACGGCCGGGATGGACAATACATGCGAAGACCACTGCCTGCGGGCCGTTTTCGACACCGGGATCGCCGCGGATGTATCGTATGCGTATGACCACTTTAACATCATCGAACGCCCGGCAGCCCCTGACGGACAAGTCTGGCGCGAGTGGCCGTTTACGGAGTTTATCTGCGCGGCAGACCCCGAACATCCGGTTCATTCGCTGTGTATCTCGGCAAAGGGACTGCCGGCATACGAGGCTGTCCGGCGGGACACGGGAGTCAGCCTGCAGATCGAGCTGCTGCGCGCGGTTGGTTCTCTCGGCGATCCCGCGGGAGCGAATTATCCGGTGCCGGACGCGCAATGCCCGGGGAAACATACATTCGAATACGCGATATTCACCGGTGCGGACACCCCCGAGGCTTATCTTGAAAAAGCGGCGGCTTATCGTCACGCCCTGTTTGCGGAAAGCACCGGGGTCCACGGCGGAACGCTTCCGGCGTCGGCGTCGTTCATCCGTCCGGAATGCGATTTCCCAAAACCGTATATCAGCTGCCTCAAACGCACGGAAAGCGGAGAGGTCCTGCTGCGGATGTGGAACCCGGGACGCGAACGTTCGGTCAGTCTCACAGGATATATCAAATTCCGCGAGGTTTGGCGCGCGTCGCTGGATGAGAAAAAACTCGGACGGGTCGACCCCGGCGCCGTGATTCTGCCTGAAAAAGAACTGACGACACTGATAATATCCTTATGATTTTTTTAAGATCACCTGCAGGTGACATGCCCCCGAAACCGGGAAAGCCGTTATATATACAACCTTTCGACTGAACTGTGAGGAGGAATAAAAGTGGACAGAATTCCGCAGGTCATTTCCATAACGAAATCGGGCAAAGATAACCGCATCCCGTTAAGCAATGAAGTCAGGAAACAGTTCGGAGAAAATGCCGTCATCCGGATCGGGATAAGGGACGGTGAAGTTATTCTGTCAAACCGGGAGCTGCCAGAGAGCATTGCCGTTGAAGTGACGGGGAGAAGCTTATCCCTGCCTGCGGCGTCGGCCGCATACCTGCAGTTAAAAGAAGGAACGGAGGCAGCGATCATTCAGCGGGAGAACGGAGCAGCCGTTAAGCGTTACCGGTTTGCCGAAAAAACGGGGGCTCAGGCGAGGTTAGAAGATACCGAATCGGAAACCGAACTGGTGCGCACGCTGATGACCAATCCCAAACCCGAACAGACGCTCCATGATCTGTCGGAAAAATACCGGGGGTTGAGGTTTCAACACGATCCCCTGCAGTATCTGTCGGATAACGATTCGATATACGGTTTGATATGCCGAAGAAGCATCGGAATGAATCGGGAACGGGATCCGTCGCTGAGAGAGCAGTTATACGGGGAAATAACAAAAAGCCAGGAGCCCGATGGCTCCTGGCAGTCCGACGTTATTCTGACAAGCCGCAATCTGAGAGAGATCGCAGAGATGGGAATAACGGAAAAACGCAGGGAAACAGCTGCCGCCGCGGAGTGGCTGCTTTCGGGAAAGGAATCCCCCTATAATCCGGGAATGTTTTTTCTGTCCGATGATTTGGTCAGTGAACAAATCAGGATCGTAGAAGCCGTAAGAAACGGCAGCCGTGAGCGATTCAGGCAGGTAAAAAAATCCGAAATCAACAAAGTCAGAAAGGGACTGGACACGGCTCATTATCCGTGCGGTCCGCGGCTTATGTGGCCCAACGCAATGATACTCAGGTCGCTTCTGGAGCATGGGTACGAAGAAGACGACAGGGTGTCCAGGGCATGTCAATTTCTGCTTAACGGAGGCTGGTGTGAATGTTCATATGCACACGGCCAGTCCAAATGTGAAAAGAGAGAAGTCTATACTGCGGAAAAAATTTCCGAAAAGTTAGATTCCATGGTAAAAGAATATACGTATGGCGGCTGGCAAAACCCCGGCGATGTTTCGCATATGGATCTGACTAAAGACGCATTTTTTCTTCGGAATTCCGCAGCCGGCCAAGGGAATACCGGTGTTTATTCTCTGGAAATGCCTTTTCATCAGCTGCCATGCGGATTAATGACAGCATGGGCTCTGAGCAAGACAAGAAATACACTGTTAAAAGAGCACATCGAAGCGCATGTATGGAGATTTGCCGCAAAACAGAATTTAAACGGACATTTCGACTACAAGCATGCGGGGAAATATTTTTATATCGACCTGTTCGCCCTGTTTGATATAGCGGCTGCAAAAGCCGCTCTCATGCGTTCCGTTCCGTGGATCATTGAAGCGCAGAATCCCGACGGATCCTGGGGTGAAGGTGATAACGCAGGAGCGTCAACATTGGCGGTTGTCAGAGCTCTTGATTCAGTCAAAGAATTCCTGCCGGAAAGTATGAAGTTCCAGTGAAATCAAAAAGCCGGCACAGGCTGTTTTGCGTGATATCGGTTCGATCAGAAAATCCGGGGTAAAGTAAAAAAAGCAGAGAGTAAAAAAGGCTTTGCAGGGAACCTGTGTAAACCCGTATCCCGTATCGGTCAAAACGCGGAACGGAGAATCTGGCCGGCCGTTCGACCCGGTATGTCCGGATCCCGGGTTATATATTCCCCGTTCCGGTTTTTTTATCCCCGGAGATTTCCCTTTTCGGACACTTTAGAAATTCGGATATGCTGTCCCATAAACAGATCGCCGTGATGACTGCCGCGCCGGTCAGGAGCGATTGTTCCAGCCATGCCGAAACATTCGCGGACTGTGACGGTCCGGCCAATGTTTCGATTCTCGAGATGAATCCGGGATTGAACAGAGCTTTGTCCCGGAACAGCACAAGGATGAATACGCAGAACCCCGTGTTCAGCAGCGCGTTGGCCCACGCCATCGGAATGCTGCGGTGACCGGAAATAAACTTCCATATATTCAGGCTCATCTGCAGGAATGCGATGATCAGGATAACAGGCATATAAAACTTCAGGCGTTCGGCGGAAAACAGCGGTGTGACCTGCGCCGGTCCGCTGCCGCTTAATTCATAGACGGCAATGATCTGAGGATTGAAATAAATCAGCGTCGTGAAAAACACCGTGCATACCATCGCAAAGACGGTCCCGCCGCGGGATATCCTGCTTTTATTTGCGACCGGCAGCGGCGGCAGATCATCCGGCGTCCATTTTTTCTTCATCAGCGGCGGATTGCTTTCGGTGCCGTCGAAGCGTTCCGATACTGCAAAGATCAGGGTCACCCATACGGCACCCTGAACAAACCCCTGAAGGCCTGCCGCGATAATATCGACAATGAACTGTACGGTATATTGCAGCACATCACCGTTTACGGGAGGATCAAAGATATATTTCACCAGTGTAATGCAGACCAGCACGGCGGCGGCGATGCCCGTTACGAGTTTTAATACGGCAATATAATCCCGGTAGTATGCCGGCCCGATCAGATAGCTTTTCACGGGGTTGTATTCCTGCGCCAGCTTTACCGGATGACCGAGTTTTTCAAGGACCGCGCGGACCTCCTCCTCCGAAGGCTCCCCGGACAGCATGTCTTCGATGTTCGCGCGGAGTTCCCGGCTGACGTCGTCCCTGATATCCTCCGGCAGCCGCTCGGTCACCGCGTAAACATACCTGTCAATCAGATTCATCGTTTTCATTTCTATTCTCACACTCCATCAATTGATTCAGCTGGTCCGAAAGACTTTTCCACTCTTTTTTTAAGCGCCTGTAAACTTCTTTTCCGAAATCGCTCAGGACATAAAACTTGCGCGGTCTTGCTTCGTCCGTGTTCCATTCGCTCAGCAGAAGTTCCTGTTTTTCCAGTCTCCGCAGCAGCGGATAGAGCGTGCCCGCGTCGATCGGCGCGCCTTTTTCTTCCATTTTCTGCACAAGCGAATAACCGTATTCCCGATTACACAGCTGGCTGAGAACCGAGAGGACCAGTGTTCCTCTTTTCAGTTCAATGATCAGCGAACCGACCTGCCCGTCGATGTCATTCAAGTGTATCACCTCGATCTTATTATACTGTATGTCATACATTATTGTCAATATCTTAATGATAAATATTTTATATTATTTTTAATTTTTCCGCCGCAGATCAAAGGAAACGGCGCGAACCGGTATTACGGCATGAGAAACGC
>CAZVPD010000201.1:0-4996 GCA_964628455.1 uncultured Lachnospiraceae bacterium
TTCCCTTTTTATGGCAATTCTACTTATGAAAAATTACTTACGACACTCATATCATAATTGATATTTTATCTTAATACAAGAGAGCATTTCAAAAGGCGAATATTAGCAACACTAATAAAATGCAGAAGGTTCATATTATCAATTTTCACGATAATGTGAACCGCACTTTATTATGATAGTATTATTGTCACGGATTGAATTGCTAAAAGTTTTCCATCCGTTTCAGTCATTTTTAGTTAATTTTTATCATTACGTCGTCGCACCGTCGTCAAAAATCAATTTTTTTTCGATTTGATGCTCTATAAAACAAAGTAAGGATTTCGTAAAAAATAAACGAAATCCTTACTTTTTGGCGGAGAGAGTGGGATTTGAACCCACGGAACGGTATTAGCGTTCACACGATTTCCAGTCGTGCGCCTTAGACCAGCTCAGCCATCTCTCCTCATGTATGACTGCCCGACGGATGACATTATAACACATGAGCAACATCATTGTCAAGGGGTACCGCCGATTATTTCATACCGCCGGAGGAGAGCGGTTTTGATTTTCAGATACAGATCAAATAATTCTTGAGTGTTCTGTTTTTCAGCGCATTTAATATTTCGGGCATTAATTTGGCTGCCGTTTTAATATTATACATCGTATTTCCGCCGATGAGTTTGGATGCGATACCGCTGAGAAGCGAACGCTGCTCATATTCGGAAATAGAATCAAGGAGTGTTTCAATGACCTCGCATTCATCTTTGGAAATCATGAGCGTTCCGGGTTCTTTTCGCAGATATTCATTGAAAAGCGCGTTGATAAAAACCATGGAAAATATGTTTGCACGGGGTTCCGAATACGGATATTTATGTTTGTCGCAAAATGTCATATAAAGCTTTGCGACTTCATCGGCGTCATACTCCCTGCAAAAGCTGTTTTCAGCGTATAAATTCAACAAATAACCGCGGAGCTGATGAATACCCCTGAGCGAATTGCTCTGAAGAGCCAAAGGATAATCGATATCTCCGGCGATGCGGTGAGCGCCGAATTTGACATCATATTTTTTCAGCAAATTAATGAACGAATCGATCGTCTCGTTGTAATATACATTCGGTATGTTCAGTCTGGTTCTCTTCACCCTGACAAGAAGGCCGGTAGCCTCGCAAAGATGCAGCTTAAGCCTGTGGATACCTTCATAATAGAGATCAATGACCGGAATATTCAACAGTGATTCCACTGCATGCTCTGTGTTGCTCAGGCCGATCAGGTATGCGTCTATATTAAAAAGAAGGCTCATCATCAGTTCGTTTGCGGTTTCTGTCATCACCGATGTGCTTTCATCATTTGTCCACCACCCGATGATTTGTCCGAGCGTATCCATAACATCCAGTCTTATTTTACTCAGCTGCTTATCCGTTATCAGATCCAAACGGTCGAGTTCCGCCAGCAGTGTTCTCATATAGTCATTATATTTTATATTTGAGGATTCGAGTTTGGTTTGTTTATATGAAATAATATTATTCTTCGTCATTTTTATCATCCCATGTATAGCTGTCATAATCGTCGCAATCCGTATCCGGTTCGTTTTCGTCACCGCTGCCGGATGTAAAAGGTTCTTTATCCTGATCTTTCATATAGCGGAATTCTCTTCCCTGCATCAGTTTAACCGAACCGTAATATTTGTTTTCGAAATGATCAAACATGATTCCGATCAGCTCGTTATCACTGACACGGTCATGTGACTCTGTTTTATAATAATAAAATATCTCGAGCAAGTCATTGAGAGTCTCGGCATAATTATCGTTATGGATAAAAGACGAAGCGGAGAAGCTTTCTATAATTTTTTTTACCGCTCCGAGACCGATTTCCATACGTCCGTTTTCACGAAGAGCATTCCCGCGGGTTTCTATGAGTTCGATTGCCTGCGATTCGGTCAGAGTCAGTCCGTATTCGGCCGTCATGGAATTGAGCGATATGACCTCGCCGACCATCTCCTCGTTTTTTGAAAACTGAAGCGCATAAAAATCCGTTATGTTGATCATTGCGGACATAGAATACCTCTGTCAAAATTTATTTTAAAAGGTATTGACAAAATAAATAAACTGTGCTATGATAATCTACAGGTAGATATACGTGTCTGTATCTTTAAAAGATATAGTACAGTATATCATTATTTTTTTAAAAAGTCAAGTCCTATGTAAAACCGGACATTCCGGGAACCCGTTTTTACGGAATATGTTTCGTGCGCAAGCAGTGTACAGAGAGCGGCGGTGCTGAAATGCCGTCACGTAGCACGTATGAAATACCGTCCGTATTCAAAATTTTATACAAACGAGTTAAAGCTCGGGTGGAACCGTGCGGACAAATCAAAAATGATCCTCACCCCGAACAAAGCGGTGCGTTTTCAGCATCCGGTTTTGTCGGTGTGAGTTTTTTTATCGAATTTAATAAATTTACAGGAGATATATAAATATGAAAACAGCTTATGATATTTTGAAAGAAGCTTCCATGATAAACCGAAGCGTTATCGGAGCGTCGGCCGGCGGACATACAGTCGATTTGAACAGCGAAGTATCGGAAGGTATCCCGGTAAAACCCCTTACTTTTGACGATCCCGACGGAAAAAGAATTTTCTGGCATACCGCGTCTCATGTCCTCGCCGCCTCTGTCAAACGCTTGTTTCCTTCTGCCAAACTCACCATCGGACCCGCTATCGAAAACGGTTTTTACTATGATATCGACAGCGATATCGCTTTTACCCCGGATATTCTTGAAAAGCTCGAAGCGGAGATGGCAAAAATCATCAGAGAGGACATAAAAGAGGAACGGTTTACCCTCCCCCGCGATGAAGCCGTTTCATTGATGGAACAGCGCGGTGAACCATACAAGGTCATGCTCATCGGCCGTGTTAAGGACGGTGAGGAAATTTCATTTTATCGCCAGAATGATTTTATTGATTTGTGCGCGGGACCCCATTTATACTCGACCGGCGCCATAAAAGCATTTAAATTGCTGCAGTGCACAGGTGCATACTGGGAAGGAAATTCCGAAAATAAAATGCTGCAGCGAATATACGGAATAGCGTTTACAAAAAAAGCCGATCTTGACGAATACATTTTACGAATGGAAGAAGCAAAAAAACGCGACCACCGCAAACTCGGCCGTGAGCTTGATCTGTTTGACATTTATGATGAAGGATTCCCGTTTTTTTTACCGAAAGGAATGGTTCTCCGCAATCTTCTGGAGGACTTCTGGCATGAAGAGCACCGCAAAAACGGTTATCAGGAAATAAAGACACCTGTTATATTAAATCAGGAGCTCTGGCACCGTTCGGGGCACTGGGATCATTATAAGGAGAATATGTATACGACAAAGATCGATGATGTCGATTTTGCATTGAAACCCATGAACTGTCCGGGCGGCATGCTCGTTTTCAGACGTAAAATACACTCATACCGCGACCTTCCGCAGCGCATGGCGGAACTTGGTCTGGTTCACAGGCATGAGCTTTCAGGAGCGCTTCACGGACTCATGCGGGTCCGTTGTTTTACTCAGGATGACGCGCATATCTTTATGACGCCCGGTCAGATAGAAAGCGAAATTCTGGGTGTTATGACCCTGATCGATCATTTTTACGGTATTTTCGGCTTTAAATATAAAATGGAACTTTCCACCCGTCCGGTCAATTCGATGGGCAGCGACGAACAATGGGAGATCGCTACCGAAGCCCTCCGTCTCGCTCTCGACAAAAACGGAAAACCCTATAAAATAAACGAAGGAGACGGCGCGTTTTACGGTCCCAAAATCGACTTTCATCTGGAAGATTCCATAGGCAGGACATGGCAGTGCGGAACGATCCAGCTCGATTTCCAAATGCCCGAACGCTTTGATCTCAATTATGTCGGTCAGGACAATGAGCGTCATCGTCCCGTCATGATTCACCGTGTGGTCTTCGGTTCTATCGAGCGTTTTATAGCGATCTTAACCGAACATTACGCCGGAGCTTTCCCGCTCTGGCTTGCGCCTGTTCAGATTAAGCTGCTCCCCATTACAGACCAGAACAATGATTACAGCGATACGGTTTACAGGAAATTAAACGATGCCGGCTTCAGAACGGAATTCGACAAGCGCAATGAGAAAATCGGTTACCGAATCCGTGAAGCACAGCTTTCCAAAATTCCTTATATGCTTGTTTTAGGTGATAAAGAACAGGAAAGCGGGACAGTTGCGGTCCGTTCCCGTAAAGAAGGCGATAAAGGGGTAGTCCTGACTGTCGAAGAATTTATTTCATCGGCTTTGGAAGAGATAATAAGCAAAAAGCAATAAAATCGTCGAAGACGAGAAAGGGGTCGGCATGAATAACGTTTACGGTCCGTTGAAATCCAGACTGATTGCATTTTTATTCTGTTTGTTCCTGGGAGAATTCGGCATCCACCGCTTTTATGTAGGTAAAATAGGAACCGGTATTATATGGCTGGTCACTTTCGGCTTCTTCGGCGTCGGCTGGATCGCAGACCTTGTTTTCATCATTCTGGGCGGCTTCAGAGACAAGGCGGGAAGATTTCTCGCCTGACCGGAAATTAATGCTATACCGGCATTTATCGTATAGGAAATACGAATATAAACGGCAGTGCCTGCGGAAAAAAATCCGGAAGCACTGCCGTTTTATGATTCGTTAATCGACTGCAATCAATTTTAACCGTATTTTCCAGCGGAGTATGCGGGCAACGGATTTATCAATGCGCTCTTCGGTGATCCTGCCGCTGCTCAGTGCGGAAAGCACAGCCTGATACTGCATCTCATAATCGGAACAGCACAGCATATCATTCCCTGCCTCCACAGCCCGAACGGCAGCCTCCGTTCCGTCCGTATACTCCCGTATGCCGTCCATCGCAAGGTCATCGGTTATGATCACTCCGTCAAAATGCAGTTCCTTTCTCAGGATTTCATGAACCTTTGCCGACAATGACGAAGGATAGACACTGTCTATAGAGGTCACAATATTGTGCGAAAC
>CAZVPD010000201.1:5006-6136 GCA_964628455.1 uncultured Lachnospiraceae bacterium
AATTCCGGCAATAAACGGTAAAAAATCGCTGTTTAAAAAATCTTCATAAGGCCGGTCATCATAGACAATGTCAAAATGTGTGTCTTCATTGCTCCCGTAACCCGGAAAATGCTTCAGTGAACAACCGACAGGATATGCATTCATGGTTTCCACGACAATCCGGATAAAATCGGATGTTCCCGCAGCGTCGAGTCCGACAGAACGGGCATATATAAAATCTTCGGGACCGGTTGAGATATCGCAGACCGGCGCAAGATTAACATTGATTCCCAGAGAGAGAAGCAATTCGGATTTTTCGGCTGTATCCGATTTAATACGTTCCAGTCCGCCGATACTATATAATTCCCGTGGAGATAAAAACGGTTCCGTGCGAAATTCCGGAAAGCGGCTGATACGGTTTACCGTTCCGCCCTCTTCATCTACCGCGAAAAGCATGGGAATATCCGAAACAGCCTGACATCCGGCTATCTCCGCTGTGATTTCGCTGCGGCTTTTTGAATTGAAATGCTCCGCAAAAAAGACATAACCGCCGAATTTATATTTTTCGGCTGTCCCTGCTATTTCATTCAGGGGACTGCGGACCAGAAACAATTGTCCCGCTTTTTCTTCCCGAGTCATCGATTCGATTTTCGACGCGATATATTGTTCCGCGGCATCCAGACCGGCTGTTTCCGGTTCGGGCTCAGGTGTTTCCTCCGGTTCCGACCTGACCGGATCTCCTGATTCCGTGTCGACCGGCGCGGTTATTCTTACCGGATACGTTTCATCCCCGGGCAAAGCAGGCGCGGCACTTTTACAGGAGCAAAACATACCCATAAAAAACACCGCCAACAGGATCATTTTTTTCATCTTTTTTCACCGTTCATATTCATAAAAGAAAAACGCGCATCGTCTGACGATACGCGCTGTCATTGGTGCGGAAAACGGGACTTGAACCCGTACGGTGTAACCACACGCCCCTCAAACGTGCGCGTCTGCCAGTTCCGCCACTTCCGCTCAACTCAACGTTTAGTAGTATAGCATACACCTGCATAAATGTCAAGGGGTATTTATAAGTTTCGGAGCAAAAAAAATACGAGGCAGAATGTAAAATTAACTGCACCCCAGTAAAGATATACTGTTAGTATGCA
>CAZVPD010000202.1:0-6119 GCA_964628455.1 uncultured Lachnospiraceae bacterium
TATAGGCGAAGTCATACCGCGGGAAGCGGCGTATGAGATCGAGCATATTGACCGAATCGTTGTCCCTGAACACGTTGTTCGAGAGCTCGGTATAATACGTGTCGTTGATGAATCCCCAGGAGGCGGCCGTCAGCGCCTGAAGCATCAGGCCCGACTTCTCGACGTCCGTCCCGCCCGCGGCCGCCGTCATGACGGGGACCGAGGGGTCGAGGTAGGTGTAGTAGTTTGCCTGCGACGGGCTGAGCTTCGGCAGGGGGAGTATCCCCCACGCGTCCTTCATGTTGACGAACCAGGAGGAGGCGTAGAGACGGCCGGCGCAAAACAGGAGGCGGCCGTCGTAGAAGCCGGTCACGGCCGCGTTCTCTTCCCCCTCCGCGTAAAGATAGTAGCTGTCTTTATAGAGCAGGCGGCTGGCCGTTTCGATCAGGCTTTTTGCGCCGGGCGTGCTGAACGAAGGGTAGGGGATGATGCCCGTGCCCGTCGTCATATAGTGCAGGCCGGCCGAAGCGAACAGGATGTCGATGTAGGTGTCGGTCCCCGTCTGGGACGCGTGGCCCGTCGGAGGGGAGTTCCCTTCGGCATTGATGTCCCTGTTGACCTCGGTGATGATCCCGAGCATCTTATCCCAGGTCCACGTCCCGTCTTCGGCAAGCAGATACGGGTTTTCGTCCGTGTATTTCGCCGTGAGCGCTTTGTTGAAAAAGATCAGGTGCATGTCCTGAAGGTCTTCCGTCAGGGCGCCGGCAGCCCCGAAGGTGCTGTAGCCGGCCGACATCTGCTTCATGGCGTCCCGGTTGTAGTAGGGGGCGGTAAAATCGGTGAAAGGCAGGGTGTTGAGGTTGAAGAGCAGTCCCCGGGCCTGGAACAGGCCGAGGTCGGACGCCGGAACGGCCGTCAGGTCGGCGTAGAACATGCCGGAAAGCATGGACTTCTGAGCTTCATCGAGCATGACGGACGTGTTCGCGCTGAGTTTTGTCATGATGATGGTGTTGTATTTTTCCTCGACCATGCGGTTGCGCATCAGCCGCGCGGCCGAAGCGGACGAAGCGGCGCCGTCGGGCGTGAAGCGCGAGCTGTCGGCCGTGCCGATGACGACGCCGACGCCCTCGAAATCGCGTTTTGTCAGCGCGCCGAGGTAATTTTCCGCCGCTTTCTTATTGTCGGGCATTTTGACCGGGGTCGCGGTGTTCCCGGAAGGCAGCGGTTTTTGGTCTTTTCCGGTCTCCGCGGCGGTCCCGCCTGCTTCGGCGGTTTCGCCTGCTCCGGCATTTTCGGCCGGAAGGGGAGGTCCGTTCCATACAACGATGCCGCAGGAGCAAAGCAGGGCTGCGGTCAGGACCGCGGTCAGGCAGAGGCTCGTTATTCTCTTACAGGTCATAGTTTTCAGGCAGCTTTTTATTTTTTTTCGCCTCATGTTTTTTTATTTGCGGATCGTATAGGTCGTGCCGCCGGGCGTGTCGGTCAGCAGGATGCCGCGTTCGGCCAGCGAGGCGCGGATGCGGTCGGCTTCGGCGTAGTTTTTCGCCTTTTTCGCCGCGGCGCGCAGGGCGATCTGTTCTTCGATCTCGGCCGCGAGGTCCGCGTCCGTTTCGGCGTCCGCTTCGGTTTTATCGAGGTCAAGGCCGAAGATCGCATCGGTCTTCAGCATCAGCCGGTACAGGGCGTCGGATTTGATTTCATGGCGGGCGATGTTCCACAGTACGCCGAGGGCGCGCGGGATGTTGAGGTCGTCGCTGACCGCCTCGCGGAATTCGGCTTCGAAAGCGGAGACCGTCTCCGGACCGGCGTTCCCGGGGGCGTCCCTGTGCCGGGCGGCGGCAGCCCGCAGGTTCGCGAGCGATTTCTTCGCGCCGTCCATGCCCTCGAAGGTGAAGTTCAGCTTCTGCCTGTAGTGGGCGTTGAGGCAGAAATAGCGGAAGTCGAGGGGCGAGTAGCCGCGCTCCGCGAGGTCCGCGACGGTGTAGGTATTGCCGAGGCTTTTGGACATCTTGCCGCCGCCGACGAGCATGAACTCGCCGTGCAGCCAGAATTTCGCGGCCGGATGGCCGAGAAGCCCCTCGGACTGCGCGATCTCGTTTTCATGGTGGATCGGAATATGGTCGACGCCCCCGGTGTGGATGTCGAACACCTCGCCGAGGTATTTCAGCCCCATCGCGGAGCACTCGATGTGCCAGCCCGGATAGCCTCTGCCCCAGGGGCTGTCCCACTGCATGATGTGCTCCTTGGGCGCTTTCTTCCAGAGGGCGAAATCGGCCGGATGGCGCTTTTCGTCGTTGACCTCCACGCGGGCTCCCGAGAGCTGGTCTTCGAGGGAGATGCCCGACAGCCTGCCGTAATGAGGAAAACGGCCGATGTCGAAATAGATGCCGTCGGAGGTCTCGTAGGCGAAGCCTTTTTTGTCGAGACCCTCGATGAAGGCGATCATTTCGGGGATGTGGTCGGTGGCTTTTGCGATGATCTCGGGGCGCGCTATGTTCAAAGCGCCGATGTCTTTTAAAAACACTTCCGTGAAATACGCGGCGATCTCCCAGGGGGTCTTCTTCTGCTCGCGCGCGGTCTTCGCCATTTTGTCCTCGCCGTCATCCGCGTCCGAAACGAGGTGCCCGACGTCGGTGATGTTCATGACGTGCCTGAGGGTATAGCCGTTCCACACGAGCGCCCGCCTGAGCAGGTCCATAAAGAGATAGGTGCGCAGGTTGCCGATGTGGGCGTAGTTATACACCGTCGGTCCGCAGCTGTAGATACGGACGCAGCTGCCGTCGAGCGGCGTGAATTCTTCTTTGGAATGCGTCAGGGTGTTATAGAATTTCACAGGCGTTACTCCTGTCCCTTTTTTTTCCGGCTGTTTTCGAGTTCGGCTATCTTCTTCTCGAGTTTGTCGATCTTGATCTGCAGCTTGCAGAGCTCCTGGGCCACGGGGTCGGGGATGTGGACCTGGTCGAGGTCGCAGATGCCGACGCGTTTGTCGCCGCGTTTGACGATGCGCGCGGGAATGCCCACGGCCGTCGAGTTCTCGGGGATGGCTTCGAGGACGACGGCGTTGGAGGCGATCTTCGAATTGTCGCCGATCCTGAAGGGCCCGAGGACCTTGGCCCCGGCTCCGACCATGACGTTGTTGCCCAGCGTCGGATGGCGTTTGCCGATATCCTTCCCTGTTCCCCCGAGGGTCGCTCCCTGATAGATGGTGCAGTCGTCGCCGATCTCGGCGGTCTCGCCGATGACCACGGCCGTCCCGTGGTCGATGAACAGCCCTTTGCCGATCGTCGCGCCGGGGTGGATCTCGATCCCCGTGAAAAACCGCGCCGTCTGGCTGACGAAGCGCGCGGCGAAGAACATCTGGTTTTTATACAGGACGTGCGAGACGCGGTGGGCGAGGACCGCGTGCAGGCCCGAATACAGCAGCAGCACCTCGAGGCTGTTTTTGGCCGCGGGGTCGCGCTCCCGGATGGCGCCGACATCGTACCGGACGTCGCTTATGATCTTATGGATCTTATCGGCAACGAATGATTCTGACATATCCTACTCCCGTTCTTCAGAAGCTTTTTAAATTTTAATTTCGGATCCGAATGCAATATGCCTCTATTATATCGTATACCCGTGTCTTTGTAAAGAGCGAATCATTAAATTTTATTGACAACCGCGGGTTTTTGCCTTATAATATCAGGTATAGGAACACGCGCCCGAAAAAAGGCGAATACGGCAAAAAGAAAGAGTATAATTGAAGAAATGATTGATTTACAGGGCAAAAAAGTGCGGATGCTGCTCGTATACCCCGACTATACAGACCGCGACAGCACGGAAAGAACATCGGGGGGCAATTACAGCGAGGGGCTGGCCTCCATTTCCGCCGTTCTGAAACAGGGGGGACACACGGCGGAGCTGATGCACCTTTTATACCTGCATGACGAAAAAGCCTATAAGGCAAAGCTCGCGGCGCTCGAGGACCGGGCGAAAAAAGGCCGGTACGACGTCATCGGCTTTTCGGTGCGCACGACCGCTTTCCCCGATTCGAGGGACTACATCCGCTGGACCGGAGAAGCCTGCCCGGAAGCCTTTATCATCTGCGGCAGTTATCACGTCACCCTCGTCCCGGACGAGGTGCTCGCCGTAGACGGAGTCGACGCGGTCTGCATCGGGGACGGCGAATACGCCGAACTCGAACTGTGCGACGCCATGACGAACGGACTCGATTACACGGGCACCGAGAGCATCTGGTTCAAGATGCCCGACGGGACGGTCAGAAAGAATCCGGTTCGCCCGCTGTTCGAGGACCTCGAGCGGCTGCCGGTCCCCGATTTCGACCTGTTCGACTACGAGAACCTCGAGAGCACGAAGATCCACACGGCCATCGTCATGATGAGCCGCGGATGTCTGTTTTCCTGCACCTACTGCGGCAATTCCCAGTTCCGCAACGTCTATCCCAACCGCAAAAAATACGCGCGCTTCCGCTCGCCCGAAAACGGGATCCTCTACCTCAAAACGCTGCTGGGAAAGCACCCGGGGATCCGCTACCTCAACTTCCGCGACGCGATCTTCAACATGTACCCCGACTGGTTCGACGAATTTATCGCCTTGTATAAAAAAGAGATCGGGCTTCCCTTCACCTGCAACCTGCGCTTCGACGTGCTGACCGAAGACGCCGTCATCCGGCTGAAGGAGGCGGGCTGCACGACCATCGACATCGGCGTCGAGAGCGGGGACAGCGAGATCCGCACGAAGTATCTCAAGCGCATTATGACCGACGAGATGATGATCAACGCCAGCGAGTGGTTCCACAGGCACGGCATCAATGTCCTGACCTACAACATCCTCGGTCTGCCCTACGAAGACCTGCGCCGCGCCCTCAAAACGGTCAAACTCAACGCGCGCCTGAAGAGCGACCGCATCATCCCCAACATCTTCTATCCGTATCCGATGACCGTCCTGCACGACATCGCCAAAGAAGCGGGGTTTGTGCCCGACGTGATCGACCCCGGGTGCCGCGTCCCGCTCAGGCAGAAGCAGTTCCCCGAGCACGAGGTGCTGTTCGCGGTCAATTTCTTCATGTACTTCGTCAAGCGCTACAAATGGGCTTTTTCGCACGGGAGCGCCGGCCGCATATACGAACGCTGGCTCGATTTCTGGTTCACGGGTCCGCTGACCCCGCGCCGCTTCCTGGTCTTCGTCAGCGACGGGGCCGAAAACACGCGCAAAGCGCTCAAACGCTTCCTGATCAACCGGCTCCCCGGCCTTTATCTGGCCCTCAGGAACAGCAGGCAGAAAAAACAGGGCGGCGGACGCGGACAGTAAAGAAAAATTTTACGCCGATTTAACGGAAAACTGTTGACATAATCACGGAATCATTATAGAATAGAACGACGATAAACGGGCAGGACGCCGTTTACCGCTGCAGAGACATGAACGGAGGTGTTCGCATGGCAGAAGAATTATACGGCGATGAGATATATACCCTGACGGACGAGGACGGAAATGAAAATCAGTTTGAACTGATCGGCAGCCGTGAGATCGACGGCAGCACGTATCTCGCCCTGGTCCCGATCGACGACAACGAAGATGAGGAATACGTCATCCTCAAAGTCGAAACGGACGAAGACGGTGAAGAGACGCTGGTCACGATCAACGACGACGACGAATTCGACCGCATCGCCGATATATTCGACGATGAGTTATCCGCCGATGTCGATTACGACGGAGAACCGGACGACGAAACCTGAAAAAATGACCGGGGCCGCAAGCGACGGTGAAGGCCTTCACCGTCCGCTTTGCTTTCCGTCATTGCGCCTAATATGTGGCCCATTGTTTTGGCGTATTTTTATATTTAATTTTTAAATAAACCGTGTTATAATAATGCTGTCGGGAGATCATGCGGATCGGTTCCGCACTTGTTTCGGTATAATATTCCTGCTTAGTTCGTGATATTTCAAGTAATTAAACCCACAAAGAATAAATGGAGTCCGGTCTTCCGCAAAGGGATTGCAGACCTCCCCTTCATCCCTGATTTATCGCGGACGGAGGGACGTTGGGAGCACAAATGAGCGGAGAGGACACCTACCTTGCATAAGCAGGGTTTCTTAATTCTTGATTTACACGGCTCGGTGGGGTATTTTTATTTTTATTAT
>CAZVPD010000203.1:0-6109 GCA_964628455.1 uncultured Lachnospiraceae bacterium
CAAGGATACCGGCGCTGGCGGTCGAGGGTTGCTTTAAAAACCTGTATGAAATGCCGTATCTGAACCTCGAACAGCCGTGGTGGGTGAAAAGCCTGGTCGATGAACTGACGGTCGCGGACAAGCTGTATTTTGCCGTCGGCGATATCGTGCTCTCCCTGATCTCCCCCGCGTACGTGATCTATTTCAACAAGACGCTCGAGGAGAAATACAGCATAGACAGCATTTACGATACGGTGACGGACGGCAAGTGGACCATCGATTCGATGACAGCCCTGACCAAAGACCTGTATGAAGACCTGAACGGGGACGGCAAGATGAACGAAGAGGATCTTTTCGCCTCCGTCTGGACGGCCACGAACAATGTCGACTGCTTTCTGCAGGGCTCCGGCATCAAAATGATCGTCAGGGACAGCGAAGGACTGCCGGTTCTGGATTTCGAATACGACAAGGTCAATACGATCGTCGAAAAAATATACTCTTTCATGTATGAGAACAAAGGGGTGCTCGCCTATACGGCGGAAGGCGGTACCAACAGCGAGAACCAGATCAATATGTTTATAGCGGACAGGGTCCTGTTCATACCCTCGCCCCTTTCCGTCGCGGCAGGCAGTTTCAAGGAGATGAAGTCCGATTACGGCATCATCCCTTATCCGAAATTCGACGAGATCCAGGAAAATTACCTGACGCGCATACAGGATGCGGTCGCCCTGGTCTCCGTGCCGGTCACGCTTTCCGCCGACAAGACGGATGCCGTCGGCGCAGCGCTCGAAGCGCTGGCGGCCGAAAGCTACCGCAGCGTCACCGCCGTTTATTTCGAAGTGGCGATGAAAGTGAAATACTCGCGCGACGATGTCTCCTCGCAGATGCTCGATATCGTCCGCGACGGGGCGTATCTGAATTTCGCGAGCATTTACAACGAGAGCATCGGGTATCCCTGGTTCGTCATGCGCACGCTCATGGGCACAAAAAGCAGGGATTTCGCTTCGTGGTACGCCAAGAACGAACCGATCATCCTGAAAAAGCTCGAATCTGTCGCCGAAAGCATCCGCGAGGGGTCATAAATATACGAAACAGAAGATCATATACGATGAATAAAAAAACCGAAGGGATCGGGAGGGTAAATTATGTGCCGGTTGATCAAAGCGACATCGTTCGTTCTGGCCCTTATGCTCGTTATACCGTCTATCGCCTGTTCGGAGCCGCAGGAAGCCGCTCCCGACACAACGGCTGCCGTTCCCGTTACGGAAGCGGAGACCGAGACCGGGCGCGCTCAGACGCCGGACAACCTGCCCGCAGACCTGGATTTCGGCGGCGAGACGGTACCTGTCTATCTGCTTGACAACTGGGGGCAGAAACCGTTTATCACGGGACCGGAAGAACTGACGGGCGAGATCGTGGACGACGCCATCCTCGCGCGCAATATGTCGGTCATGGAAAGGCTCAATATCGTCCTCCGGTACGAGCCGGTCGCCGGCGATCTGGGCAGCTCAACCAACGATATCAGGAAATTCGTCACGGCCGGCGAAGATGCGTATGACATCGTCGTCGCCCCGCAGTACAGCATGGTCAGTCTGGCCGCTTCGGGCTTTTTTATCAACACCCTGACCCTGGAATACCTGGATTTCGATATGCCATGGTGGTGGAACAACTACATGAACGAACTTTCCATCGGTTATGACACCCGCTTCTTCCTGGTGGGCGATTTCTTCATGAACATGCTTCTCGGGACCCGCATCCTGTATTTCAACAAAAACCTCTATACCGATTATTTCGGCGAAACGGACGAACTGTACGATACGGTCCTCACGGGAAAGTGGACGCTTGACAGGATGAAAACGCTCATCGACGGCTCGTATGCCGACCTGAACGGAAATTCGGAAGCCGATGCCGACGACCGTTTCGGCTTTGTCACATACGGCGCGTTTTCCTCGACCGACGCGTTCGCATTCGGCACCGACGTCAAGCTGACGACGCGGGACGAAGAGGGGATCGTCATGCTCAATGCCGAAGGCAACGAAAGAGCCGCCGTCCTGCTTGAGAAGCTGCTCGGTATCTTCTGGTGTCAGGGAAGCTGGATCTACGACCACACAAAGCACGAAGGAGACGTGAACATACTCAAGTTTACCGCCGGAGAGTCGCTTTTCCTGGGCAACTCCTCCTTTAACGAAGCTTCTGCCCTGCGGGATATGAAGGATGATTTCGGCGTGGTGCCTTATCCGAAATACGACGAATCGCAGGAAGATTACCGCTCGCTGGTGCATGACGCGTATAATCTCGGCATCATACCCGTTACATGCGGTTCGTCCGATATCGTCGGCGCCGTCGTTGAGGCGCTGTGCGCCGAAACCTACCGGACCGTGATCAATCCGTATTACGAAACGGCGCTCAAGATCAAATATACCCGCGACGAATTGTCGTCCAAGGTCATCGACATTGTCCACGATTCCGTCAACACCGAGTTCGCGTTCGCGTATTACAGCCTGCTCGGTTCCCTCGGTTCCATCTACCGGGAACTCATCTCGGGCAAAAAAACCGAATTCGCTTCGCAGGCAGCCAAATACATGCCTGCCGCCGAAAAAGCCCTGGATAAGCTGATCGCTGCCTATGAGGGGGAGTAACCTCCGATCATGATGATAAAACCTGCCTCTGCGGCAGAAAAGTTCCGCGGCAGTTCGCCTGCCGGCATGTATTCAACCTTTATAAAGGGGAGGGATGACAGAATCGTCTTACCGGCATCTTCTTCCGCTTCCAAAGCGTCAACGGCAAAAACGGCATACCCCGGCATGTTTTCAATCCTGCGCGAAGAAAAAAAGCTGCGGCATTCATGCCGCTCCGAAAAACGAAAACGAAGGAGTAAAAAGGAGTTAAGATGAAAAAAATTCTTTTATTGACCGTTGCTGTGTTTTTACTGTTTGCCGCGCTCGCGGGCTGCGGAGAGAAGGCGGAGGAGGCCGGTTCCGGGGAAACGACCGCTGCGGCCCTGCCTGAAGGGACCCTGTATGAGAACGACAGGTTCTCGGTCACCGTCGCAAAAGGATGGGAATATATGGATATAGACGGCGGCGTTCAGATCTACAAGATGAGCGGCGAAGTTGTGCAGATCTATATCCGCGGCAGCAATATGGCCGATACGGAGCCGAAGTCCCAGATCGAAAGCCAGTCCCAGCAATACGGAGGCACCGCACCGCAGGAAGTCGATAAATGGGGAAAAAGCTGGTGGACGACCTCATACACCGCCATGGAGATGGAACAGCTGAAATACCTGCGCATCGAGGGAGGTCAGCTGGTTTCGGTCGCCGCAGCCGCAAAGGATGTCGAAGCGGACGCGGATATCATGGGTATGCTCGAATCCGTCGCTTTTAAATAAACACAGGTATACAGCCGGACGGCGCGGCGGAACGGCAAAATCTAAAACAGTCTATAAAGATAAAAATACTCCGGAGACAAAAAAACGGGTCTCCGGAGTTCTATTTGTTTTTCCTCGTGAAATTATGTGAATACGGATAAAAACCGCTGCGCTGTTGCGCATGTTTTTGTTGACAAAAACACTTTCGGCTTTTATAATAAGGTCGGCTGCATACTGCCGCCGCAGTCATTTTGCGGAAATCCTGCGCGGCGGTTTATTTTATCCGTCTGACCGACAGGAGGTAAACATATGCGTCCTATCTTTTTACGTGCCCTATCCGCAGTACTGACCGTACTGCTCGTTTTTACGGTCTGGGCCTGCTCGGAAATGCCCGCCGAAAACGTCGCAGTAACGACCGGTTCCGCCGGCACCGCTGCGCTTGAAACCGAAACCGGCCGTGCCGGATTCACCGACAATCTGCCCGGAAATCTTGATTTCGGCGGAGAAAACGTCCGGATCTACCTGCATGACGACCAGGGACAGCCCCCTTTTTTGATGGGACCCGAGGAACTGACCGGCGAAATTGTCGACGACGCGCTTCTCGCGCGCAATTTGTCGGTTATGGAAAGGCTGAATGTCGCTTTCGAGTATGACCCTGTCTCCGGCGACCTCGAAACCGTCAAGAACAACATCAAAAAATTCGTTACGGCCGCGGAAGACGCGTATGACATCGTTTCCGCCCCACAATACAGCATGGTATCGCTCGCCGCGTCGGGCTTTTTCGTCAATGCGCTGACGCTGGACCACATTGATTTCGATATGCCGTGGTGGTGGACCGATTATATGAATGAACTTTCGATCGGTTATGACACCCGCTTTTTCCTGGTAGGCGACTATTTTCTGAACATGCTGATGGGAACACGCATCCTGTATTTCAATAAAAACCTTTACGAAGATTATTTCGGTCAGACCGACGATCTGTATGACGCGGTCCTGACGGGAAAGTGGACGCTTGAAAAAATGAAAACGCTGATCGACGCCTCCTATGCGGACCTCAACGGGAATTCACAGACAGATGCCGAGGACCGCTTCGGATTCGTCACATACGGGTCGTATTCGTCTACCGATCCCTTCGCGTTCGGCACGGATGTCAAACTCACAACAAGGGATGAAGACGGACTGGTCGGGCTCAGTCTGGAAGGCAACGAAAAAGCCGCCGACCTGCTGCAAAAGCTTCTCGAACTCTTCTGGTGCGAGGGAAGCCGGATCTATGACCCCGCAAAATCCGACGACACCATCAACGGATTGAAATTCATGGCCGGCGAATCGCTGTTTCTCGGCAATTCGTCGTTCTGCGACGCATCGCGCTTCAGGGACATGGAAGACAATTTCGGCGTTCTGCCCTATCCGAAATACGACGAAACGCAGCAGAACTACAGGTCTTTTGTTCAGGATTCCTATAACCTCGGCATCATACCGATCACAAGCGGGTCACTCGGCATCATCGGCGCGGTCGTTGAGGCGCTTTCCGCCGAAACATACCGCACCGTGATCAACGCTTATTACGAAACCGCGCTCAAGATCAAATACACGCGCGACGAACTGTCATCCATGGTCATCGACATCGTCCACGACTCCGTCAGCACCGAATTCGCCTTCGCCTACTACAGCATAATCGGGACGGCGGGCTCCATTTACCGTGAACTGATCTCCGCGAAAAAAGCCGATTTTGCCTCCACCGCGGCCCGAGCTTCCAAAAGCGCCGAAAAAGCCCTCGAAAAGCTGATCGCCGCCTATGAGGGGGAATGATCCCGGCGGAAAAATGATCCGGAATATTTAAAATCGGGTGTTTCCGACACGATAAAAAAATAACGATGCTCCGGAGATCTGATTTTTTGATCTCCGGAGCATGTCTGTTCAGTCTTCGTCACCGGTATGAAGGATCAGGACCGGACATTTCGAGGCTGCGGCGACCCGCTGCGTGACGGAACCGAGAAAGAAACTTTTGATGTCCGAAAAACCCCTGTTGCCCATGACGATCAGATCGAAGCTGCCGTTTTCGGCCGTTTTCAGGATGACGCCGCATGGATCTCCGATCAGGATCTCTTTTTCGACATATACGTTTCCGAAGTCTATGCCCTTTGTGACGCAGCTGAGAAGGTCTTCGTAATCGATGCGCATTTTATCGGTGAATTCATCCGCATCGGTATCCCCGTCAACGCCGCTTATAAGCGAACCGTCCACGCTGCGCCACAGCTTTTCGTTCCGCCTGTAGCTCCTGGCCGTTTCGGGACCGACGACCGTGATGATCTTCATCGTAAAACGATAATTTTCGGCTATCTGCAGGGCTTTTTTCAGGGTGCTGACGGATGAAGCCGAACCGTCGACCGGAACCAGCATTTTCATTGTTTTTTCTCCTTGTTGTCGGGGTGTGTGGTTTTATACTGCCTGTGTCCTCCGGAGAGGTTGAAAACTTTTTTGAATCCCCTGTTCAGCAGGATATTCTGCGCCGCATTCCCCGTGTTTCCCTTGTTGCAGTAGGTTACGGCGACCGTATCGGGGTCAAGTCCGTCCGCGGCGGCCCGCAGATCCGCATGGGGGATGTTGCGTGCCGGGTAGATGCGGTCCTTCTCATACTGCGCGGGGACGCGCGCGTCGATCAGGTTGTATGTTTCGCCCGACTGCATCAGCGAATCCAGTCCGGCGGCGGTGATGAGCGGCCTGCGGTTCCTCCGGCGCAGCGTCAAGGACGGCCGCCCGATC
>CAZVPD010000204.1:0-3418 GCA_964628455.1 uncultured Lachnospiraceae bacterium
GTCCGGTGAAGAAGTCGGACCCCTCGCCCGCCGTGTCCCCGCCGATGACGTACGGACGGTATTTCACGGGTTCCGACCAGATCGCGACGATCCCGTTTTCCTTTTCCGTGAAGCGAATATCCGTGACGGACAGGCCGTCGTAGTCGTACGTGAATTCCCCCCGCTTCAGCGGCTTCGGGGCTCTCTCCCTCTGCCGGATCACCGATTCGTTGTCGAACACAGCGGACCCGGTCGTCAGGAAGGCCTCGTCCGCGCAGGAGGGGTACTCCTGCCGGAACAGGTCCCCGCTGCCGGAGCAGTTGTTGCGCACGCACCACCGGCGCCACGCGAGCTGCCCGTCGTCGAGCGAATACCGCTCCTTCAGGTCCCGCTCCTCCGCGGTCCACACCGTGTCCGCGGGCACCGCCGTCCGGTACTCCGGGTTCTCGTACCAGGCGAAGAACACCGGGACAAAGTCGCTCTCCCCCCGCACGGCCGCGTCCCACCGGTTCTTGAACGCGTCGAATCCGTTGGCCGTGCTCTCGATGATCACCATCGTCCCCGGCAGGTTCGGCACCGCCTGCAAAATCCCGAGCAGCGTCGCCTCCTTGTCCCCCGGCCAGAACGCGTATTCCGACAGGTGCACGTTGGTCAGCGTCGCGCTCCTCCCTATCCCCTTGCCCCCCGCCGTCGCGCACCGGATGCGCGAACGCAGCCCCGGTCTTTTCTCCTTCTCCGCGGGGTCGCGCGTCGGGTTCTCGAAGATCAGCTCCCTGGCGTTGGAATTTTTGCGCATCGGCTTCATTTTCGCGGGAAGGCGGTCGTAGAACAGCCGGCTCATCGCGAACAGGTTCGCCGTCGACTCGTCCGTGTGCGCCGCGATGAACGATCCCGTGCCTTCGCGCGTCGCCGAGGAATAAAAGAGCAACGCCTCGCACAGCGTCGAAAACCCGAGCTGCCTCGCTTTGAGGATGATGATGCGGACGGGCTTTTTCGCCCTGCGTTCGCCGAGGATGATCCCGTGCAGCCTCTTCTGCGCGGCGTTCGGGCGGAAGGGTATGATCTTTCCGCTTTTGGAACGGATCATCAGGAATTCCCCGATATACCGCTCCTCGCTCAGAACGGAGAGGGAAAGGTCATTCATCCTGCTCCGTCCCTCCCATCCTTCCGAGGAATTCCTCGATGGTCTCGCCCGCACCGTCGGCCGCATCGGTTTTTCTGGCGAAGATGCCGAACACGTTGCCCAGAAGCTTCAGGGCGTTGAAAGCGTCTTTGGAGTCGTATGTCCAGGTCCCGTCGGGCTCCATCTCCCTGGTCTCTTTGTTGCGGGACATATGAGGTGCGTCTTTGAGCGAGCGGAGGTAAAAATCGTCGATGCGCAGGATGACCGCCTCGGGCGTCAGCCCGCGCCGTTCGTAGAGATCCAGCGTGCGCAGCCGCCTGTAGGCCGCGATCTTCGGGTTCCGGAGCAGCCGGACCCCTATGTCTTCGGCTTTCGCTTTGTCCTCCGTATAGCCGGCATACAGGGCCGACAGGGCGGGGTCGCCGGTCTCTTCGAAATACCCGATAAATTTTTTCGCCCGTTTCGACACAAGCCGGCAGATCTCCGCGTAGTCCGCCGATCCGTATAGGTCGTTCTTTCTCATGCTGTCCTCCCGAACCGTGATGACTTTCATGGTTGTTATTTCGTCTTATGAGTCTATTATATACTAAATAACGTCCATTGTCAAGGGGTTTTAAAAATAAAGTTACGAAATATCATAATTATCAAAAAAAGCATTTACAGGAAAGACGGTTTGATGTATGATGGTCTCAGAATACAGAAACAGAAGGAACAGGGGACAGGTATGGACGGAATAACACAACTGGTCGAAGAGAGGATCAAAAAGAAATACAGGAGCGTGCGCGCATTCGCGGCGGAAGCCGGCATTCCGTACACGACGCTGAAATCGGCGCTCAACAAGGGCATGGAGGGCATGGCTGCGGAGACCTTCTTCGATCTCTGCGACAGGCTGGACATCGACCTGCGGACTTTCAGCAAAAAAAACGCGCCCTCCGCCGGAGGGGGCGGAGAGCGCGAAAGGCTGATTTCGGATATCGTCTCGCTGCTGGAGCATATGGACGGGGAGCAGCTCAGCCGCTACCGGGTCCTTGTCCGGTATGCTTATCTGCCGGAGGGCGAATTTTTAAGGCTGACGGAGCTGCTGGCGCTTGCAAAACTGCCTCCGCCAGAAATTTAAGCAGGTACAGTTCACCGCAGGACCTGGAGGACAGGGCTGCGGTGATCTCTTTGATCAGCATTCTCTTGTTTTCATCCGTCATCGCTTCCACCTGTTCCTTGAAAATTGGTATATCTTATTATAAACCATTTTAAACGGTAAGTCAACGGGTTTTTAAAATAATCCGTATTTTTAAGCGGGTACACCGCGGGACGGAACGACGTCCATTCGATAATCCCTGCAATTATACCATTATTTTTATTAATGTTGACGGAATAACATCATTGTATTATAATGGCCGGGAAGACGATGTTTGATCATTGTACGGACAGAACGGCTCTGTGAAAGGAAACCGGAATGGATATACCGAACAGAAAGCAGATACGGCTGCACGGATACGATTATTCGCGGAACGGCGGTTATTTTCTGACATTATGCACATACAACAGGGGGGTCTTTTTCGGCAAAAGCGACAGCCTTGACGAAATGTTCCGGCGATGGCTGTTTGAGATCGAAAATAAATATCCCGGGGTAAAAATCGACCTGAATATCTTCATGCTGGATCATATGCACTTCGTGCTTTTTAAGTCGGATCAGAATGCGGAGAATGCGGCAGATAAGAGCAGCAGCCTTCCGCTGATCATAAAATGGTACAAAACGATGACGACGAACGACTATATAAAAGGCGTGAAATCGGGATCCTATGACCCTTTCGACAAACACATATGGCAGAGAAACTATTTCGAACACATTATCAGAAACGAGGATGACCTGTACAACATTCGCGCATACATCCGTGACAATCCGAAAAACTGGGAAAACATGTATGCGAAACCGAAATGCTGACCGGTCATTCCACAACGCGGCTGTGCCGTAGGGGCGATCCTGCGTGATCGCCCTTGCCGTTTTTACAAAGCCGAAATTGTAACGCCAATGTTCGATGGACTGCAATGTTTTGGTGGAACGGCAGGAAAAACGGCTGTACCGTAGGGGCGATCCTGCGTGATCGCCCTTGCCGTTTTTACAGGATTGAAATTGTGGCGCAGATGTTCGACGGAATGCATGTTTTAAACGAAACGGCGGAAAACGGGGTATACGAGGGCGATCACATAGGATCCAAGGAACGCCGCGCGTTCCATAACCCCTACAGGGAACCATCGCCGTTTTTATTTGTCGGCGTAACGCAAAAAAAAGAAGGCCGGCATACAGCCGGCCTTCGG
>CAZVPD010000204.1:3428-5929 GCA_964628455.1 uncultured Lachnospiraceae bacterium
ACAGGGTGGAGAGCAGGGAAGCGACCAGGGATACGACGGTGATCTGCGTGTTGATGGAGGGGCCCGACGTGTCCTTGAAGGGATCGCCGACGGTGTCTCCGACGACCGCGGATTTATGCGCTTCGGAGCCGCGTCCGCCCTCGTGGCCGGATTCGACGTATTTCTTGGCGTTGTCCCACAGACCGCCCGAGTTCGACATGAACAGGGCGAGCAGCAGGCCGCAGATGATGTTGCCCGCGAGGAAGCCGCCGATGGCCTGGACTCCGCCGACAAAACCGACGACGACCGTCGATACGATGGCGAACAGGCCCGCCGGGATCAGCTCTTTGAGCGCTCCGTCGGTCGCGATCTGGATGCATTTGTCGTATTCGGGCTCGACGCCCTCTTTGCCCTCTTTCAGGCCGATGATCTCTTTGAACTGCCTGTGGATCTCGGCGACCAGGCGCTGTGCGTTTCTGTCCACGCCGAGGATGAGGAGCGCCGAGAAAACGGCCGGGATGGCGGCGCCGATGAGCAGGCCGAAGAATACGGTCGGGTTCATGATGTCAAAGCCGGTGATGCCCTCGAGCCCGTGCTCGAGCGCGGCCGCGTTGACTTCGCTGATGAACGCGCCCAGCAGCGCGATGACGGTCAGGCCCGCCGCCGCGATGGCGAAGCCCTTGGTGATGGCCTTGACGGTGTTTCCCGCCGAGTCAAGCTCGTCGGTGATGCCGAGGACATCGTCGCCCAGGCCGCCCATTTCCGCGAGTCCCCTCGCGTTGTCCACGATCGGTCCGTAAGCGTCGTTCGATACGATCATGCCGACGATCGAAAGCATGCCGACCGCCGCCATCGAGATGCCGAACATCGCGGATTGGAGCGGGAATCCGGGGTAGATCGGCTCGCAGATCTTATAAGCCGCGAGGGCCGCGATCGCGATGCCCGTCATGGCCGGAAGCACGCTGAGAAATCCGTAGGAGATGCCCGAGAGGATGGTGAACGCGGGGCCGGATTTCGAGGCGTGCGCCACATGGTGGACCGGCTTTTTCTTGTCGTCCGTAAAATAGTCGGTCGTGATGCCGATGAGCACGCCCACGAACAGGCCGATGATGCTCGCGGCCCAGATCCGCCACTGGAAACCGAAGAGATAGGTCGCGGCAGCCGTGAGGACGGTGAAAGCCGCGGTCGTCACGTAGGTGCTGGAGTTGAGCGCCTTTGTGGGGCTGCCGTGCTTGCCTATGCGGGCCGTCATGACGCCGATGATGGACGACAGGAGCCCGAGGGCTGCGTAGCAGAACACCATGTTCACGTTCATCGTTTTGCCCGTGACGGCGTCAAGCGAGGTCGCCATGATCAGCGCGGCCGTCATGCTGGCCACGTTGGAGTCGAAAAGGTCCGCGCCCATGCCCGCGACGTCGCCCACGTTGTCGCCGACGTTGTCCGCGATGACGGCGGGGTTTCTGGGGTCGTCCTCGGGGATGCCGAGTTCGACTTTACCGACAAGGTCGGCGCTGATATCCGCCGTTTTGGTGAAGATGCCGCCGCCCGCTTTGGCGAACAAAGCGAGGGAGCTCGCGCCGAAACTGAATCCGAGCAGCACGGAGGAATCGCCCGTCAGGACGAACACCAGCGTGATACCGAGCAGGCTGGTCCCGACGACCGCCATGCCCATGACCGCGCCGCCGCGGAAGCCCGCCATGAACGACGGCTTGATGCCCCTTTTGGCGGCTTCGGCCGATTTCATATTGGCGATGGTGGCGACCTCAAGGCCGATCTTGCCGGCGATCGCCGAAAAGACCGTCCCGACGATATACGCCGCCGTCATTTTTAAATTGTCGGCCGGCGAGCCCGTCCAGATCGGTTTCGGGAGAAACACGAGGATCAGCACGGCAAACACGCCCGCGAACTTCGCCAGGACCGCGTATTCGCGCCTGAGGAACGTCCGCGCGCCCTGTTTGATCAGCGCGCCGGCTTTCGCGATCTTCACGTTGTCCGCCGGCTGCTTCTTCACCCACAGGTACAGCCAGAACGCCAGGGCGAAGGCCAGAACGGAGATCAAAACGGAAAGTGCCTGAAATAAGTCCATCGATAACCCTTCTTTCGGAGAAATAATAATAGAATAAATAAAATATTGGGAGTGTGAAAAAAAAACAAAATACTCCGACATTATATCTTATTCCCGCAGGAATGTCAATATGTATTTACTCTTAACATTTTAGGATTTCGGATGTATTTTTTGGTAGATATTCAGGCGCGGGAGGAAGCATCGTAAAAATCACGGTACAAGACCCGACAGTCAGAGGCGGTTTCGGACACCCGGTTGAGCCCGCCGCCGTCGCGGTATTCTACCGTACCGGATCAGGCCAAACAAAAGATTCCTTTCCCGGATTGTTTTTTGATTTTATGTCCGGCCTGTAAAATACCGCGCCGGAGGTTCTTTCCCCCGTCCGACGGCTTTCTGTCCCCGCCTTTTACGGCAGCAGCTGCACCGCTTCGCAGAACTTGGCGATGTTCTTCTCGGC
>CAZVPD010000205.1:0-5846 GCA_964628455.1 uncultured Lachnospiraceae bacterium
CAGTGTGATCAATCTTGTTACAAGCAAGCCGATTAATGTGGGTATAACCGAAGGCAGTTATTATTTCCTTGAGAAAAATGCGACCGCGGAATATTATCTTGATCCTAATAACATATATGCATTTGATATTACAGCCGGTGATCATTATAAAATACCGGGTGACGAAATAAACAAAGATATTACCAACATAAAGATGAACGCGTCGGTTAGAATATTCAAGATTGACGCTGTCGATTCGGTACCTGTGGCCGGAACCCAATTCAGGCTGCTGAGGACAGACAATGACGGTTATAGCTACGACCAAACGATAACGACCAACAGGAACGGCCGCGCATCCGCAGACAGTCTGATCAAAGGAAGCTACACGCTGACAGAGATTGTTTCAAATCCCAATTATGCGCTCGGAAATCCTCCTTTCTCCTGTTCGTTCGTAATAACAGATGCGGAACACGAAAAGAATCTTACGATCAATACGAAAACGGCAAATTCAGGAAAATTCGGTTTGCAGATTATCTCGGGTGGATCCCTTATAACCGAAGAAGGTTTGATAAACGAGCGCATACCGGGAAAACTGATACTGACCAAAGTTGACAGCACGGACAGCAGCATTAAACTCGGGGGTGCGGTGTTTACATTATACCGCGCTTTGGATAACAGCGTTGTATCGTCCGGAACAACGGACTCCGCGGGATATCTGGAATTTACTGGACTGGAATGGGACAGCTATTACATAGCCGAAACGACACCGCCCGCGGGTTACACGCTGAATACAGCGCAATATCCGTTCTCTGTAGGTTATGATAATCTTACTGTATCTTTTGACGGAAATACGCCTGTCAAGAACAATACAACAAGCATAACTATAAAGAAACTTGACCAGTTCGGCGAAAATGTTTTAGGTGCGGAACTTAAAATCACAGGTGATTTTGCGGGCACTCAGTTCGACACAGACGGGTATATCTGGACAACGGGAGCAAATGACACAACGATAACAGGACTTTTCATTGTCGGCAATACCTATATCCTGACAGAAACAGCTCTGCCGTCAAACAAGCAGTATCTGCAGGCTGACCCCATAACCTTTACGGTAAGGACAAACGGAAAGTTAACAATCGGCAATACCGTTACGAATGATACGGTAATCACCATGAACGACACGCGTGCTCTGGCACAGGTATCCATAGAAAAGACCGACTCGGCGGATCCTGGAATCAAACTTGATGGCATTGTTTACTCGCTGTATAAAGAAGCCGGGACCATCAATGACAGCTCGGATGACCAGCTGATTGCATCGGGTCTTGCGACGGACGCGAACGGACAGTGGAGTACCGTCGGCAGCGCCTTAACCAATCCGGACACGGGCAAACCCCTGTCACTGGGACTTGCGGAAGGCAGTTACTATTTTATTGAGACAGCGACGAAAAACAATTATTTGCTTGATGTAACCCCGCATGAGTTCGTTATTACAACCGGTGACTATAATAAAGTTTTGAATAAAACTTATACCAACGAAAAAATCACTGTAGACATGAAAATGTATAAGCTTGACCCGCAGAATGCGGCAGGTTCACGCGGTATAGTTAACACCAAATTTAAATTGTCCTGGATACCCGAAGACGGAACGCAAACGCAGGAAGTTACGCTCAGTTCCGATTCCAGCGGAATGATTTATAGAGATAAATTGGTAAAGGGAAGCTATACAATCACTGAAATAGAAGCGAACGTTAATTATGAACTCGGTGCGGCTCCGTTTACATGCACCTTTGTTGTCACCGATGCCGCGCATAACCAAACGCTTACAGTCAATTCCTCGAATACCGGAGCGTTAACCGTCTTTAACCTTAATGTTACCTCCGGTTCGCCCATGCTTACCGCCGACGGACTGACAAACGAGCGCAAAACAGGCGAAGTGACATTAAAGAAAGTGTTTTTTGAGAACGATACAGAAACGCCTCTTCCGGGTGCAACCTTTGAAGTGTTCGTCGACGACGGCGATAACAACTATGCCAATGATGTATCCGCGGGCGAAGCGGTCACCGGAGCCGACGGCACGCTTAAAATCGACAAACTGCTCTGGGGCAGCTATTACATCGTCGAAACCAAATCCGCCGACGGATATATATTCACTCCGACAAGATATCCGTTCATCATCGGCTACGGCAATTTATCGAAGAATATTGTCGAATTTGAGACAGAAGGCAATATCGAAAACGAAAAGAGCGTCATCATACTCCGCAAGCAGGAAACCGGTTCGGCAAAGCCGATTGACGGCGCGGAATTCACGCTGTCGGGCAAATTATCGGACGGAACAACCGGCAGGATAATTGAGATTGAAAACGGCGAAATCACACTGATCGGCCTGCTGGTCGGCGGAGAGAATTATACGCTGACGGAGACAACCGTTCCCGAAGGTTATACGGCTCTTTCCGCAAGTGTGACTTTCACCTATACAACGGACGGCAAAGTCGTTTTGACGGAACCGGTTCCCGAATACGTAACACTTGACGAAACCTCCGGTTACACACTCACGCTTACCAACATCCCCACAAAGATAACGGTTCTCAAGCGCGACCAGCTCGGGGAAAAAGTCATTGACGCGAAACTGACAATCACGGGTGAATTTGCCGACAGCCAGTATAATGCCGGCGGATACATCTGGGACACATCGGCTTCCGACAAAATTATCACTGGACTTCTTATCATAGGAAATACATATACCGTCTCCGAGACAGTGACTCCGTACGGATATCAGACAGCGCCCGGTGTTACTTTCAAAGTGAACGATGACGGAACCCTTGAATTTATTCCCGCAGGCGACGCTTTGGGCAATGATTTTAATATCATAACGCTTAAAGATACACGTACTTTTGCGCAGCTGACGCTGACCAAGAGTGACGCTGCCGACCCGGCGAAAAAAATTGCCGGCACGGTATTTGACCTTTACCGTCAGAGCGGAGCGCAGCCGGACAGCGCAGACGATATCCTGGTTCTTACCGGTATCACAACCGATGTAAACGGCAGCTGGTCGACCCTGACTCAGCCGGACGGTGTAATAAACCTTGTTACGGGCAAACCGATGAATGTCGGTATAACCGAAGGCCGCTATTACTTCCTCGAGAAAGACGCGACCGCGGAGTATTATCTTGACCCCGATAACCTATATGCGTTTGAAGTCACAGCCGATGAGCATTACACAGTATCCGACGACGAAATAGACTATGCAGTCGCCAATACAAAGATGAATGCATCGGTCGAAATATTCAAGTTTGACGGCGTCGATTCGGCGCCTGTGGCCGGTACGCAGTTCAGGCTGCTGAGGACCGGCAGTGACGGATTCATCTTCGACCGGACGATAACAACCGACACGGACGGACGCGCATACGCGGGCGGCCTGATTAAAGGAAGCTACACGCTGACAGAGACCGTTTCCAACCCCAATTATGCACTCGGAAATCCCGCTTTTTCCTGTTCGTTCACGGTAACGGACGCGGAGCATGAAAAGACACTTGCGATAAATACAATTTCGGCAGCTTCGGGAAGCTTTGATCTTCAGATCATATCGGGCGGATCTCTTCTTACCGCGGAAGGTCTGATAAACGAACGCATACCGGGAAAACTGATACTGACCAAAGTGGACAGCACAGACGGCAGCATTAAGCTCGGGGGTGCGGTGTTTACATTATACCGCGCTTCGGATGACAGCGTTGTATCCGTCGGAACAACGGACTCCGAAGGATACCTGGAATTCACGGGACTGGCATGGGGCAGTTATTACATAGCCGAAACGACACCGCCCGCGGGTTACACCCTGAATACGGTGAAGTATCCTTTCTCGGTAGGTTATAATAATCTTACTGTATCTTTTGACGGGAATACACCTGTTAAGAATATTACAAATGAAATTGGTATAAGTAAACAGTCGTTCAATGGCGGAACATTAAGAGGGTCAGCATTTGTTCTCGAGGGACGTTTTACAGACACGGCAAACACTCAGCGCATACTTGAGTTAACCAACGGAAATATTACATTAAACGGTATCTTAATAGCGGGTCAGACTTATATTCTTCGTGAAATTAAAGCACCGGTCGGTTATAACAGAATGACTGTCAGTGTAAGCCTGACTATGAATATCGATGGCAGAATTACGCTTAATAATAATACAATCTTTGCCAGTGTCAGCGAAGACGGAACTATACTCATCATTAAAAATGCAATGACTATAGTACCGCCGCCGCTTCCTCCTCCTGATACGACGAGTCCCGGGGAAACAAACGGTCCGGTCACAAGCGCTATTACGGATTCGACCACAAGCGCAGTAACAGGTTCGGAAACCGGCCCGGGCACAAGCGCAGTAACAGGTTCGGAAACCGGCCCGAGCACAAGCGCGGAAACAGGTTCGATAACCGGCTCGGGCACAAGCTCTGAAACAGGTTCGGAAAATAGCCCAGGCACAAGTACCGCTGCTGCTGAAGGAACTGTCGAAACCGCAGTTTATTCTTCTGAAAATCCCGACCGTCCCGAAACACCTGTCTATACTGTAAAAGTCGAGGGAAAATTTAATGATAATACTACTGTTAAATATGTTTCTTCATTCGACAGTATCCTCGAAGAAATAGGAGATTTCCTGATACCGGGAGGTAAATATACCATATCAGACATTGCACCTGATACATTAAAAGAAATCGGAGCTTCTTTTACATATACTTATATAGACGGAGAATTAGTTCCGCTGGGACGGGTATATCAGGACAATACGCCGACAGGTGATTATTTAATTCGCGGATTGGTAATTATTATGATGCTATCATTATTTACAAGCATATCTCTTTTAGGCTTTGCATACTATAAGAAAAAGAACTGCAGATAAACCTTTGACTGTTAACATTAAGCGGAAATAAAGAATATAAAATAGGATTACTATACAACAACTTTATCTGTTGGACAGTAATCCTGTTATTATATTTTAAAGGGAGTAAACGATTATGGATTTATAAACTTATCTTCTTTTCCATCGCTTCACGGCCGGCGCAGTATAAAAGCGCGTTGTCGGCGCTTATGATATTTCTGAGCCGCAGATCAAAAAGATATGAGTCCATGGATATCATCCCTTCTTTGGAACTGCTGTGGATAACGGAGTCAATCTGGTGGACTTTGGAATCCCGGATCATATTGCGGATGGCGCCGTTTACATGCATGATCTCAAATGCCGGTACGGTTTCGCCGGACATGGCCGGGATCAGCTGCTGCGATATGACGGAACTTAACAGCATCGACAATTGTATTCGTATCTGAGACTGCTGGTTTGCAGGGAAAACGTCGATGATTCGGTCGATGGTGTTGACGGCCCCGACCGTATGAAGGGTCGATATGACAAGATGACCGGTTTCCGCGGCGGTCATCGCAAGTTTGATCGTTTCATAATCGCGCATCTCACCGATCAGAATGATGTCAGGCGACTGCCGGAGACAGGCCCGCAGCGCGGTTATATAGTTATCGGTGTCGGATTTTATTTCGCGTTGGCTGATGACGCATTTTATATTCCTGTGTATGTATTCGATGGGGTCTTCAAGCGTTATGATATGCCCTGAGCGGGTTTTATTCAGTTCGTCGATCATGCAGGCGAGTGTGGTGGTCTTACCGCTTCCCGCGGGACCGGTAACCAGTATCAGCCCTTTTGTGGCCGTGCAGACTGTTTTTATGACTTCATCGCTTATATTCAGTTCAGCATAACCGGGTATATCGAACTTTACCGTTCGGATAATTGCCGCAAGTGAACCGCGCTGCTTATACGCGCAGACACGGAAACGCGAAAGTCCGGGAACGGACATCGAAAAATCGTCGTCGCC
>CAZVPD010000206.1:0-4349 GCA_964628455.1 uncultured Lachnospiraceae bacterium
GTGAACGACGAACAGAAGATCCTGATGAATACCGAATCGATGCCGCTCGACGGGGGCAGCGGACTGCTGACCGCCGAATACATCGACATAAAGACCGGCGAAAAGGTCACCGGCAATTTCGGCGACCCGTCCGCGTTCTATATCCGCTACTCCTCCCCGTATTTCTCCACGGCCGACAACGCGGTGAAAGTGGACAAGTCGCTTTTCTCCGCGGATATCAAGCGCCTTGACGCGACCGCCTATATTTACTATGACGGCGGCGCGCTGACCTTCACGGGTCCGCGAAAGATCATTTACGACGTCAGCGGCAACGCCGTTTCCTTCGACACGCCCAGGACAGTGAAACTGACCTGGATCGACTCCTCCATCGACGCTTCGGAGGTCACCGACCTCGACACATGCAAGGCGACCTATGTCCTCGACATCGGCGGACAGAGGACCGTGCTGGATGAAAGGACCGTTCTGTTCGCTGAAATACCCGGTTCGGTCGACCTCTCCGCATGGTATATGAGCCATAAGATCACGGGATATCAGAACGATTACAACAAACCGATCGAAGGGGACACCGAATACGTCATCTACATGACCCCCTGGCAGCGGCTGGTCTCGTTCATCACCTTCTATGAGGGCGCGTGGCACTTCGAGGTGTTCGCCGTGAACAGCGGTGCAGCGCCGATTGTACCTCCGAAATACAACACGTCGGCTCCCGGCCTGACTTTCAGAGAATGGTTCGTCGCTTCGGGATACTATGCGTATACCGGCGGCAATAACTATTTCGGCAGCGTAATACCGATGAAAGCGGCCCTTGCATACGGCAATCAGGACGCTTATTACGGTCTTGACACAGCCGCGCCGATCTACTCGTTCTCGGGAACGATCGACGCGTGCATCGGCCGGTATTACAGCGGCCTGTATCAGGGAGAGACATTCAACAGCATATGCCTTGCCCGCTATTACGCGGAGTATAATAAATCGAGCTGCATTGTCACCCTCGAATACCCCGCGATGTCCTACACCGCGATGGGCACGGACAACAGCTACGGCCGTTCGACATGGACCAGAACCTTTGGGTTCGGCGACCCGATCCTCATCACGGGCGCGGACGAATTCGCCTACAACGGCTGCGAAATGCTCGGCTGGGATACAAACAGCGACGGGACCGCCGACTACGACAAAAACAACCCCCCGAATGCTTCGGGGAACGTGACCTTCAGGGCCGTCATGAGGGTGAAGACCTTCGGCGTCGCGATCCTGGACCACGCGGGAGCGCCGGCCGGGACGGAAACATGCAACATCGGCAGCCTGCCCGCCATATTGGGCACGAGCCCCGTTCATCCCGACCCGGAATATAAATTCATCGGCTGGGAGGTCTCCAAAAACGGCGGTGAATACAAGGCCTTTGACCGCAGGACCGACCCCGGGGTTTACGAAGCCTGGACGGTCAGACCCGTTTTCGGACGCTTCTACACGGTCACCTTCAGCTATTACGTCAAGAGCGTTTACACGGAAAGCGTCTATGACCTTCAGGCGGGCGTGTATGACACGGACGACTATGTCGACCCGACGCCGAGTAAGCTCTCCGACGAAAGAAACGACTATGTCTTCACCGGATGGGACTGCGGCGAAACGTTCACCGTCGCCGGCGACATGACGGTCACAGCCCTGTTCGATACGGTGCCGATCGACTACACCGTCACCTTCACAACACCGCACGGCGAACTGAGCACGGGCGGTCAGACGCACTCTTTCCTGTCGGGATACGACGATTACGCCGCCGACGCCGCGGACTACATCGCCCTGAACAACGCTTTTGCCCCCGTTCTGACGGAGGACAAGGTCTATACCTTCGACAAGTGGAGCGACGCGGCCGTCAACACGGCAAATCATACCGTCGGATACCTCGCCCTGTGGACCTGGGAATACCGTCCCTACACGGTCACTTTTGACGGCGGCGAGGGGCATTACAGAACAGGCGTACATAATTATGTTATAACACACACGTACGGGACCACGGCTTATATGTTCGGCACGACCGACTTCCTGAAGGACGAGGACGTATACGGGACCTATATCCTGACAGGCTGGCTCGATCCGGACGGCGTGACCCACCTGCCGGATGCGGAGTATACCGTGACCGGCGACATCACCTACACCGCCGTTTACGGCACGGCGGCCGCGAAGACTTATACCGTTACCTTTAATGCGAACGGGGGCACCTTCCCGGGCGGCGCAGCCACCCTGCAGAACACCTACGGATACGGCGACGAGATCACAGGCATACCGGATCCGTCCAAAGCCGAGGATGTGGTCTACACCTACGCCTTCGAGGGATGGGATCCGGCTTTCGAGCCGGTGACCGACGACGCCGTCTATACCGCCGTGTATACGAGGACGGCCAAGGAGGGATTCGAACTGCCCGCGGGCATCATGATCTCCGACGGAACGAAGACCGAGTATATCAACCAGCAGACCATACCGGGCTACACCTACACGAACGAACTGGATAAATACGGCAATCCGGTCCCGACGCTGACCATAACGGCTGGCGGGCTGACCGTCAGCGGCTCCGTCGATCAGGACGACGACGTTGAAATGGAATATGTGCGCGTCTTTATAACGCCCTCCGCCTCCGACGTCTGCTTCGAGGACCTGACACTTGACGAGTCAAACGATTATCTGGTGTATGCGGCATCCGGCGGCAGTCCCCTGACGATCACGGTCCGCGGCACCTGCAGTTTTGGCAATTACGGATACTATACGACCGGCGGATACAGGTATTCCTACGCCGCCATCGAAATCGCGAGGAGTCTGACGCTTATCGGCGCCGGCACCGACCCGCTGCTCGAGCTCAACACCGAAGCCGGAGCATCGGCGGTCATCTGCGGCGGCAGCGCCGTCATCCGGGACCTTGACGTGACGGTGGATATGCAGATCCTGCAGTGGTCGACCGGCGACGTGACCGACAACTGGGGAAGATTCCCGGCCGCCTTCAACAACGGGCAGTATACGGGGTCGGGTCTGAACTGGGAGTTTATCGACAGTGATATAACCGCCGATGTCGACGGCAGGCTGTTCGGCAACAGCGGGACCTCTGCACTCGGCGACATCGGCATAACCCGGTGCGGTTTTACGGCGCAGGTCGCTTATGAATTCGTCCATATGGCGCAAAATCTTTTGATAGACGATTCCGTTTTGAGCATAACGGGCATAAGCCGTTTTAAATCATCGTACCCGGAGGATGTGTTCGCAGAAACCGGGAATTCGGACATCATCGTCGACGAGTATGTGACGATTTCCGGAGAAAGTCATGTCACATTTACCGCGGACGCGGCAGATAAGGCCGTGATCATGACGGGTGTGCTCATCTTTGCTGATTTCACCGGAAGCTTTTCGGCATCCTTCTCCGACGCGGCGGTCACGCTGCCCGCGGTACGCGCCGAGTTTCCTGTCGCCTTCACGGAGGACGGTGCCGCGGTTGACCCGCTGGCAGCGGGTTCCCCCTATAACCTCGGCGGTGCGATGCCGCAGGAGTATACAGGTGACGAAACTTATTATACGTTTACCGTCGGAGGTGTTCCGCAGAGCGCGGTCGGCGTCACGTATACAGGCTGAAATCAGCCGTATGGTTGACATATAAAAAGACCGGAAGGGCGCCCGCGGCAAAGAGGGCGCCCTTCGCATTTACGGGAGGTCCCGGCATAGAGTCATCCGCCGGATGCTTGACAAAAAGCGAAAATCGGTGTATAATCTAAAATGTCATTTTAGATTTGTATAAATCATACGCTGTCTGCCGGGAAGGAGGATCTCCGCATGTTTTACGAGAGGACCATAAAAGATACCGTCCGGAATGTAAGCGATACGTTTCCCGTATTGCTTCTGACCGGACCCCGTCAGGTCGGAAAAACAACGCTGCTTGAAAGTATGACCGGACCCGACAGAAAGTCGGTGACTCTGGATAATCCGACCGTGCGCGCGCTGGCAAAATCAGATCCGGAATTGTTTCTGCAACGGTATTCGCCGCCCGTGCTGATCGATGAAGTGCAGTATGCTCCGGAACTGTTCCCGTATATAAAGATCATGACGGACAAGCGCAAAAAGCCGGGGGATTTCTGGCTGACCGGTTCACAGATGTTCGGAATGATAAAAAACGTTACCGAAACGCTTGCCGGAAGAGCCGGGATCGTACCCATGCTCGGATTGTCAAACAGCGAAATAGAGGGGCAGCATCTGCCCGCGTTCGAAACGGACATCCCGGAGCTGATCCGGCGTATGAATTTCATGCGGCGGATGACGGTAGCCGAGATCTTTGAAAGGATATTCAAAGGATCCATGCCGAGACTTTACGAAAT
>CAZVPD010000206.1:4359-5717 GCA_964628455.1 uncultured Lachnospiraceae bacterium
TATCTTCTTCGAATCCTATCTCGAGACCTACATCAGCCGCGATATCAGAGAGACCCGGCTGGCAGCCAACGAGACCGATTTTATAAAGTTTATTCAGGTTGTCGCCGCAAGGACAGCCACAAACGTAAATTATGAAGCTCTGGCGAATGAAGTGGGGATCACGGCGCCGACAGCGAAAAGCTGGCTTTCCGTTCTGGTGTCATCGGGTATCGTCGCACTCATTCAGCCGTATTCCAACAACGCGCTGAAGCGTGTGGTCAAAGCGCCGAGGATGTATTTTCTCGACACGGGACTGTGCGCGCATATGATGGGATGGGAAAATCCCGCGGTACTTGAGAAAAGCGCCGTAAGCGGGCAGTTTTTCGAGACATGGGTCGTTTCGGAGATCTATAAAAGCTATCTGAATGCGGGTCAGCGTCCTCCCCTTTATTTTTACAGGGACAACAATAAAAAAGAAATCGATTTGATCCTGTACCGGAACGGAACCGTGTGTCCGGTCGGGATCAAAAAGAGCGCCGCTCCGAAAGATGCGGTGAAAAACTTTTCGGTATTGGACCCGATCGAAAAAGAACCCGGCGAAGATGCCTTTGCGGGCACAGCCCACCTGAAAACGACCGTCGGAACCGGCGCCGTCATCTGTTTAAGTTCGGACATACTGCCGGTCGACAGGAAGAACTGGTACATTCCGGCATGGCTGATCTGAGGGGCGTAAAAACAAAATTGTCCGGCCGGTTGATATAAATAAAAAGCAGGGACCGGGATGAAATATATGTTTCACCCCGGTCCTGCGGTTTTTTTCATGTTTCGATGATTTCACGGATCAGAGATGCGCCGCGGACGTTTTTTCTCGGGTCGAACGAAAAAGGCGTGCCGTCGGTCGGCATGTCCGCGACGGGACCGGCGGTGAACCGGCCTTTGCGGTCCTTTCCCGTGATGTCGTATGTGAAGACGTCTTTCCCGCAGGCGAACCCGGGCAGCAGCTCACCCGGCATTTCCGTTTCGGGCAGCCCGTCCGCCCCCGCGGCCGTGACGCGCATCGTCAGCGTCTCCCCGTCGATCACGATCAGCATCGGAAGGACGGAGGAACGGGCGTCAAACCCCTTCTTCACCCAGTCGCCGTAACTCATCACACCCTCGTATCCCGAGACAAAAGCGTAAAACAGCTGACCCGGATAGCAGGCAAAGACGTTGCCGTCCGAAACGGACGTGCCGTTCGGCAGTTCGATCATTTTGTCGTATCCGCACAGGAGGTTGCCGTAAATACGGTGGTCGTTTTCGAAAGGCCTGCCCGTGCGCCCCGGATTGCCCTTTGAAAATTTGACCGCGCAGTCCTCTCCGTCAAAGACGAGGTTCTGGAC
>CAZVPD010000207.1:0-3404 GCA_964628455.1 uncultured Lachnospiraceae bacterium
TCCTGTTCTTCTTTTCTCAGCCGGTTAAACGGCGTATGCAGACTGAACCCGTATTTTTCCGCAACGCTGTAATACATCGCGCCGTGCCAGCTGTCTTTAAACGGACGCTTTAAAACACTCTGTCTGAAACAGCCGTCCATGACGCTCTTTTCGGGATCGTCAATCAAAAATCCGGCTTCGACTACATGGGATTTTCCGATGCCGTTGCATGTGGGGCAGGCGCTTCCCGCTGTATTGAACGAAAAATGAAAGGTCTGCAGTTCGGTCAGCGTATAGTGATGCTCGGGACAATAATATTTCGAATAAAAATCCTTTCGAATTTTTTCGGATCTTTCTTCTCCCGTTTTTTCGGGAAGACCGATAATTTCGGTTTTTATCACGATCTCATCGTTGAGCGCGACCATAGCGGCTTCAATGGCTTTCGCAATTCTTATGTAGGTTCCCGGTTTGATGGTAAATTGTTCGATTATAATTTCCATTTTATAGCTTTTGTTTTCATCGAGTTCCTTTTTTTCGGATAAATCATACGGTTCGCCGTCAATCAGCAGGCGCTTATAGCCTTTTTTGCGAATTCCGTCAAAAAGGTATTTAAAATCGGTTCCGGGAATTTTTTCGGTCGGAGCTCTCAGCTCAACGACAGAACCCGCCGGGAGCGAGGAAATATGTTCCGCCAGGCTTGAGGCACTCACCTGTTCAAGCCTGTATCCGCAAACGGGACACATGCCGATTCCCGCAGTCGCAAACAGGAGTCTCAGATAATCCTGAATATCGGTTACGGTTCCGACCGTGGAACGCGGGTTGAAGTTGCCCTTTTTCTGCTCAATGGAAACCACAGGTGACAGACCCCGGACAAATTTTACGTCTGGCTTTTTGACCTGATTGATCCTCCCCTTGGCAAAGTTTGAAATGGATTCAAGAAAACGCCGCTGTCCTTCGCCGTAAATGACGTCAAATACAAGCGAGGACTTGCCTGAGCCCGATACGCCGGTCACCACCGTGAGTTTATCACGCGGGATTTCAATATTGATATTTTTAAGATTGTTTTGTTTTGCGCCGATGACTTCTATGGTATCTCTTATCAATGTATTCGATTCCTCCGATAAATATGATTTTTTTGCCGCATGGAATTTTCCCGGCTTACCGCGTCTTTTACGGAGATCCGTCGCCGTTTAATCCTTCCGAATAAATAAACATCACTTCATCGACCGCTCTTTTACTCTTGGGCGTGATGCTTATCGTTTCGCTCATACGGCCGACTATACCCATTTGTGCCAGGAAGTCAAACACATGATAGATATCATGCGAACTGCATCCGAAGTGTTTCACCAGTGCCGTGACCGTTCGCATTTCGCCGTCAGACATAAATTCCGCCACGGGTTTTTTTATCAGTCCGACATTGTCCTCCAGAAATTTTATAAAAAAATGCAGGTCATTTTTAATTTCATCCTGGCTCATCGGCCCCTGCATCGGTCTCAAATACAGATGTTCGATCGATTCTGGGGCATACTCCATAACCTTGAGTATTGCTTCACGGCTCGGAGGCTTATTGTCAAGCACCAGCCGCATGTTGGCATAATGTTCGGCTGCTTTCAGGATCCAAAGCTGAGCATACTGCAGATCCTTTTTCACGGTCAGCCATTTTTCTGTTTTTTCAATAAAATAAATCATGCCTGTCGCCATTTGAAAAAATGTCAGGGCGCGGTCGTCGGCGCCGACCTTCTGCGCTCCGGTCAGATAATCGCGCAGACTTTCGTCTTTCGTATAAATCATTCTGGCTTTGGCATAATATGAGTATAAAAATCCGCCGCCCAAACTTCGTTCCAGCATACGTTTAAAATCAAATTCTTTTTTCAGATCCACATTGATGATCAGCCCGTCTTCTTCAACGCAAAAGCCCGTGACCGGCAGTTTTTGCTCGCGAACGATCACATTGACGTCCATGTCGCTTTTTTCCCACACCGTATCGTTTGATAGGCTGCCGCAAAGAATCACCGCCAGGACGTTGGGGTCGGGTTTCAGCTTTTCCGTAAAAACCTGCAGCGCATCTTCAAAACGCCGCCGGATGCCGTTCTGCTGTTCAGATATTTTTTCTTCCATAACAACCTCACATAGGATCGTACCGGATCATTTTTTATAAAACGGTTTGCCGTCAGGGACGTACCATCCGCACATCCGAACCAAAATCTGAGGCTTCTCCCGAGGAGGAAGGCTCAAAAAATACCGGGTATTCCGAATTATGCTCCAAAGAAAGCCTGAAATTCCCCGGCAGAAAAGACGGCTTCCGATAGAGGTGAACGGATTTGTATTACAGCATCGGATAAGTGAAAGAATTGTTCACCCATTATACAATACATGCCATAATTTGTCAAGTTTTATTTAAAGAAATTTAACTTTTAAGCCGAAATTCCCCTTATAAATTCCACTCTCCGGAGGGGCGGCGCGTCAGCACCGGGGTGGTCAGCGCCTTGAAAGCGCGGGGAACTTAACCACCCCGCCTTTCAGGCACCCCTCCCAAAAGGGGAATTGGAAAACGCATCCATTCCCCTCTTCGGAGGGGTGGTGCGTCAGCACCGGGGTGGTCAAAAAGCGTGCCGTATAACTGCACAGCCCTACCCCTCCATAGAGGGGAACGGACTTCCGGCTTAAATGCGCCGGCAACGGAAACCGGCCGTCTGTCAATCCTGTGAAAATTGACAGACGGCCGGTTTTATGCGTAAATCTTTTTGATCAAAACAATGTCTCCGGCACGGGAACCGGTGTTGTGCTTACGATACCGTGATCGTTTACGCCAGGAACAGTTCCAGATCGGCGTCGGCGGTGCCTATGCCGGCGATGCCGAATTTCTCGATCAGGACTTTCGCGACGTTGGGAGACAGAAAGCCGGGAAGGGTCGGGCCGAGGTGGATGTTCTTTACGCCGAGGGACAGGAGCGCGAGCAGCACGATGACCGCTTTCTGCTCATACCAGGCGATGTTGTAGGCGATCGGGAGCTTGTTGATGTCGTCGAGTCCGAAGACTTTCTGCAGCGTCATGGCGATGACGGCAAGCGAATACGAGTCGTTGCACTGACCGGCGTCGAGGACACGCGGGATGCCGCCGATGTCGCCGAGGTCCAGTTTGTTGTATCGGTATTTCGCGCAGCCCGCGGTCAGGATGACCGTGTCTTTCGGGAGCTTCTGCGCGAATTCGGTGTAGTAGTCCCTGGATCTCATCCGGCCGTCGCAGCCGGCCATGACGAAGAATTTCCGGATCGCGCCCGACTTGACGGCCTCGACGACTTTGTCGGCAAGCGCCAGCACCTGGCTGTGCGCGAAACCGCCGACAATGCTGCCCGTTTCGATCTCAACGGGGGAGGGAAGCGTTTTTGCCATCGCGATGACGGCCGAGAAATCCTTTTTGCCGTT
>CAZVPD010000207.1:3414-5642 GCA_964628455.1 uncultured Lachnospiraceae bacterium
AATCCTTGTGACCCTGCGCATCGGCTACGATGTGCGTGCAGCCGGGGTAACCCGCCGCGCCTGTCGTGAAGATCCTCTGCCGGATCTCCTCGCTCTTCGGGGGGACGATGCAGTTCGTCGTGAACAGGACCGGGCCTTTGAAGGTCTCGAATTCGGTGGTCTGCTTCCACCACGAACCGCCGTAGTTGCCGGCGAAGTTGCCGTATTTCCTGAACGCGGGATAGTAGTGGGCAGGCAGCATCTCGCTGTGGGTGTAGACGTCCACGCCGGTCCCCGCCGTCTGGTCGAGGAGCTGCTCGAGGTCGGTCAGGTCGTGGCCGGAGATCAGGATCGCGGGATTCTTCCTGACGCCGATGTCCACTTTCGTGATCTCGGGATTTCCGTATTTCGAGGTGTTGGCTTCATCCAGAAGCGCCATCGCCTTTACGCCGTATTCGCCCGTTTTCAGGGTGAGTGCGACAAGCTCATCCGCTCCGGGCGTTTCATCGAGCAGAGCCGCAAGCGCTTCGTAGATAAACGCGTAGATCTCCGCGTTTTCTTTTCCGGCCATCAGGGCGTGTTCGGTATAGGCCGCCATTCCCTTCAGGCCGTAGGTGATCATCTGCTGAAGCGAACGGATGTCCTCGTTTTCGGTCGCGAGAACACCGACGGACGAAGCTTTTTCGAGCATCTGCTCCGTTGTGCCCGGCGTGAAGGCAGCCGCGTCGTGCAGGCCGGACACCCCTGTCTTTTTGATCAGGTCATTGCGGATCGAAACAATGGTTTTGATCTGTTCTTCTATCGCCGCGTTGTCGAAGTTGGCGTTGGTGATGGTCATAAACAGGCTTTTGACGGTCTGGTAGTTGGTGTCGCCCAAAGCCGCCGCATCGGCTTTTCCTTTTACGACGACCTGCGCTAAGCCCTTAAGGGAGTAGATCAGCAGGTCCTGAAGCTTCGCCGTCTCTTCGCTTTTGCCGCATACGCCGCGAACCTCGCAGCCTTTTCCGCGTGCCGTCTCCTGGCACTGATAACAAAACATGCTCATTCGGTCATTCCTCCGGTGTTTTTATTATTCGTCGATCGGTTCGAAATTGTCTTTCTCCACAAAGCAGACGGGACAGGTCCAGTCGTCGGGCAGGTCTTCGAAAGCCGTGCCGGGGGGTATTTTGCCGTCGGGATCGCCGACTGCCGGGTCGTAAATGTAATCGCATCCGTTGCATTGATATCTTTTCATCATTTTACTCCTCGTTGTTTTTATTTTTATTCTCGGCCGCCGGCCGATAGCTGCTTATACAGCTATTATATCATAAATATTTTAACAAATATGTAATCCCGTCACGTTTTATAAATTTTTTTATGCTTTCACGGTTTTCCGCTGTATTTGACCGCGTTCACGGGACAGACCCGGCTGCAGCTGCCGCACTGATGGCAGAGCGCCGTTTCGATGCCGGCTTTCCTGTCGCCGCCGACTCTGACGGCGTCGGCGGGGCACACCTTCACGCATTTTCCGCAGCCGGTGCAGGCGTCGCGGCTGACTCTCTCCGAGTGCGCGGCCGGTCTTCCCGCGATCTTCTGCAGGGGGCCGAACGGGCAGAGGAGGTTGTGGAATACGGCGGGTTTATATCTCAGAGTGACGAGGATCGAAAGGACCAGCCATATCAGCAGGACCGGCAGGTCGATCCGCGCGGCTCTTTTCAGGATGAGCGTCAGAAGCACGCTTGCTCCGAGGCCGGCCCAGGCGATCTTCCCGGAGCGGAGCCACTTCGGTACGGACGCCGTCTGCAGCCCGAGCTTTTTCGAGATCCGGGCGGCCGGTATCATCACCGTGTTCATCGGACAGACGTACCCGCAGTAGATCCTGCCGAAAAAGAGCGCCGCGGCCAGGCTGACCGCGAATAAAGCGAGCCAGATGACCATTTTTCCGTTTGTGACCAGGAACAGGAACAAACCCAGGAATAAAATGCGTATCGCCGCTCTGAGAATTTTCATCGGTTGTAATTCCTCCGTAATGGTTTTTGTTCGTTATGCGGATTCGGTTTTTTGCGCGGGATCATAGACGATCGCTTTGGTCGGGCATTCGCTGACCGATTTCATGATATCGCCGGAGCTGATGTTTTCGGCGCGGTCTTTTCTGACGTACGCCTTTTTATCTTTCATTTCATAGAATCCCGGCAGTGTTTTGACGCAGAGACCGCATCCGACGCAGTATTCCTCTTTGATCACCGGCAGACCGAATACCGCCTTTTGCT
>CAZVPD010000208.1:0-5576 GCA_964628455.1 uncultured Lachnospiraceae bacterium
ATTACCGATGAAGACGACCTGTATTCGGCGGGATTTGACGATTTATTCGGCCCATATAACAAAAGAATCGTTATTGCGGCGGAATGGTGTGAAAATATACCCTACCCCCTTCCGTTACCTTATGTCCGTGTGATTTTCGAAAAAACCGATGAGAACAGCCGCAGTATAAAAGCAGAAATCATAAACGAGGAAAAATAATGCTGATATTAGCCATAGAAACATCGGCAACCACCGCATCGGCAGCATTAACCGAAGACTTAAGGCTTATTTCCCAATTTAATTTAAATAAAACGCGTATGCACAGCGAAACACTGCTGCCGATGATTCATTCGTTATACGATAGACTGCATATCGGTTCCGATGATATTGATATGTTTGCCTGTTCGGCCGGACCGGGTTCTTTTACAGGTGTCAGAATAGGTGTTTCTACCGTCAAGGGACTTGCGTTCGGTTTGAATAAGCCGTGCGTCGGAGTTTCCGCGCTGGAAGCTTTAGCTTATAATTTTGACGGCATTCCTGGGAATTCCGTTGTCTGTCCTGTTATGGATGCACGGCGCGGCCAGGTATATAATGCGCTTTTTAAAAACGGCAGCCGGCTTATGTCCGACAGGATGACAACGATCGGCGATCTCGCTGCCGAACTCGAAATTCTTGCTCTTCCCGTTTATTTTACGGGGGACGGCTATGATCTGGCGCATGAAAAGATAAACATGCCTTCGATTCGTCAGACACCCGAACAGCTTCGTTATCAGAACGCCTATACGGTGGCTTCCATCGCATTTTTAAAATATACCGCCGACCGGCTTCCCTATACCGATACCGAATTGTCGCCGATTTATCTGAGAGCATCACAGGCAGAAAGGACAGCCGCCGAAAATAAAATATCCCGGATATGAAGTCACGACCGCAGAAAGAAGGTTTTAACTTGCACGATAAAATAGCAATCGCTTCGGACCACGGCGGTTATGAATTAAAAGAAAAAATAAAGGTCCATCTTGTAAAGCGCAATATTGAATTTATCGATTTCGGAACCGACAACACGGAATCGGTCAATTATCCCGATTATGCCCATCTTGTCTGTGAGGCGATAACGCAAAATGACTGCACCCTCGGGATCCTGATTTGCGGAACCGGCATAGGGATGTCGATTGCGGCGAATAAACACAGCAAAATACGCGCCGCATGCTGTGCCGATACATACAGCGCAAGGCTGACCCGCCAGCACAATGACGCGAATGTTCTGTGCCTGGGCGGACGTGTCCTCGGGGATGCTCTTGCCGTCGATATTGTCGACCAGTTTCTTGACCATTCCTTTGAGGGCGGCCGACATACCGACCGTATCCGCATGTATATGGATATCTGAGCAGTAAAAAAGAAGTTCCGGATCAATTCCGGAACGCTTTTTTTCGCTTTTTTTATCAAATTCCTCTGTTACCTGTTGATTTTTTCAATGTATTCGTCAAGAAATTCCATACGGTTTTTAATGAATTTTTTGATATATAAATTATCGTCCGGAGCATGTCCGCCAGACGGCCAGCGCTTTATTTCCCGGCTCCATGCGCCCGATTTTTTTATCTCGCTTGTCAGACTTTCAACATGTCGTATAAGCTCATCATCGGACAATATACCTTTACGCAGCTTTTTCCACCTGGTTTCGAGTTTTTTACGTGCGTCGTTTACGTCGAGAAGTATCATGCGATTCGGCAGCTGACCTCCGCCGATCATTTCGGTCAGCTCTTTTTCTTTGTATTGCCACAAAAGACCGGCGTCGCCGTCCCAGGTCACACCCCAGGACAGATCGCAGTCCCACGGACATATCAGGGCTGTATAAGCGCTGTTCATCCGTTTGAATGTAATATACATGTTCTTCCATGCATTGTCCTCTCCGCTGATAACGTTTACCAGAATCCAGTAATCGAGAACATTTTCGATATCTGTTTTTTCACCGATTTCATCATAAAATACATCGTCATCGGATTCATAAATAAGTTCCACTAAATCGGCGACAATATTCCAGGAATAATTATCCGGTTCCCGGGGGTGTTTCATTACGATCGAATCGACCGTTTGTTCCGAATCCGATTTACGCAGTTTATCGGATCCGGGAATTTCCCAGCTTTCTGTTTTGCACAGAATTTCACTTTTTTTCTCGCTGATATCCTGCTGCTTTTTATCGACCGGAACGGTAAGTCCGTATAATCCCCAATAGCGCCCGTTTAGAATCAATTCCATATATTTTATCTGGGTGCCGTTGTGTATACCGTAATTGTTATTTATCGCCCCGAATGCGGACCACAGGTCCGCGGACAAGCGGTCCCGGATTTTGGATTCGTCCGAATAGAGAGCAAGCAGGATCCAGTCGTCATCTTCCCGCATTTCCAGAAGATTCAAATCATTCTGCCCGCCTTCCGATACCAGATTCATCTTATAACCGGCTTTCGGAAACGACTGCGAAGAACCGCCGCGGATATTGATCACGATATCGGACTCATATCGGATTCCGTTATCCGTAAGCGTCATTTTCGCTTCCGTTTCGTCGGTTGTAATCGGATAGTCTGCATTATCAACCGATCCTTTGTTATCGATGGTCATAACAGGCAAATATGTGAATACGATTTTGTAAAGCGCGTAACCGATATTGTCATATGCGAATAATTTATAACTTTTTCCCGATGCTGCCGCTTCCGCAACAGGAAGAGTCAGATCGGGATTTTCGACGAACTTTATATGAGTATCTGTTTTGCTGTAAGTCAGTTTATATTTACTTAGTTCGTCACCTGCGGCAACCGTGAGATAAAATGTTTTTTCGGTACGGTCAATGGGAACACGGATGCCGTTTAAATAAAGGTCACCGATAAGATCAATATCTGTCCTGTCGTTGACCGCACAGATTTCCGTATAATCTTTGAAGTTTATCACATCGACACCCATTATTTTTATAGGTTCCGCCGCTGACGCCTGCAGATCATTTTCCGCCGCGATTTTCGTGTCGGAAGAGCAGGAAAAAAGCATACCTGCAATCAGCGATGTTACGATAAAAATAATTTTTATTTTATTCACTGCATCACCTCGAGAAAGAGGATCAATAATCCTGCTCCGCAAAAGAACCGACTATTTTGTCCAGATTTTTAACAGCTGTTTTTTCCGCTTTGGCGTAAGAGGAAGCAAAATCGGCAGAACCTTTTATACCGAGATTGTTGAATATCGACGATAATCCCAGACTGCTGTATAATTTTCCGATATCGTAGATCCGATTGGCAAGCGCTATATCCAGCATATCCGAAGACTCGTCATCCCGTGTGTATTTTCGCTGAAGCGCGGTATCATAATAGGCAGGCGTAATTTTTATATATGACTGCAGTGCCATGCCTTCCAGTATAACCGATGCACTTAAAGGATCTGTCAGCACCATCGGGACCCCCACAGTTGAAGCATTACCCTCACAGTGGGTATAATATCTTTCCTGTTCGGCGTCGTATTTCGGAAGAGGAAGAACTCCGAATGCAGTCTCCATGGCACGTATGTTGATTATGTAGCTTAAAACTTCGCCGTAAAACAGTACACGGTCTTCCATAAACATATCTCTTCCCGTTTCGACGCTGCCCGGTATGCGCGTTGTATTGTCGTTATGAAAAATATCAACAACTTTTTCAAGAAGCGATGTGATTTTTTCGTGGTTGATATCCAGTACCGGTATACCTTCCGAATCAAATCCGATAAATTTCAAACCCGATGCATAAAAAAATGTATTGGGACCCGCTCCGGTGGTGACATAGCCATACATATCGTTATCGGTATAACTTCCGTCGCCGTCAATGTCCGCAGTGACATCTTTTATAATAGATGTAAATATATCTATTGTCCATTTTCCGTTCCTTACCAGCCTGTAAGGTTCTTCAAGGCCTACATCCGTAATGATTTTCTTGTTGAACATGAGGATATAGGTCACGTCATTATCAAGAATATTGATATCGCCGTTCATAAAATAAACTTTGCCGCTGATTTCCAGTTCCGCGGTACCTTGATCCCACCACGGTTCATATATATTTACATGTTCGAAATCCAGATAATTCAGCAGATAGCCCTGCTGTGCAAGGGATGCTCCGTCAACGATAGACGGATAGACTAGTTTACAGGTATCATCGCCTGCCGTCACAGCCTGTTTTGTTATCGATACAACATCGCCTGTCTTAAGAGTAACGGCACAATGAAATTTTTCATTTATTACGAGATTTCTGCTGTATATCGCATCGTTGATAACATCTCCGTCCATCTTTTCAACCCAGATTTCTTTTTCCGATGTTCCGACAGCGGCACGTGCCGCAATAATAAATTCCGATCCTTCCAGATCGATGACAGGCAAGGCGCCGAACATTTCGCCGGCATAGTCGTATTTGGTCATTTCTGCGGTTTTTTCGGTCGTCTCCGAAGAAGCGGATTCAGATTTCTCTTTCTGTTCGATTCCGGCGCATGACAGCATTCCGCTGAAAAAAGATACTGAAATAAACAGTATTAATCCAAATACATACTTTTTTATAACAATTCCCCGCTTTCTTATATATTTTTATTGATCAGCTTCGCTTGATCATACGGACCGAACCATCCGGCAGTTCCGATATCCTGTTAAGATAATAACCGACGCCAAGTACAGCGCAGACGGAAGCATTGTCCGCGAGTGTGGTTCTGATTCCGGTCTTGCCGGATATCCGTTCGCTTAAGCCGGAAAGCATACTGCCTCCGCCCGTAAGAGTAATACCGTTCTTTTCTATATCGGTTATAAGTTCGGGCGGTGTTTGTTCGATAACCGACACGGCCGCATCTGCAATGATATCAGCCGGTTTTGCCAGGTCTTCCGTAAGTTCTGCAGAGGAAAGACCGACACTTTTGGGTAATCCGTCATAATATCCGGCGCCGTGAATATGGATCTGTTTTACGGGATATGTTCCGGATACCGCACCGATCGTTCTTTTTACTTCCTCGGCCGTTTCTTCGCTGATCATGATTTCATAAGTATTCCTCAAATAAGACGCAACGGCATCATCGAAACTGTCTCCCGCGGTTTTCAATGATTTTGAAACAATAACTTTATTCAGCGAAATGACATTGATGTCGGTCATATTGCTGCCTATGTTTATAACCATATTTCCGCTGGGAAGAGATATGTCAAGTCCCGCTCCTGACGCAGCAGCGATCGTTTCGTCAATCAGATAGGTCTTTTTCGCTCCTGCCGCATTTGCAGCATCAATAATGGCCGATTCCTCCCCTTCGGATATACCCGAAGGGACGCAAATAACCGCACGGGGTTTAAAAGTCAGGGAACCGCATGCTTTTTTAATAAAAAAAGCAAGCATTTTGGTTAAAGTATCATACTGTATGTTTATTCCGCTGCGCAGCGGTCTCAGAACAGCGATGTTTCCCGGTGTTCTTCCGACGATTAATTTGGCTTCAGATCCGATTTTTATAATATCGCCTGTATTCTTATCAACAGCGATTACAGACGGTTCACGAAGGACAATACCGCGTCCTTTCATAAATATCGATATGGTTGATGCGCCCGGATCGATTCCGATATCCTT
>CAZVPD010000209.1:0-333 GCA_964628455.1 uncultured Lachnospiraceae bacterium
GGCAGGGGGCTCAGGCTGCTTGACCTGAAGCGAGGCACCGAATGGAGGCTCGACGAGGATACTTCGATGTGGGGCGCTCAGGTGGTCGGCGATTATCCCGGTCCGGAAGCCGGTCAAATGAAAAGGCTGGAACCCGTGCGGGCGACGGTCACAGGCGAGGTCCTGACGCTTACCTGCACGGCAGGAGGCGAACGAATTGTTTTTCATTATTCGCTGCTTGAGGACGGCGTCAAAGTCCGTCTTGCCGTTCCGGACAGCGATGAGATCAAAGCCGTTTCCATGCCCGGCGCGTTTCTGCCGGCAGGCGAAGGGATGAAGCTGCTGCTGCCGGTC
>CAZVPD010000209.1:343-5520 GCA_964628455.1 uncultured Lachnospiraceae bacterium
TGGTCACCGACACCAACACCGGCAAGCCGCGCGTCAACCTGCGCCTGCCGGTCATGCAGGGCATGCTCTGGGACGGCCGGGGGCAGGAATTCCGAAACAACTGCCGGAGCGGACAGCACACGGGTTTTTCCATGATGATGTACGGCATCCTCGGCGAAAGCGGCGGGCTTACGGCCGCTGCGGAAACCGCGGAGGACTGCATATGGCAGTACGGGAAAGACGCAGACGGTTTCGGCGTTCAGAACATACAGGACAGTTCGATCGGGTCGATGCGCTATGAACGCGAACTTCGCTTTTATTTTACGGATCCGGGTATTGTGCCCATTGCGAAGCGCTACCGCGCGCGGGTGAGGGAAAGGGGACGCTTCGCGTCCTGGGAGGAGAAGATCGCGGAACGCCCGAACCTGGAACGGCTTTTCGGCTCGCTGATGTGTTTTGTCGGATACTGCCGGGACGACCTCGATTATGCGGCTGAATGCAGAAAACTCAGGGATTACGGATTTGACCGCGCCCTTGTGTATCCCGTTTCTTTCAGCTGCTTCGGCAAAGACTTCAGGATGGGCGGGCTGCCTCCGATCGGCCTCAGCCGCGAAGAAATCGGAAGGATCAGAGACATCGGCTATGACGTCAGCCCCTGGACCTGGATCACAGAAGCGGCCGGCACGCCGGAGAATGCCGGTATACACCGCCTTGACCGGGACGGAAACAAAATATTCGCCTGGCAGATCGATAACTTTACATGGTACAAAACCTGCGCGCCCGAGATGTTCCGCTTTGAGGAAAAGGCCGCGGCGGGTGAATTCGACCATATGACCTGGGACCATTTCGACGTGCTGACCTGCGCCGCGGTCAGCGAGTGTTATGCCTCGGACCACGCCGCGCATCAGGGCAGGCCCATGTCCCGCGGGGAGACGCTGGCGTGGCTGAGAAAGACGCTGACCGCGGGCAAAGGCAAAGGGGAGAAGTCCCGTGCCGTAAGTTCCGAGAACTTCAATGACCTGTTCGGCATGGAATACGACATAGGCTCGGTCAAGGCCTGGCCGCTTTTCGGCCTGAAGGCTTTCCGACCGGTGCCGCTGACAGGGCTTGTCTATCATGACAGCATCATCCATTCCTGGTGGGAGGTGCATAACTACAACGCTTCCCACTTCAGCCGCAGCGTCGGTCCGGATCTTTATGAATACGGCGGAGGACGCGCGGACCTGATGTCCTCCATGGACGCGCTCTACGGCTGTCCGCCCGATGTTTTTCCCTTCGGAGCGCAATACGGATGGACGGGAAGGGGCAGCGAAACATTCGTCTACCGGTCCCGTTTTGAGGACCCTGCGACGCAATACGCCTTGTCCAGAGCGCTGCCCGTCGCGCGTCTGCACCGCAGGACCGGCAAAGCGGAGATGACCGGCTTCGAGATCCTTTCGGAAGACGGGCAGGTGCAGCGCACGGCGTTTGCCGGCGGTACGGAGATCACCGCCAACCTGGGCACCGGCCGTCGCACGGATATCCGAGGCATAAAACCGATCGGGGGACAGAGCTGGAGAGAGAACTGACAGGCTGAATTCAGGACGGAGAACGCAGGGAAGGCAGGTTTTCCACACGATATGAAAACAACGGTCATCGGAGAGGGCGGTGAAAAAGTCCTGCTGGCCGAAAGCGATGAAATCATCATCGCGGACGTCCGGTCGGCGCTCGATTTTATAACAGAGGTGTTTTACGGGACCGGATGCAGCAGAATCGCCCTCAACAAGGAAGCTGTCTGCGAGGATTTTTTTATCCTGAGCACGCGCCTCGCAGGAGATATCCTGCAGAAGTTCGTCAATTACCGGGTCAAGTTTGCGATATACGGTGATTTCGGCCGGTATACAAGCAAACCGCTGAAGGATTTTATTTACGAGAGCAACAGCGGCAGCGATATTTTTTTCACTGCTTCGAAAGAAGAAGCTGCGGAGATGTTATTGTCCGCAAAATAAATTCCATTCGCATTTTATCCGGATTTTAAAGCAACCGTCTCGCTTTACCAAAGCAGAGAAGGCTGCTTTTTTATAAGCGAAAACGGCACAAGCCGTATATTGAATATTTTTATTGACAATAATTACCCCCTGTATTATAATTCTTATTGTGGTTACATTCTATAAACAGTTTATCAATAAATGCAGCCTTTAAAGATTCCGGACCGATCATCCCATCACAACGATACAGAACCGTGAAAGGAACGAACAATGAAAAACCGGACGCTTTCCGCATTGACCTTGATATTTTTGTTTGCGGCGCTTGGTCTTGTTTTTATCTCATGCGGCGAAAACAAAGAGACGATACCCGCTTCCACAGAAACGGAACCGGCCGGTTCCGAAGAGACGGCTTCCGGTATGCCGGAACCCGATGTTCCCGCCTCCGATTTTGAGGGATACGCTTTCCGCATCATGGCGCGCGGCACCGAACATGAAAAATTCACGGCGATCGACATCGTCTCCGAAGGAGTGACGGGCGAGCCGGTCAACGACGCGGTCTATGAGCGCAACCTGAGGATTTCGGAGAATTTCAACGCCGCGGTCACCAATGTGCCCGTTCATTTTCCCGCTGTTACCATTAAAAAACTTATTCTGGCCGGAGACGATTCCGCCGACCTGATCACCGATTCACTCGGCGAACTTTCGTCGCTGCTGACCGCGAATCACCTGATCGATTTCGGACAGCTCGGGCATATCGATTTCGACAAACCCTGGTGGGACGGCAACCTGACCCGCGGCCTGTCTGTTTTAAACAAGATCTACATGATGACCGGTGATATTTCGGTCATGGACAATACCGGGACTTGGGTCATCGGCTTCAACAAGGACATGAACGCGGAATACAATGCGGAGTCGCCCTATGACCTGGTCCGTTCGGGCGGATGGACCTACGACGCGATGCTCGGGATGATGAAGCCGATCCCCGCCGACCTTGACGGCAACGGCCAGCAGGATGACTTTGACCAGTATGCGTTTGTCAGCGAATCCTACAACACCTACGCGCTGCTGGTCGGTTCGGGCGTGACGGTCACCTCGAAGGATGAAAACGACCTCCCGTATCTGTCCGTATACGGGGACAACACGCTGTCCGCGCTTGAAAAAATATTCGATCTGATGCTCGATCGCAATATGACGCTGCTGAACATCAACGTGAAGGGCACATACAATCACGTGTTCGACGAATGCATCAACAAAAACTTCGGGGAGGGGAGGTCCCTGTTCTGGATGGGCAGCATGAAGGTGGTCGAGATCCTGCGCGGATACGACGTGAATTTCGGCCTGCTTCCCACCCCCAAGCTGAGCGAGGAACAGCAGGATTATTACAATAGCTACAGCACCTACAACTGTACGGCCTATTCCGTGCCCATTACCAATACGAACCTTGATAGGACGGGCATTCTGACCGAAGCGATGGCGGCGTATTCCATGGACACGCTGACGCCGGCTTATTACGAGATCACGCTGAAGGGCAAATCTCTCCGGGACACCGATTCGGAAGCCATGCTCGATCTGGTCTTCGCGTCCCGCCTGTATGACCTCGGCGCGGTATTCGACTGGGGCGGATTTATCAACACCTTCATGGATATGACGGCACGCGAGAAACGCGACTTTGCTTCCGAGTATGCGAAATCGGAACCCAAAGCGCTGGCGGCCATCGACAAATTCATCGCTTCGCTCGAAGCGGCCGGATGAAAAGGGACGGAGGGACACTATGAAAAGTATATCAAAAGGCAGCTTCTTAAAGTATATGTCCGCTGCCATTCTTGCATTTGTGACGGTTCTCGCTGCTGCATGCGCGGAAAAGGGAGCCGTAGCCCCCTCCGAAACGCTGCAGAAAGCCGTGACCGAAATAACCGAAAGCGAGACGCAGCTCGAACCGGACCTTCCGCAGGTCACGTATGACGGCGCTGCCTTCACTTTTCTGGTCACCGACACCGGATATTTCGGAACGACGGATATACTGGCCGAAAAAATGGACGGGGAACCGCTCAACGACGCGATTTACGAGCGAAACAGCATCATCGAGGAACAATACGGCATAACGATCGGCGAAGTGCGGACGGACGACGTTCCCGGCGCCGCGAAGAAGGCGGTTTCGGCAGGGGAGGACAGCTATGACGCGGTCTTCTCGCAGAGGACGGTCGCCGCGCTCGCGTCCTCCGGTTATCTCATGGATTTCAAAGAGATCCCGTACATCGACGTCACCATGCCCTGGTGGGACGCCAACATCTTCGAGGGATACGCCATCGGAGGGAAATCGTATTTTGCCACGGGGGATATCAGCCTGATGGACGACGACTGCACGCTGCTGATCGTATTCAATAAATTCCTGACCGGTCATTACGGCCTGGACAGCCCTTATGAGCTGGTCGGCGAAAACAAATGGACCGTCGACGTTTTCGGAGAGATGAGCAAAGCCGTTTACGCCGACGTCAACGGCAACAGCCTCTGCGACCAGGACGACGTTTACGGCGTCAGCCTCGCTTACGACCATATCAACTATTATTACCTCGGCTGCGGGCTCCGCTTCACTTCCGTCCCCGAAGCGGATAAAATTCCCGAAGTCATGCCTCTCGGCGACCGTTCGGTCGGCGCGTTTGAAAAACTCACGGATATTTTCACGGATGAACAGAGCAGCTATTTTATCAACAAACTCAAAACCGACATGATCCCGCACACCTACAGCAGGATCCAGTTTACGCAGGACCTGTATCTCTTTACCATTGCGGAACCGCTGATATTCACGGAATTCCGCGATATGGAGCACGATTTCGGCTTTCTGCCGATGCCGGCGTATGACGAAGATCAGGGCGCCTATTACACGCCGTATGACACCGCGGTGACTTCGATGGTTGTCCCCGTCACCGTTTCCGACACCGAACGCTGCGGTATCATCCTCGAGGCGATGGCCGCGCAGTCGCGGGCGACGGTGAAGGACGTCTACTACGACACGCTGCTCAAGCGCAAGTATTCGCGCGACGACGAATCCGAAGCCATGCTCGATATCGTCATGAGCACACGGACCTATGACCTGATGTTCATCTTCTCCTGGGGGGATATGGGCGGAGTGATGACAAACCTGCTTCAGACCGGGTCGCGTGACCTCGCTTCAAAATACGAGGCAGTCACCGAAAAAACACAGGCGGCGATCATTAAAACATTTGAAGAATA
>CAZVPD010000210.1:0-5478 GCA_964628455.1 uncultured Lachnospiraceae bacterium
TGTTTTTGAAGCTATCAGAAATGGAGCGGAGTTGCTTGTTAAACCCGAAGAAGCATGTGTGGTTTCCGAAATCATTGAAGCAATATATAAATCCGCTCAAACCGGTAAAACCGTTTATTTTAAATAAATCATAAATAAATTATAAATGATAAAAGCACGGCAGCCGGATTATATCCTGCTGTCGTGCTTTTATAGCATTACTGTTTAATCAAGGATGAAAACCGACCGGCTTACAGCTGATATGACGGTTTTTAAACGCATATTTTATTTTTAAATAAATCAACAATTCTATCTGCCGCTTCCTTTGTCAGTGAAGGATCTCCGAATGATGTCAACCTGAAAAATCCGCGTCCGTTTTTGCCGAATCCCGAACCGGGTGTGCCCACAACATCGGCTTTGTTCAGAAGAAAATCAAAAAATTGCCAGGATTCCATCGAATCAGGACATTTCAGCCATATATAGGGTGAATTTAATCCTCCGGTATACCAGATACCGACCTGATCGAGTGCCGCAGTAATGACAGATGCATTGTTTCTGTATACGTCGATTGCGTTTTTTATCTGTATCAGACCTTGCGAAGTGAATACAGCCTCAGCTCCGCGCTGAATAATATAAGGGACCCCGTTAAATTTCGTTGCCTGACGCCTGAGCCACATTTTATTAAGAGACAGACCGTCTCTGATAATCGTTTGGGGTATAACGGTATAACCGCAGCGCGTACCGGTAAAACCCGCTGTTTTCGATAAAGAACAGAATTCGATTGCGCATTTATCTGCGTTTTCTATCTCATATATACTTTGCGGCAATCCGGGTTGACAGACAAACGCTTCATATGCGGCGTCAAATAAAATGACGGCACCGGTTTCCATCGCATAATCGATCCATTCTTTCAGTTGTCCGCGGTTATAAACAGCCCCTGTCGGATTATTCGGAGAACATAGATATATAAGATCAAAAAAAGCATATTTATCGGGTGCCGGTAAAAATAAATTATTTTCGTTTGCATCAAGATAATATATTTTTCTTCCTGCCATAATATTTGTATCCACATAAACGGGATAAACCGGATCGGGAATCAGCACACTCGCTGTCTGAGAGAATATATCCAATATGTTACCAAGATCGCTTTTTGCTCCGTCACTGATAAATATATCATCAAGACCGATGTTTATTCCGCGTGCCGCATAATAACCCATGACAGCGGAACGCAAAAATGCGTATCCTTCATAAGGTCCGTATCCGCGGAATGTTTCTTGAATGCCCATTTCATCAGTCGCTTTATGCATGGCGGCAACAGATGCTTCGCACAAGGGGAGTGTAACATCCCCTATGCCCATTTTAATGATTTTTTTATTCGGATTCTTTGCGGTATATTCCGCTGTTTTTTTCGAGACATCTGCAAAGAGATAGTTATCCGCAATATTCTTATAGTTATTATTAATCATTGTCTGCTTACCTGTATGTCAGAGGCATTTTTCTTTTGTGTTCGCTTCGGGAATGAAAGCGTTCGATCAATGCTTTATCTTCATCTGATGCGATTCCGGTCAACAGGTACCTGTCGATTTTGGCGTATGTGATGCCCATCTGCTCTTCGTCTGTCTGTCCGTCAAAAAGACCGGCTGAAGGAGCTTTTTTTATGATGTTTTCCGGTGCGCCCAGATAAGTAAGGAATTCATATACTTCGGTAACCGTCAGATCAGCAATCGGATTAAAATCATAAGCTCCGTCGCCCCACTTGGTAAAATACCCCATGTAATTTTCACTTCGGTTTCCGGTCCCTGCGACAAGACGATTTTCAGCAGCTGCAGCAGCATACGTCGTTATCATACGCAGACGCGGAGCGATGTTCATGAGTGCCGCATCGTTCAATTCGGTTGTTTTGCTGAGTTTTTCAACCAAAATCGATTTCAATTCACTGATATCGATCAAACGGTTTTCTATTCCGAATTTCGATGTAAAAGAACGCGCGTCGTCAATATCTTCGGAAAAATTACGTTTCGACTGACACGGCAGCATGATGCCCACCGTATTATCACAGGCAGCCTTGCATAATATACCGACCAATGTGCAGTCTTTACCTCCGCTGTTTGCAAAAACGATTCCATCCGAGTGACTGTCGGTTATTATTTTTTTGATAAATTCCGAACGTGACTCAAATTCTTCATGATAATTTCTTAACATACGGAATATTTCCTTTCGGCTGCTGATTTAAGAAACTGTATAAACAAAGGGTGCGCCTTGTTGGGGCGGCTTTTAAATTCGGGATGAAACTGGACGCCGATATAAAAAGGATGACCGGGTATTTCGATTGTTTCAACGATTTCTCCGTCGGGTGAAGTCCCGCTGATTTTCAGACCGGCACTCAGCATCAGATCACGGTAATCGTTGTTAAATTCATAACGGTGCCGGTGACGCTCGTTTATAAGGTCCGTTTTATATGATTTCTGCATGATGGAATTTTCCGCGATTTTACATGGATAACTTCCAAGCCGCATCGTACCGCCTTTTGCGATACCGCTGTATTGATCAGGCATAAAGTCAATCACTTTGTTTAAACTTTTCTCGTTAAATTCTCCGGAATCGGCATCAGTCAAACCGCAGACATTCCGCGCAAATTCTATAACCGCTATCTGCATACCGAGGCATATACCGAGGAACGGCATATTGTGTGTACGAGCATATCCGGCGGCAGTTATTTTTCCTTCGATACCGCGTATTCCGAATCCTCCGGGAATAATCAGGCCGTCACAGTCCGAAAGCAGAAGTTCCGCCGTGTCTTTGTCAACCGATTCGGAATCAATCCACTTGATCGTGACCTTTGTGCTTTCCTTAAATCCGGCATGCTGCAATGCTTCCGAAATCGACAGATAAGCGTCATGAAGCCTGATGTATTTTCCAACCAGAGCTATCGTTATCTCACCGGTCCTGTTATCGATTCGCTGAAGCATATCATTCCAGTCGCTGAGATCGCACGGAGGAGCGGATATATTCAGTTCCCTGCAGACAATATCCGAAAAATTATTCTTTTCAAGCATGACAGGTGCCTGATATAAAACGGGAACGGTTATATTTTCTATAACACAGTCGGGCTTCACATTACAGAATAATGCGATTTTCTTTAATATGCTTTCATCAAGATGTTCATCACACCTGCAAATAATAATATTCGGTGAGATTCCCATGGACTGGAGTTCTTTTACGGAATGCTGTGTGGGTTTTGATTTATGTTCACCGGAAGTTTTGATATAAGGAACCAGAGTTACATGTATAAACAGAAAGTTCCCGTGACCTATTTCAAAGGCAACCTGTCGTATCGCTTCGAGAAAAGGCTGGCATTCAATATCGCCTGTCGTCCCTCCCACTTCCGTTATGATCACATCGGCACAGGTGTTTGTCCCAAGATTATATATAAAACTTTTTATTTCATTTGTTATATGAGGAATAACCTGTATGGTTTCACCGAGATATTGACCGTGCCGTTCTTTATTTAAAACATTCCAATACACTTTTCCGGTCGTAAGATTCGAATATCTGTTCAGATCCTCATCAATGAAACGTTCATAATGTCCCAAATCCAGATCGGTTTCAGCACCGTCTTCGGTCACATAGACTTCCCCGTGCTGATACGGACTCATGGTACCCGGATCAACATTTATATACGGGTCAAGTTTTTGAGCGGCTACTTTTAACCCCCGGTTTTTCAGGAGCCGTCCCAGCGAAGCCGCGGTGATTCCTTTACCGAGACCGGATACCACACCTCCGGTTATAAAAATGTATTTAGGCATTTTTTTATTCCCGTTTTCTTTATTCATATTCAATCGTTGCCGGGGGCTTGCCGGTTATGTCATAAAGTATACGATTGATATTTTTTACTTCGTTTACAATGCGTGTCGAGACCCTGTCAAGCGTTTTATAGGGAAGTTTCATGTATTCACAGGTCATAAAATCGTTGGTTTTTACCGCCCTGAGCGCAACGGCATATTCATAGGTACGCCCGTCGCCCATTACGCCGACTGACTGAATATTGGTCAACACGGCGAAATACTGATCCGGTTTCAACCGGGACCGTTTGATCTCTTCACGGAAGATAAAATCGGCATCACGCAGAATATCCAGTTTTTCTTTTGTTATTTCTCCGATAATCCGTATAGCAAGTCCGGGACCGGGAAACGGCTGTCTGCCGACAATAAAATCCGGAAGCCCAAGCCTTTTTCCCAAGACACGCACTTCGTCTTTAAATAATCCCCTCAAAGGTTCTACAATGCCGCGGAATTCCATGAAATCCGGAAGCCCCCCGACATTATGATGGCTTTTTATTTTTGCGGAATTACCTGTTCCGGATTCGACAACATCGGGATATATGGTTCCCTGCGCCAAAAACCTGATATTTTCAAACAACTTCGCCTGTTCTTCAAACACGGAAATAAATTCCTTCCCGATGATCAATCTCTTTTTCTCGGGATCCGATACCCCTTTCAAAGCATCAAGAAAACGTTTTTCGGCATTTATGCGGATAAATTTCAAACGTCGTTTGGAAAAGACAGCTTCGATTTCATCACCCTCGTTTTTACGCATCAGACCATGGTCGACAAAGATACAGACCAGCCTGTCGGGTAACGCTTTGGATAAAAGAGCGGCACACACCGATGAGTCCACACCGCCCGAAAGAGCGAGTAAAACGGAATCACTCCCTACTTTAGCCCGGACTTCCGTTATCTGTTCATTTAAATAATCGTCAACCGTGTAATCACCTGCAGCACCGCATATATCATATACAAAGCGGCGGAGTATATCCGACCCGTGAACCGTTCGTTCAACCTCGGGATGAAACTGCACGCCGTATAATTTCATCGGTTGATTTTCCGCTGCAGCGATGGGACATGAATCGGAATAAGCGGTTCTGAAAAATCCTTCGGGGAGTTTTATTACCTGATCCGTATGGCTCATGAGCGTAGTCTGAAGGATGTCCATTCCCAAAAAGAGCTGTGATGAAGGATCGACAGTCACATCGGTTGTGCCGTATTCCTTGTTTGCACAGGCGGAAACCGTCCCGCCAAGGGTATATGCAAGTAATTGCATGCCGTAACATATGCCTAAAACAGGTATGCCGATTTTAAACAGACTGCTGTCACATTTCGGCGAATCATCATGATATACGCTTGATGGACCTCCGGTCAATACAATACCGACCGGATTCATTTCGATAATTTCGGAAACAGGCATGTCCCCCCGCCTGATTACAGAATATACCTTCATGGATCTGATGCATCTGGCTATCAGTTCCTTGTATTGACCACCGAAATCGAGTATTAAAATTGTCTGCCGATTCATATTTCAACCACTCCTTCAAATACTTTTTCTGCGGGACCTGTCATTATAATTTTTTCTGCCGTGTAATTGATCATCAGTTCTCCGCCTTTAAGTAGAGTATACTGAAAAAGGCAGAAAAGCGCGAAAAGCATTTAAAACACTTGGTTA
>CAZVPD010000211.1:0-5457 GCA_964628455.1 uncultured Lachnospiraceae bacterium
GAGGGCATCTTCAGCTCGGAGCGACGAATGTCTTCAAGGGATCGGCGGTACTTTTCATCGAGGCGGAGCAGGACGTCGTATCCATCTTCTTCTTCGCGATATTCCGTGGTCGTGTTGCCTTGGAACAAGGTGCTGACGGCTTCCTACTCAATGCTGCAGCTCGTGTTCGCCGAGAAATACACTATTACTCTCAATGAGTTCGGAACCGACGAAGCCAAAGACGAAGATTTCCGCCGCTACATCGAGCCCTTCGACGGCATCATCATGTGGACCTGGAAGGAATCGGACGTCCCTCTCATTGACGGGAAGTTCGAGATATTCAAACGGCTTACACCGGACAACCGCCGCATGCTGGGCTGTTATCTCTACAACTTCGGCGAAGACAGACAGGCGACCGGCAGCGCGGTCAGATGGCAGCTTGACCGGTACCGGGAACTGATCCTGTCGGGTGAAGCCGAAGGGGTGGTCCTGCACACCAATACCATGGCAGACCTGGATTACGAGGCTTACGATACCGCCGTCGAGTGGATGGAGAAACACGGGGACGAAACAGTCGCCGACCTGTGATTTCATGATCGGCCACGTGAATGCAGGGCAAAGAAAAACCATAAAACGAAGGAAAGATCCATGAATTTAGACCATACGAAAGCTCTGATGCAGGATAAACTCGAAAGCGTATTTTTCGACGCCTACGCGGTACTTGTCGGAATCGACGGAAAAGAAGCGCTTATCACGTCGCCGCGAGTCAATGCCGACACTTATTTTGATATTGCAAGCATGGGCAAGGTGCTTGTGACCGGCACACTGCTTTTAAAAGCGGCCGGCGAGGGAAGAATGACGCCCGATGATACGCTGGATATGTATTTTAAGAATGTCCCTCCGGAAAAACAAAAGATCACGGTCAGACAGCTCATGACGCATACATCCGGAATCATACGCGCCGAGATCCCGAGAACCGTGACCGTGAACGGCAGAGACGCCATTTCCGAATACATACTGGCGGTGCCGAGTGCATTTCCACCGGATTCCGGCTATCAATATTCCTGCAGCGGTTATGTTCTCCTCGGCTTTATTCTCGAAAAGCTGTACGGCATGAGGCTGGATGAAATATTCTATACCCGGCTCAAGGGGCAGCTCGGTCTGACGCGGAGTAAATTCAACATTGCCGTGAACGAGGAAAACGCGGCGATCACACACTACCGGAAAGAAGCGGGCTCCTGTATGGCCGCCGACAATATCGTTTATAATATGGACGGCGTCGCCGGAAACGGGGCCTCTTTCTGGACGTTCTCCGATGTTCGGAAATTCATCCTTGCGGTGCTGGCGAAAAGCGAAAAGCTTTATCCCAGGCCCTATTTCGAAATGGCGGAGAAAAATTATACCCCTGATATGGAAGAGGGAAGAGGACTGGGGTATCTCATTGTCGACAATCAATATCAACAGACCGGGAAACTTTTTCCGCCCGGAAGCTTCGGCCACTGCGGGAATACAGGCACTTCCTTCTTCATAAACCGGGAGCGGGGCCTCTATGCGATCGTATTTACCAATGCAACACGCTATTCCTATATGCGCCGCGGCTTTAAGTTTTGCGATTACAATGAAACCATGGATATGCGCGCAGAAGTTCACAACGCGATATGGAGCGACCTTACGGCACAGGGACTTTTGTAACTGAAGAGACATTCCGGCGACCGGGAAAGTTATTGCCGGTCAAGTATCGAATGAAATTGAACCGTTTGTCCGAACATACAGAGCGGACATCCTGTCAGGTAAGCACAGAGTGTATTTTCCATAATTATTCAAAAAGCCTTGACAAAGCATATGAATCTGATTATAATCCATATAAGCGCCGAAAACGCGCTGAAATTTTTTATTTAAGGAAGTAGTGAAATGAAAAAAGCGATCAAATGTCTCCTGATACCGGTTTTGATGCTCTTTCTTTTATTTCCCTTGACGACCGGGGTATCCGCAATCACACTGACCGACATTCAAGTGCCGAAACTGGTCAGCACGCCGTTGATTGACGGCGTATATGATCCCGCCGAAGGCTGGGGCGATCCCGTTGTGTCGGTACAGTTTGCCGACGCCGTAAATTATCTCTCGGACAAAAGCCATGACGGAAACGCAGATCTGGTGCCGACTTCGACACAGGTATACCTGCGCTGGGATGAAAAAAACTGTTACTTCTGCTGCGTATCCGTCGACGACGTTCACTTCAACGACTCCTCGACGGATGACCCCGCCAATGCGTGGGCAGGCGACGCCATGCAGTTCGACATCAAATCGGATGTTGCAGACGACGATACCGCAAACCGCAACCGTTTCTTCTACGGCGTCAACAATGACGGCGTCCTGGTCGCATATCAGGATAAAGTGGAAGAGGGTTCAGCCGGTGAAATCGGAGTCGACTGCGCATGGGACCAATGTGTCGTAAAGCGTGATGAATCTGCAAAAACGACCACCTATGAAACCGCTTTCTCATGGGCAAAAACGCTTCCCGCCGGAAAAATCGGTGAAAACGACGCCGTTTTGCTGCGCGCCATCCTGCTGCTGACACATGACGCGGGGACCGAAGACGCCTGCGACCTCAACTACCCGGGCGTTATCGAGGGCGATTATTTATACTGGAAAGCAACACTCACAGGTCAGCCCGCAGCCGAAACGGCAGCAACCGCCGCTGCAGAAGAACCCGTAAGTACCGACGTCTCTCCCGAAACAGCAGAAGCGGCACTTCCCGCCGAACCGGCAGCTGCCGCTCAGACCTCCGATATCGCTGTTATCGCAGCCTTTGTCCTGCTCATATCCGTGTCCGCATTTGCGGCGGCAATGAAAAGCAGAAAAATAACGGAAAGATAAAACAAAACAGTATCTCTCATTGTATAAAGGTTCAGCCGAAACCGCGCGGACCGGTTTATACAATAAGCAAGGGAACCGGGCGAATATATATCCCCTTAGGACAGGCGCTTGAAAGAACCAAAAATTTCAAGTCCGCACTAAGGGGATTGTTGTTTCCGACCGGCTTTAGCCGATCCCGAGGAAAGAATCGGTGTCGGCGCCGTACCAGCGATGCTGACCGTCGTAAATATGATGCTCTATTCTGTCCTCAAGGCCGGCAACCGCATAGGCACGGCGCGCGACCTCAACCTGCGAGCGGACGTTTTCAACGCCGTCTGCGCCGTTGAGCGGATCCTGATCTCCGGTTTCCACGAGAAATGCACGCGGGAAGATCAGACAGGCAAGATCGCCCATATCGAAATTATACCACAAACGGTAAGAGAAATTGCAGGAGCAGTTCAGAGGCATATGCAGAAGCGACTGCCTTACGCCGTAGAAGTATCCGCTGATCACGGCTTTTTTTACGCGCTCGTCACATGCCGCAAAGAACAAGGTCTGCAAACCTCCCCCGGAAAGTCCCGCGCAATAGAGGCGTTCCGGATCGCTGTATTCCATCGACAGCGCATAATCCGCAAGACGCATCAGATTGTGCGTCCAAACAGCCTGTATGCTGAGTCCGAGCGGAATCAGCATATGGTTAAGGACTTCACAGGAAGAGGAAAGCAAAGCATTTTCATCCTGCATGTGCGGCTCCCGTCTGTCTCCGAATCCCGCCGCATCGGGACACAGGACGATACATCCCTTTTTTGCGAATTTTTCACCGTAATCGTAGTTATGCCGGTCAATGCTCAGGGCGACGGCTTCACTGTCGCGAATTCCGGCGGTACAGACTTTTCCGCCTCCGCCGTGTCCGTGCGGCGCCAGAATGACCGGGTATTTTTTGCCTGGATCGATATTCACGGGCTTGAAAAGGTAAAGCGGAATAACGATATCCCGTTCGACCCGCAGAAAGATCTTTTCCCTTGTATAACCGTCCTTCGCGACGCTTTCGGCTATGCTGCTTTCGAAGGTGTTAAAATGCTGTGCCGCAAAATAGTCTCCGAGTAAGGTCAGGCCCATATTATCGGCAAGAACCGCACGAGCTTTCTTTTGCCAATCGACCAGTTCCTCTTCGGTTGTGCCTGTAAAACGCATCCTTCGGGAGTTCCGTATAAAAAAGTCGTCCGCAAAATCATCGATCGTATAAAACCGTTCCATATCTACCCCTCTGTTCAATGAATATCCTGTCTTTATTTTGAAATCATATCAAGCGTTTCCTCAAGCTGTTTCACTGCGGATATCTCGATTCTCGCATAGGTCGAAGAAAAGGGCGAATTCTGCTGCAGTATCGTATACAGAGCGGATTTTATACCGCCCCAGTCATAATAGAAAGCGACGTCATAGACGATGCTGTTAAAAACTATATCCAGCATTTCGGCGGAATCCCCGTCGCGCGTTCCTTTTGTCATGATGGTCTGATCGATAAAAGCGGGTATCACATCCTGCTGCGAATAATAACCGAGGGCATTGAGAACATTGCCGCACAATTCAAGATCCGAAGTTGTATTCGGAACAATCACAAAAGTCTGCCAGGAAGGATTCCCCGAGCTGTAATAACCGCTCTGTTCGGCGTTATATTTCGGATACGGCAGGATGCCGTAATCGGAGTCCATATTGCGGAGATCGAGAGCCACCAGAAGCTGCTGGCTGAAAAACAGAGTCTTGTTTTCGGAAAATCCCTTCATCAGCACTTCAAAGAACGGATTTACATGTCCTTTGTAATGGTCACCGGCCCAGAGGCAAACGGATCTGTCGTGGATGATCTCATTGACACGCGCGACGATATTTTCAGCTTTTTCATTATTGATGACAAAGCTTATATCGCCGTTTTCGTTCTGCTCGGACAATCTCACCCCGCCGGCGTATACAAAACTCGTCGTCTCGTCATAACAGTATAATCCGACAAGACGTTCAGTCTGGTCAACCTCACCGTCCAAATCATCGCTTACATGGCGGACAAGTGAGAACAACTCGTCTATCGTCCATGTCCCGTTTCCAACCATGTTATACGGCTCTTCAATGTTGTAATCCCCACCGATCTGTTTGTTGTAAAAGAGTATAACGGGAGCGGCGTAAGTCCAGAAGCAAAGGTCACCCGTGATCATATAATTGTGTCCCCTGATCTTGAGATATTCGACCGATTTACTGTCCCACCAGGAAGCGTCCATGTCAAAATCCGTGATTTGATTGAGATCGTATATAGACGCACCTTTGCCGATCAGGGTCGGAAGCGACGTTCCGTTAGGCATCGCAAACTGAAACACCTCGTCGCCGGCGTTCATCGGCGTCAAAAGTTCGGCAGTGGAACTCTGCGCACTGATCGGATAAAACCCGATTGTAATATCGAACAATTCCTCGATTTTTTTGTTCCGCCTGTAAATAGCGGAGTTGATCGGTTCGGCAGCGTCCTCTTCACAGTAAGCTTCAATATATTTGTTGATCTGCCACGGTGAGGTTGTCCATTCATTTGAACTGACGGTAAAAGCAGCGCCGCCGTAGGATATTTCGGGTGCGGCATACTCC
>CAZVPD010000212.1:0-5312 GCA_964628455.1 uncultured Lachnospiraceae bacterium
TTACCTGTTTCTATTACAAGCGGACGGCCGGCAAGCTTGTATTCGAATGATTTGAAATTTTCAAACATTAAGTACTATGATTCCTCCGTTATATATATTTTCGGATGTAAAACGCAGATCCGGAACCGGATTTGTGAAGATATTTACTGCCGTCTGATCCCGAAATCCGTGTAAAGCTGCTGTATTATCGGTCTGTAAAGCACAGGGACACGGGGTACCGTGTCCGCTGTGTCATTATGATCTACGGAAAATGATGCCTTTGCAGGAGAATTCCGTAAATTATTTCCTGATGCCGAGTTGTTCGATAATAACGCGATAACGCGCTATATCTTTATTCATCAGGTAATTGAGAAGATTGCGCCTGTGACCGACCATCTTCAATAAACCGCGGCGGCTGTGATGGTCCTTGTCGTTTTCTTTTAAATGCGAAGTCAGATTATTGATCCGTGCCGTCAGGATCGCGATCTGGACTTCCGGGGAACCCGTGTCTCCCTCATGGATTTTATACTGCTCGATAATGCTTTGCTTTTCTTCTTTTAACATTTTTCTATTCACCTCATATAAATTTTACGCAAAATACTGCAGCTGTCGGCGGGTGAATCCGGCGTCCGGTTATATACCGCGCCCCTGTATCCGAAAACCGCGTATGAAGCGTCATACGTTTATTATAATAACACATCAGGCAGGCAATGTAAATACATTTGTTGAATTTAATAGTTATTTTACAAAACGGCTACATATCTTCCCGTCATATAAGTTAATATAAAATGGACGGAGCTGTAAATATAATCTGTTTCGGATGATTACACTTAATTTAAAGAAAGAGCGGGAATATCTCATGAAAAGAAAGACGCTTGGAAAAACACAGATCCCCGTATCGCCTGTGATATACGGCGGTATCATTTCCATGAACGACGGACAGGAAAAATCGGACCGGTATGTTTCCTGGGCAATCGAAAACGGCATTAATTATTTTGATGTTGCACCGACTTACGGCGATGCTCAGGAAAAACTGGGGAACTCGCTGATCCCTTTCAGAAACGATATTTATCTCGCGTGCAAAACAGCGGACAGAACCGCCGAAGGGGCAAAACGCGAACTGAACGAATCCCTCAGACTGCTGCACACGGATCATTTTGACGTATATCAGCTGCATGCTCTCGGAAGCATGGCCGATGTGGAAACGGCATTCGGGAAGGACGGGGTGATGCAGACCGTATTAAAAGCAAAAGAAGAGGGAATGACCCGCTTTATAGGGATCACGTGTCACAGTGAAGACGCGGCGCTGAGGGCTCTGGAGCTTTACGATTTTGATACGGTGATGTTTCCGACAAACTGGGGTATGAATATGGGCAAGGGTTACGGAAGCCGTCTGAGCGAGGCTGCCGTGACAAAGAAATTCGGTTTTCTCGGGATGAAGTCACTGATCCACCGCGCATGGAAAAACTCACAGGAACAATCGGAATCCTCCTATCCGAAATCATGGTGCAAACCCATTTTCGGCGACGACTTATTGGCAAAAACCGCCGTTAAATACGCTTTTTCGATGGGTATCGATACCACGGTGCCGCCCGGCAACTTCGAACATTTCCAGCTGGCTGTTAAAATTGTCGGCGAGTGCATCGCAGAACCCCTGAATGACCGGGACATGTCCTATCTAAGGCAGAGACTGACCGAAATAGGCGATATGTTTATTTTCTGAGAACGAATGATCCTCCCAGACATAAGTTGTTCCGAAAAAAATAACAGGGGGTACTTATGAAAAAATTGTTTGCTGCGATCCTGTTGGCGGGCTTTATAATGAGTATGTCCTCATGCTCGGAAAAACAGGCAGCGGAAGCGGATATATCCGAAACGACCGCCGGCGCGGAAGCTGAGGAAACCGCGGATACCGATTTTACAGCCGAGTTGCCTTCGGCGGATTACGGCGGAAAAGTTTTTACTTTTCTGGTGCAGGACGATCCCTGTTTCAGGCACTTGTATGATATAAATACCGATGAAGTCAACGGGGACAATATCAATGATGCCGTTTATGAACGCAACAGAACCGTTGAAGAAAAATACGGCATATTATTCGATGATGTTAAAAACGCAGGTGCCGAAAAAGCCTTATACAGCTCCGTTCAGGCGGGAGACAACGAATATCAGGCGGTATGGCTGAAAGTAGACAATTTTTTCTCGCAGGCGGTAAAAGGATCCCTGACCGATCTGTATAAAATACCTTTTATTAATCCGGAAAAACATTACTGGGACCAAAATGTCGTGCGGGACTTTACTCTGGGCGGTAAATTATACGGCATCATGGGAGACCTGAGCACTTCCGTATCTGTTTTCACACATCTGTTCGGAGTCAACAGGATTGTTGCGGAAGCCTATAACATTTCGATCGACAATCTTTACGATGTCGTACGGAACGGGCAGTGGACGATTGACAGGATGCTGGAAATCCTGAGCGTCGGTCTTTATGCCGACCTTAACGGTGACAGCAAGCGCGACGGACTCGACCAATACGGTTTCGGTGTTTCGCCTGCGGTTTTTGAAGCTATGTTCTCGGGAGCCGGTGAGAAGTGGATTGAAAAAGACGACGAAGACAGCCTCGTCCTTTCCGGTCTTACCGAGCGGAAAGTAAACGTTTACGAAAAGATACTGCAGCTGACATCGGACAAACAGACAACCCTCGGTACATGGAACATCGGCAAAGTGGCCGGTGTTACGGATACCTACGGCTATGTGTATATTGATAAATTCATCAATAACACGGTGCTTTTTGTGGATATCGATCTCGGAATCGTCATGGACTACAGAAAGACGATGGAAAGCGACTTCGGGATCGTCCCGATACCGAAGTATGAGGAATCGCAGGCCGTTTACAGCGTGTATGCGTATCCTTTTTTCCCTCTGTTGTCGGTGCCTGTAACCGTTTCCGGCGATGACCTCGAAATAGCCGGCGTTATACTCGAAGCGCTTTCCGAGGAGTCTTATAAGAAGCTGACTCCTGTTTTCTATGATCTTGCGATCTCCGGAAAATATACGCGTGATGAAGGTTCTGTTGAAATGCTCGATCTGATCCTGCGCAGCAGAATATACGATCCTTTATATTTCAATTCATGGAGCGGAAGCCTGCGCGATCAGCTGTCCTCCGCCCTGCAGAAAGACAGCACCGACATAGCATCGGTTTATACCAAAGCCGAACCGAAACTGAGTGCTGCACTGACGGAAACCGTTGAAAATTTTAAAATAAACTGAATGGCCCGGTGCGATCGGGTTGAATACCGTTTTGCCTGCTGAGACACGGCAGCGGTCATATCGGATTTAAATTATAATACGAAATAATACGAAGAAAGCGATGGACAGAATAATGTTGAACTATCCGGTTTCGGTAGCCTCATATTCCTTTCACGGCGCACTTGCCGAAGGACGTGCGAATGTTTATTCCTATCTGGAAGCTTTGAAATACCGGTATCACGTAAATTATGCGGATCTCTGGACAGGTTTTATCCCCGCGCTTGATGAAGCGTTTTTAAAAAACATCCGCCGTTCAATGGACGAGCGCGATATTGTCCTGGCAAATCTGTGTGTAGACGGACCCCACCTTTGGGCGGATGATGCCGATACCAGAGCGGCTCATAAAGATAAAATGCTTGAATATATCAAAGCGGCGGAAATTCTTGGAGCGAAAACCATACGCGTTGATTTCGGCGGTAGTGAAGGATATACGATGCCGGATGAGGCATTTGAATATATTGTCGAAACATACCGCGAATACTGCGCTCTATGCGGAGCCTCGGGAATAAAGATAGGTCCCGAAAATCACTGGGGGTGGGACAGGGTTCCCGAATATCTGATCAAAATAAAAAAAGCCGTCGACAGCCCGTGGTACGGCCATTTATTCCATTTCGGGAATTTTTATGAGAACAAAGCGGAAGAAGGATTATCCGCTGTGCTTGATTATGCTATGCATACGCATATACCTGCCGACAAACTGGATATAGCGGGTGAATATATCAAAAAGCTGCATACGGCTGGATATAAGGGAACCTACAGCGTAGAACACCATTCGGGTCAGCATGAATTCGAACGTCTGGAAGCTCAGCTGGGACGTGTCCGTTCTGTCATAGCCGAACTCTGCTGAACTATGAAAAAGACTAAAATAGGGCTGATTCAGGTTGACCTGAGTCTGGGCGGCGATATACGCGCAAAATGGGGCTGCATGACGGAACTGGCCGGCAGGTGTATTGATGAAGGCGCCGACCTTGTCTTCTTCCCTGAGGCATACCAGTATACGCAGGACAGGGGGATTATATACCGGACATCGGAAATGCTGGAAACCGCGGCCGAATGGAAAGAAAAATGCAGCACGCTTGCCCGAAAAAACAAAGTATATGTCGTGCCGTGGGATTATGAGATCAAAGACGGTAAAATATACAACGCTTCCTATATACTGGACAGAAACGGAACGGAAACAGGCCGTTACCGCAAGGTCCATCTGACTCATTCCGAAATCGAAAGCGGTCTGACAAACGGCTGCGAACTGCCGGTGTTCGACCTTGATTTCGGGAAAATCGGTATCATGATCTGTTTTGACAATTATTTTCCGGAAGCTGCGCGGATACTGGGCAACCGGGGCGCCGTATTGGTGCTTTATCCGTTATACGGCGATACGCTGATACCGCAATGGGAACTGAAAATGAGGGCGCGCGCCGTCGATAATTCCATGTATGTCGCATCGTGCCAGATCGGCAGCAGGCTTGATACGGCGTATACGGGCCTTGTAAATCCCCGCGGTGAAGTGATCTGCAGGCTGGACAGCTTCGGATCCTGTATGGTGGCGGAGATCGAACCGGAACGCCGCGTGATCACGCACACGACCGGTTCTTCGGAATACAAAGAAGATATACGGGATTATCTCGAACGCTGCCGTCAGCCCGACGCGTATGGTATGCTGCTTCGGAAACCGGAAAAAATGAAAAGCTGGGACGAAATTTTTCTGGGTAATGCACCGAAGATCAAAAACAATTCCTGAATTATACAAAAAGAATGCACGCTCATGTGTATTCTTTTATTTTTTATCGGTAAAATCGGGTATGAATTCCGTTCCCGAAGCGTCGGGCTCCTGAAGATAACCGTCCTCGATGCCGGCTGAAATCAGATATTCGACCGCTTCGGAATATTCGGCATCCGAAACCTTGCGGTCAAGTCCGGGTATAGGTGCCGGTATTTTCGTGAAAGGCGTATACTGACCCATCAGGCTGAATAAAACGCTTCTTTTCGGAAAAGTCTCTTTTAGCCAGTCGATCACGCCGAATGTGTTT
>CAZVPD010000213.1:0-4811 GCA_964628455.1 uncultured Lachnospiraceae bacterium
AAAATCGGGGAAACGGGCCGTACGCGGATATCAGTCTGAAATTATGCGGATTATACTTACCTATTTTATATTAAAAGTCCGGGTTAGTCAACGGCGGCATGCTTTTTGACTTGCTAATTTTATGTGAACATGCTATACTATTAAAAATCCGAAAAATGAAAAATTCATCGTTTCGGTGAATACGGAGAATTTATGAAAAAAATCATTTTCGATACCGATCTCGGCGGGGACTGCGACGACGTGATGGCGCTGGACCTGCTTCTGGCTTGTGAAAAAACAGGCGAATGCCGCCTGACCGGGGTGACTTATTCGGCGGATGCCCGGCGGGCCGTCGAGTGCATACACAGCATCCTGCGCCGGTACGGACGCGGCTGCGTACCGATCGGACGCGCCCCGATCGAAGCCGGTATAAAGCCCGTCTCGGACAATTACGCGACGCAGGTCGCCGAAGCGTTTCCGGGCGGTATGAAATACGAGGAAGCGGACGACGCGGTACGGCTGCTCAGGAAGCTTCTGGCGTCGGGAGATCCGTCCGTTCTTTGCGTGACCGGATTTCTGACCAATGTCGCAGCCCTTCTCGCTTCCCCGCCCGACGACATCTCGCCGCTCGAAGGAAGAGAACTTGCGGCAAAGCAGCTTTCCGAACTGGTGATCATGGGCTGCAGTTTCGGTCCAGGCGGAAAAGCCGGCTCTTTTGCCGAATGGAACATCCAATGCGATATTAATGCAGCCCGGCAGACCGTATCCCTCTGCCCCGCGCCCATCGTTATCTGCCCTTTCGAAGTGGGTCTTGACATGATAACCGGCGCCGCCATGACGGCAAAAGGAGGCAGAACGTCGCCGGATTCGCTTTCTTATATCGTTCACGGGAGCGCCGGCGGCCGGCATTCCTGGGATCCCGCGACCGCGCTTTACGCGGTTCGGGGCGCAGGCCGTCTTTTTACTCTTTCGGACCCCGGGATATGTGTCATCGCCGAAGACGGCATTTCGTCTTTCACCCGGTCTCCCGGCGGCCGTCACCGCTATCTGGAATGCGCTGTCCCCAAAGCGGACATCGCAGCCGAAATCGACCGGACCGTCGCGGTGCTGTAAATCTATGACGCCTGTTTGTGCAAAAGTCGCAGTCAGCCGGTGCGGCGGTTATGACATCGCCGAAATCGGAAAAGTCATAGCCGCCCAATTCGAATCGCTGGGTGCCGGAAAGGAATTTTTCTCCGACAAAAAAGTCGTGCTCAAGCCCAACCTCGTGATTCCCGCTTCACCGGACAAATGCATCACGACCCATCCCGTGATCGTCGAAGCGGCAGCCCGCTATGTCACGGAAGCCGGGGGCAGCGCCCTTATCGCCGAAAGCCCGGGCGGACCCTACACCGAGGCGCTGCTCGGTCTGAGCTACAGGGTTTCGGGTATCACAGCCGCGGCGGAAAGGTCCGGCGCGCAGCTCAACACCGACACTTCTTTCGGTTCTTTTTACGCCCCCGAAGCGGTCACCTCGCATTATTTCGACGTGATCACACCCATACTCGAAGCCGACATCATCATCAATCTCCCGAAATTAAAAACCCATACCCTGACCATGCTTTCGGCTGCGGCAAAAAATCTGTTCGGAGTCGTTCCCGGTGTCAACAAACTGCAGACACACGCGCGCTATAAAAATCAGGACGTCTTTCAGTCGGCGCTGGTCGACCTCGCATCCGCCCTCTGCGCCTCCAAAACCGTCCTTTCCGTTGTCGACGCAATTGACGCCATGGAGGGGAACGGCCCTTCCGGCGGGAATCCGAAACACGCCGGCTGCATCGTCTCCGGATTCAATCCTTTCACCGTCGACCTTGTATGCGCCGAAATGACCGGTATATCCGGTGAGGTGAAAATGCTCGGATACGCGGCCGAACGCGGTCTTTGTCCGCGCTCCGTTGATTCGGTCGAAATAACCGGAGACGGCACCGGCCTATTCAAGGTGCCCGGTTTCGCAAAGCCCGACACGCGCCGCGGTAAAAAGCTCGAATCCCTGCCCCGGTTTTTGTCCCCCCGCCCTGCCGTAAACCGCGAAAAATGCATAGGCTGCGGCGTGTGCCATGAAAGCTGTCCCGAAAAAACCATCGTCATGAAAAAAGCCGGAGGCATGAAAAAAGCACAGATCAGAGACAAGGCCTGCATACGCTGCTTCTGCTGTCAGGAGCTTTGTCCCGCAAAAGCGATACGCATAAAAAAACATTTTATATTCAGACTGATAAAATAAAACCGCCGCAGAGCTTTGATCATGTACGGATCCGTATTTTCCGGAACGACAGAATCATCCTTCCTCCGCATCGGCCCGACAGCGAGAAAAAAGACATTCGTTTTTTTCTAATAAACGACATAAAACATATACAATACGTTAACTTTTACTATTTTTGCTCTTGCAAAAAGAAAAAAAACGTAGTATAATGGATAGGTGAAATTTTACGGCGCGTTTGATTATCGGCTGCCGCGAATCCCAATTATTTCATACAAAATATAAAAGGAGAAATTTTATGAAAAAGCTGCTCTCTTTACTGCTTGTTTTCACCTTTTTATGCATTCCGCTTGCGGGCTGCGGCGGCGGCGGAAACCAGGTCACACTTGCGGAAGGCAATGTGATTAAAATCGGCGTCTTCGAACCCACCACCGGTGAAAACGGCGGCGGCGGTTTCCAGGAGGTTCTCGGCATCCGCTATGCGAACCAGGTATATCCCACCGTCGAACTCAACGGCGTGACCTATACGATCGAACTTGTCGAAGTCGACAACAAAAGCGACAAAGCCGAAGCTCCCACCGCTGCCCAGAGCCTTATTTCAAGCGGCGTGATCGCGGTGATCGGTTCCTACGGTTCGGGCGTATCCATTGCGGCAGGCGAAATTTTCGCCGATGCGAAAGTCCCGGCGGTAGGCGCATCCTGCACCAATCCCCAGGTGACCCAGGGCAACGACTTCTACTTCAGAGTGTGCTTCCTCGATCCCTTCCAGGGAACGGTCATGGCCAACTACGCATTCCAGAACGGCGCTAAAACAGCAGCCGTCATCACCCAGCTGGGCGACGACTATTCATCCGGTCTCGGTTCTTTCTTTACGGACGCTTTCAAGAAACTCGCCGGCGACACCGCGGTCGTTTCTCAGGAACAGTTCCAGACCGACCAGACAGACTTCAAGGCTATTTTGACGAACATCAAAGGGACGAATCCCGACGTCATATTTGCTCCCTCTTCGATCGCTACCGCGCCGCTGATCATCAAACAGGCGCGCGAACTCGGCATCACCTGTCCCATCATGGGCGGTGACACATGGGAAAATGCGACCATTATCGAAAACGCAGGCGCCGATGCCGAAGGCATCGTGCTCTCGACTTTCTTCGACGATGCGGATCCGGCTACCGCCGAAGCCGAAAAATTCATCGCCGGCTTTAAAGAGTACCTCGCGGCCAACAATCAGGACACCATCATTCCGGCTGTTTCCGCCCTCGGTTACGACGCTTATCTCGTCCTTATCGACACGCTGAAGAGAGCGGCCGCTGCAGGCGCGACCGAACTGACATCGGTCGACGTGCGTGACGCGCTGAAGGGAACCAGCATCGAAGGCGTGACCGGCGCCATCACGTTTGACGAAAACGGGGATGCCGTGAAGAATATGGCGTTCATCAAGACGGTAAAAGACGGGGCTTTCTCCTTCCTGAAAACAGTTACAATCTCCGGATAATCATCCGGAGAATCATACGGAGATTTTCGCCGGGGGGTGGGGTGACAATTCATCCCGCCCCTTTTTATCCGGCCGGATCATATGCCGTTTCACAAAGGGGTACTTATGAGTTTGTCCGCATTTTTACAGCACAGCCTTACCGGAATATCACTCGGCGGCGCATACGCGCTGATCGCCATCGGCTATACGATGGTTTACGGCATTCTGCGCCTGATCAATTTCGCGCACGGCGAAATTTTTATGATGGCCGGATATTTCATGATTTTCGCCATGGCGAGTATGCCGTGGTACGCGGCTATACCCGTCGTGCTGACCGCGACGGTCGCGCTCGGCGTTCTGATCGAACGGGCTGCGTATAAACCGCTTCGCAGCGCTCCGCGGATGTCGATCATGATTTCCGCAATCGGCGTCTCGTACCTGCTTCAGAATCTTTCGACCTATATTTTCACGGCGCTTCCCCGGGGCTATCCGGAAATTGCTTTTCTCAAAAAGACTTTTCAGATCGGACCGCTTTCCGCTTCACTCGTCACTTTCATCACGCCCGTACTCACGGTCATTCTGGTCGTCCTGCTCGTACTGCTTATCGGCCATACCAAAATAGGCATGGCGATGCGCGCCGTGTCGAAAGATTTCGAGACGTCCCAGCTCATGGGGATAAAGATCAATAATATCATCACTTTTACCTTTGTCATCGGTTCTCTGCTTGCCGCCGTCGGCTCAGTCCTTTATTTTACCGACCGGATGTCCGTAACGCCTTTTTCCGGTTCGCTTCCCGGCCTGAAATGTTTTGTCGCGGCGGTCATCGGGGGCATCGGCTCCATTCCCGGAGCCGTGATCGGCGGATTTATTCTGGGCATGGGCGAAACGTTTCTCGTCGCCTTCGGCTACTCCACATTCAGCAACGCCTTCACGTTTATTCTGCTTATTTTAATGCTTCTTGTCCGTCCGACCGGTCTTTTCGGCGAGAAAAACACGGACAAGGTATAAGGATATGATGAAAACCAAAGATCTGAAATTATCGGACAGAACCAAAAAAATCTGTACCGCGGTCCTGGCCGCGTCCGCCGTTTTGTTTCTGGTTTTTCTTGAGATCAACCAGAC
>CAZVPD010000213.1:4827-5284 GCA_964628455.1 uncultured Lachnospiraceae bacterium
TCGCCGTCGTCGCCGTATCCATGAACCTTCTCAACGGTTTCACCGGCTTGTTTTCCCTCGGCCAGGCGGGTTTTATGGCCATCGGAGCTTATACGGTCGCCATCTTTACCATACCGGCCGCGGCGCGCAGCGGCGTATACTATATAAGCGGCATCAGTCCGGTCATCGCGGGCATTGAGATACCTTTCCCCGCTGCGCTGATCGCCGGAGGTCTGTTTGCCGCCCTGACCGCCTTTCTGATCGGAATCCCGGTCCTGCGCCTTAAAAGCGACTATCTCGCCATAGCGACGCTCGGATTCGCCGAGATCATCCGCGCCCTTATCGCAAGCCCGCAGATGAACACGATCACAAACGGTTCCTACGGGCTCAAGAAGATACCGGCTTTCCCGACGCTTTTCGTGCCTTTCGGCATCTCCGCGCTCTGCATAACCGTGATGGTCCTTCTTTTAAAGAGCTC
>CAZVPD010000214.1:0-5210 GCA_964628455.1 uncultured Lachnospiraceae bacterium
AAAAAATCAAACATAGAGATATCGATCTCCGCAAATACAGATTGTCCTTTCACGAACAAATCCGCCAGCGCATATGTTTTTTTATATACATAACTTTTCTCCATAAACAGATCATGTATAAGAACGCACGCATCCATAAAACGGGTGCTGGATCCTGCCGAAAAATAGGGGATATCGCCGTCATCTTTTTTCAGCAGCAGTTCACCGCACGCAACCCAGCCGTTGGCAAGAGTGCTGGCAATATTTCCACTGTATAAACCATACTGATCATTTTCATCCATTTTAGTGTCGCCGTTTATATCCACCGACCCCTGCGAAGCCAGCTTGTCAAGCACCTCATACGTCCATGTCCCGTTATAGGTCATATCGTATAAATCGGTGCTTTCCGCTATGCCCATGGAAGACATCAGACCGGTGTTAAAAATAACACACGACAGCAGCTTATAAGCCCTCTGATTAAAGGTCGAAGCTGCAAAATAGATATGCCCGTTGATCGACATGCTGTCCGTAAATCCCCAATACGGCGCACCCAGGTCCAGATACTCGATCGTATCGAGCGGCAGGATCAAACCGTTCTGCATCATCTCAACGATGAACGAATCGATGTTTGTAACCGCGTCATACGTGGAATCATTTGAATAAACCAGTTCGTTGACCGCAGATGAAATCGTCCACATATCATGCAGCGTTTCCTCTATCGTAATATTCAGACGGTCCTCGATGTTTATCTTCGCGTTATAGATCGCATCGTTTACTACCTCGCCGTTCTGTTCCTGCACAAAATACGTGCCGTAAAAATTATCCGGAGAAAGCATGTTGAAAAGTGCGCCGTCATACTTTAAATTTTCCGGCAGACTGTCCCTAAGTTCGGTTTCCGGTTCTGTTATCGTTGCGGCGGGAAGGCTGTCCTGCCGGACCTCGCTGACGGGTATGTTTTCCGTACATGCCGCAATAAAAAAAACCAAAACCGCTGTTACGCCGTATAATGCTTTTTTCATAAACGCCCTCCCGAATGCGAATTTATTATTTAATCTTAAAACGAAGGTTCATATCCCGAATTTCAAACAGGACAATGTTTTTATTTAAATATCTGTCTTCAGGAAAAGATGAAGTGTTATGACAAAAATTGTATCACGAAAACGTTTAAATTGCAACAGCAATCATTTCTTCGTTCCGGCGGAATTAAGGACGGATATAAAAGAACAACACCGCTGTTTCAGGACATAACAGATTCCGGGGATTGACATGAAACATACCGGGTGTTATACTGAAAAATATTTTCAATGTTCTGAATGATGTCGAAAGGCAAATATAAAACGAAACAAACAGAACCATAACGCACGGAAACGATGATTAACCTGTACAGCCCGGATTCAGACATCTGTTTTCGCTGCCTGGGGGAAGAGGGAATAAACATGTTCGCAGTAAGAATCGCATCCGAAACCGACGCGGAGATCCTTTCCGGGATACAAAAACAGGCATTTTTGCCTTTATACGAAAAATATCATGACCCGAACAACCCGTATCTGCGCAGAACGGACGATATGCTGCATAAGATCCATACACCTGCCTTCCGCTGTTTTGCCATACTGGACGATGATAAAATCATCGGCGGTATTTTTTACAGACGCGGCGGGAGAGAAACCCCTGTCGATCTTCCGTGCGACCGCGAATATTATCTTCAAAGGATCTTTGTCGCTCCTGCGCATCAGGGAAAAGGCGCGGCTTCCGGTGCGATTCGACTTTGTGAAAACGAACTGCATGACGCCGTGAAATTTACGGTCGAATTTCCGGCGGATTTACTGAAGAACAGAAGGTGCTATGAAAAGGCGGGCTACAGGGATACCGGAAAGAGGTTTGAAGCGGAAAAAGGACTGATCCTCGCCTGCTTTGAAAAGGAAACCGGTAAAGCAGCAGATCAGATACGTCCGGTCTGTTATGATATGCTGCCGGATGTTCTTGATGTGATCCGCGCGGGTTTCGCTGCCGCTGCCGCCGAATTCGGGCTGACGCGTGAAAACTGCCCCAGGGATACAAGCTTTATCCCGATCGAAACTCTTCAGACGCATATGCAGCTGGGATGGTACATGTTCGGCCTGTTTGATGGAGAAAAACTCATCGGCTATGCATCGCTTTCCGATGAGGGAGACAGCGTTTACGAGCTGCATAGCCTTGCCGTGCTGCGGGAATACCGCAATAAAGGCTGCGGCAAGGCGCTTCTTGACCACGCGAAGGAAAAAGTCCGTGCTTTCGGCGGGACAAAAATAGAAATCGGCATCATCGAAGAAAATAAAGTGCTGAAGGAATGGTATCGGAAAAACGGATTCGCACATACCGGCACAAAGAAATTCGATCACCTGCCGTTCACGTCGGGGTATATGGAGTGGGGCGTATAAAACGATATGCCCGATACCGTCTGTTTTTCACGGGTAGTCCGATCGTAATCCAGACGCGGGAATTAAAGCGTCATGCCGTAAAAAAAGCGGAATATAACCGGAAGAACAAACGATCCGGATATATTCCGCTTTGCGATGACTTCTGCAGCGGATTTAATTTTTTATCATGTCACTGTAAACCGCGGGTTTGTAACAACGCAGGACCCTCAGAACCCGCAGCGTATTCCACCGGCTGTCCCCGCCTGTTTTTTCCATATCGAAATGAACCTTTCCCTGATGTTTGTGCTGTACCGGCCAGCGGCCGTTCTCCCTTTTTTTACCGATCATGATCTCAAGCGCTTCCTCCATGCGGGAGTCATAGCTTTTTCCCGCGGAATAAAAATAATCCAAGCACCTTAATATATCGTATTTCCAACGGCAGGGATAGGAGAGCATGAGCATCGCCGGATGTATGATCTCACCGGTATGAACCGATCTGAACAGTTTCTTTTTGAGGATAAATTCTTCGGCGGCGGGTATTTTCTCTTTTATTTCCCCTGACCTGTGATCATATCCGTTTGTCAGGTAATCGTGAAAGGCTTCGAGCACCGTCAGGGTGGTGTGCAGCGAACTGTGTTTGTCCCCTCTGTCCCAGCTGCAGTTCCATCCTCCGTCGGGATACTGCTTGGAGAGAATATAATCCTTTATTTCATCTGTTTTATGCGACTTTATCCCCGCATAGCAGCAGATGGAGAGTATCATGGCTGCGACGCACAGATCCTGATACCGGTCTTTCCCCGTCCGGCCTTCATCATGCCACATCCCGTTTAATAAGATCCCGCTGCTTTCCGCGTATTCCGGATTTAAGGGACTCAGTCCCATGTTCTTCAGCTGAAGCAGCGTGTAATGCGTCGATATCCATTTGGGTGTGTATAAGCCGTTTCCCCATAAACCCGTTTTGGGGTCCCGAAACTCAAGCAGCCTTTTGCACCACCCCTCAAGAGCGGTTCTCTCCTGTATCTCCTTCAGAACTTCGCTCTTTTCATCCAGCAGGTCCCTGCGGGTCTGATATTGAACCGAGACATCCCCTCCGGAAAGCCATGTTATGACTTCCGGCATTACGGCTTTCATAATTCTCTCCTTTTTATCTAATTCCGGATGACGGCGTCGGCGATAACGAGTAATTTCTGCAGGCGGTCGCCGAATTCGGCGTCCTCAAGACAGCGCCTGACGGACCACGTCCGTTCGCAGAGCGCGGGCAGCTTTTCCTTTATCGGCTGAATATCCTGCCGATAGGTGCATTCCCACGCGCATAACTGGGCGCCCAGTACTTTTTCGGTCGGCTGCACATGAATGGGATTGAGATGGGCGACGGAATTCACCCAGAAATGCTGCCAGTTGTAAACGTTCCAGTTCAGGATATCATAAGGCGTCCAGCGGTTGGACGGAATGATATACAGCGGCTGCCAGGAAGCGTTTATAATATCAAATCCCTCGGCGAGAAGGTCGGGGATATAGTGGTAATAATTTTCCCAGGATATCACGACCACATCGCGGGAAACTTTCTCCGACCCTTCTTTGGGGAATCCTTCCCATACGATCGGCGTGCGCCCATGGGCGAATACGATATTGGTCATATTTACGATAAAATCGGTATAGAGCGCTTTCACCGAGGTGATGCCCTCTCTCTGCATATACGAACGGCAGTCCGTGCAGTGATCCCATGCTTCAATGGCCGCCTCGTCCCCGCCGATATGAATATACGGGGAAGTAGGGAACATTCCGCAGATCTCGCCGAAAATTTTATCAAGATTGGAATAAATGTCGGGTTTACCCGCACAGAGGATGTTTTTATTTTCCGGTCCGTCCGCGCACGCGAAAAGTTCCGGGTAAGCGCCGAGCATCGCATCCGAATGCCCGGGCGCCTCGAATTCGGGGATGATGGTGATCCCGCGCGCACCGGCATACGCGACCAGCCGCACGATCTGTTCTTCCGTATAATGCCTGCCCTCGGTAGGCAGCTTAGGAAATATGCGGGAAGGAAGCGTGTAACTCTGGCTGTCGATAAAATGCAGATGGAGATAATTCGCCTTATATAAAAAGCACAGGTCCACATAATCCAGCAAATTATTAAAAGTATGCCACTGCCGCGCCAGGTCTACCATCAGCGTCCTGAACCCGCAGTCGGGATAATCGTAAACCGAGGCTGCCGGGACGCTGATTTTATTGCCGGCGGTCGTCATCATCTGCAGAAGCGTGGAAAGCGCATATCCGATGCCGGACAGGTCACACGCGTAAAGCCTGACGCCGTCCGCCGTTTCGATCCGGTAATGCCCTTTTTTCATGCGGCAGTCAAAAATAAGTTCTACCGCACCGGGTCTGTCGTCAAACTTCATACCGAGGATTTTTTCTGCATAACAGGCAAAAGCGTCCCGGATGTCGGACCAGTCCGGTTTTGACGTAAAAATCGAAGGTGTTATTTCCATAAAGGCAAAATTGCCGTTATTGTCGGCGCCCGATACTTCTTTCGGCGTCGGCAGTATACCGAGGTTTGTCAATTTCATATCCTGTCATCCCTTTCTTTTTTTCAGTATAATATAATTCCTGCCGTTTGTCTATGATTTTTGATAAAAAAGGCATGCCGCTGACCGGTCATGCCTTTTTTTACCGGGTTCCGCGCTGACGGCGTTCAGACCGGTTTTTGTGTTTTATTTTTCGTTTTGCGGTAAGCTGCAAGCATGCTTGCAGTATGCAGGATAAGGAGCGGGGGTATGATAAATATGCCTTTCGCGTGGATCATGAGAAGATTGGTGTCGGGCAGCATGAGCCGTCCGA
>CAZVPD010000215.1:0-5206 GCA_964628455.1 uncultured Lachnospiraceae bacterium
GTCCGTTTCCCAGTGGCGGTAAGCCTTCATTTCATGAACATGATCTCGGACCCAACTCGGGCATGCAACATGCGGCACTCCGTCCGCAAAAAACATATGCCTGTCTTTTTGTACCGTATTGCAAAGTTTTTTGATAAAATGATTGAAACCGCCGTCGTGTTCCGCCATCAAACCGGGTATATTTGTCGACGACAGAGACGGATTATAATAATGCATAAGTACCTCCTTGACATTCGGTCGCGTTTGAATTATTATATGATCGTATGAATCATTAAAAGACTATCACATAATTATTGCTTATATGTAAAAATAATGCAACTTATTTTTTAACAGCATGTGTTCACCGATAATTATCAATGTGACGGACAGACTACATACGGTTAAAAATGGACAGCAGCTGAAACAATAAATAAAGACCGAAGTCACGGCCGGTTTTATACAACATGTTTTTATCGTTCATGGTATATTTGCTGATTTAAGGTATTTTCCGCACCGGGCTATGCCGTTTTTTGTTTCAGGTTAAGTTTCGCCGGTCGGTATCATTCGGAATATACTTTGACAGCATATCCATGTCGATAACCGGTATAATTTAAATAAACTGTTGACTGTTTATTGGCTATTGATTATAATTATATATACGATATGCGAATTTTTATCGAAAGGAATATAAAAGAATATTATGAAGATCAAATTATTCTGCCTGCTTTTATTCGCGTCCACGCTGTTCACCTCCTGCGCAGCAACTCAGACCGGCGCGACCGAAACCGCCGCCGTAACCGATGCCGTTGAGGAAACAACGGCCGAAACCGAAGCCATGCCCGACATCGGCGAAGATGTTTCTTTTGACGGTGCGACTTTCACGTTCGGAGTCGTCGAAAATCCCAACGCGCGTAACGCCATCGTCATCGAGGAGATCAACGGCGAAGTCCTCAACGACGCGCAGTATGACGCGGTCGCCAACACCAATCAAAAGCTTAACGTCAATATCGAACAGTTCGTCATGACAACCGGCTATCCGGCCGCCTCCGCTTTGATCCCTGTCATAACCGCCGGAGACGATGCGATTCAAGTGGCAAACGTCTTCTGCGTAGACGCTGTTACACTTCTCGGAGGCAATTATATACTCGGTTATGAAAACGTCCCGTTTATAGACCTTTCCAAGCCCTATTGGGACAGCAGTGTCTCGGAATCCCTGACCTTCTGCGGTATGCGGTACGCCGCGATCGGAGATCTCAGCATCTCCACCCATGATCTGACCTATATTCTGCTCTTTTCCACCGCGCTCATAGAGCAGAACAACCTTGCAAGCCCTTATGAGCTGATCCACTCGGATATGTGGACAATGGAAAAGATGAAAGAGATGATGGAGACCGTTATCGCCGACACCAACGGTAACGGGAAGGTCGATGAAGAGGATACCTTCGGCTATCTGAGCGCCGCAAAAATGACCCTTCCCAGCTTCTGGATAGGCGCAGGAGAGAAAACGCTTGAAATGAACGACGAGGGTGTTCCCCAACTCACGATCGAGGACGACCGCTTTATCGGTGTGCTCGAAAAAGTTTATGAAATGACCTATGACATCAATGCCCGCTATAAATCCAACAACGACACCGACGTACCTTCCGACAACCGTCGGATGTTCACCGCCAATCAATCGCTGTTCATGGACTGTTCCATGTTTTGGATCGGCACTCTGCGCGATATGGAGACCGATTTCGGCATTATCCCCTATCCGAAATACGACGAGACTCAGGACGAATATTATTCCCGCGTCAGTTATTATATGCCTCCCGTACTGCCTATGACCAACAACAACCTCGAGCTGACCGGCGCGGTGCTCGAAACCGCGAATTACTATGCCAGGCAGGATGTGACCCCCGCCTATTACGACATCACGCTCAAAGGCAAATATTCGCGCGATGAGGAAAGTATTGCGATGCTCGACCTTATATTCGAGCACCGCGTCGTCGACCTCGGCGACACTCTGTTCTGCGCTGATATACGCGACGGCTTTATGTCGGCTATGTATTCCTCAGACAACCGTGATTTCGCCTCGCAGTTTGCGGCAAAATCGACTGCGGTCAATAAAAAGATCGAAAAGACCGCTGCAAGCATCCTTGAAGCGCTGGCAGCCGGCTGAAACATTTAAGTGAATTTTTATGAGCGGTCCGGTTATACTGCCCGAGGCACACATCATTAGTATTCCGGTTCAGGGCAACCGCCTTTATCAGGTTCCCGCATGTCATTATATACCTGATCATAATTGTTTTAAAGATTAAGAATGCATAAAAAACTGTGATCACAGATCCATCCGCCGGCATAAAACGGAAAAAACAAGCAGTCCAATGCGCGGTCTCTATAAAAAAGCATGATATACAAATACAACTCAAAGGTAAAAAACCGTAACCGGTCTTGAGATGATTTTTCTCAAAACCGGTTACGGAAAATGGTGGAGCTGGAGGGACTCGAACCCTTGACCTGTGCGTTGCGAACGCACCGCTCTCCCAGCTGAGCTACAACCCCGATTGAAAAGCACATTTATTATACATTGTTTTTTCAGAACTGTCAAGAGTAAAAATTCAGAATTTTTAATAAAAGGAAAGAAGCAAATTCCCAAACCCGGTTCCGCTGCGGCAAAGCGGCGGAACTCAGTTTAAACATTTATTCATAAAAAATCTGTTTTTTTCAAATAAATATCTTGACACCCGGCTTTATATCATATACAATAATAATGGGTTACATAAGAGTGTCTTGTATATTATATTATTTATTCAAAGGAGATGTTAACATGAAAAAGCTCTTTTCCTTACTCCTGGTTATCCTGTTCGTAGTTTTTATGGCAATTCCCGTAAGTGCCGGTGCTACAAATGACGCACAGTACAACATCCCAAAGGCTGCTGCTGCTCCCACCATTGACGGTAAGATCACCGATGACGAATGGAACAACGCACTTGCTCTCCAGTTGAACAAGGATACAACCGATGCCGTTGCCGGTACTTTGGATACCTGTCCGGAGTCCACCTTCTACTGGATGTGGAATGATGCCGGTCTGTATTTCTTTGCGGATGTAAAGGACACTACCGATTCCGGTATCGCACATCCGCTGAATGCCGGTTCCTACAACTCCGGTGACGGCGTCCAGTTCTGTATTTATCCCGACGTAACCGCTTCCGGCAGCAATGTCGGCGACCTGTATTTCTGGTCTTTGGTTATCGCTGAAGGCGGCGTTGCTGAAATCGGTGAACACTTCGTATTCGGTACCGGTGCAGCCGGCGGTGACGTGGAAGATGCTGTTATCGTTGGTACCAAGAACGGCACCAGCTACACTGTCGAAGCGTTCATGCCCACGGTATGTTGGGGAGGCTCCAACAAGCCGCTCGAAATTGCGGAAGGCACCACGTTTGCTATGACCAACGTGATTATGGAACATGACGGCACAACACAATCGCTGATTATCGACTCGGGCTGGTTCGATGCTAATATAACCAACAAATACACCCTGTCCGGCGACGTTGCCGGTCACGTTGATGCTCCCGAAACCGAAGCAGCAGCTGTTGCGGAAGACGTTGTTGCAGAAGACGTTGTTGCGGAAGCTGCTCCCGCTGCTCAGACAGGCGATATAGCCGCAGTATCTTCTGTTATCCTGTTTGCCTGTGCCGCTGCGGTCATTTTCCTGAACAAAAAGAGATAAACGGAACATAATAAAAAAAGAGGACATATCGTGTTATCGATATGTCCTCTTTTTTAGCTTTACAGTGTTGAAATATCAACGGCAGTCCGTCTTTGCGATGACAGTTCGACCGCTTCAATGACGCGTGAACACTCGACTCCGTCGGAAAAATCGGGTGAAGTCGGAGTATCCCGAACGATAGCGCATATGAATTCAACCATTTCATGCACAAAAGTATGTTCATAGCCGATTACATGACCGACAGGCCACCATGCGTGCATATAAGGATGAACGCTTTCGCTTGCCTGGATCAAACGGAATCCCTGTTCGCCCTCGGCGTCATCGGCGGAAAAATACTGCAGTTCATTCATTCGTTCAAATATGTATTTTATACTGCCGCGATCGCCGCTAATTTCGATGGAAAGATCGTTTTTATGGCCTGCCGAAAAACGCGTCGCTTCGAAAACTCCCAGAGCACCGCAGTCAAACTCGCATATAAAAACGGAACCGTCATCCACATCGACTGTTCCCCTTGGTGCGTCTGCACTGGCCTGAGCGGAAAGTCCTTCCATTTTTTCAACAACGGGACGGCTTTTGACAAAAGTCTTCTGCATACCCATAACAGATTTGAATTCACCGACCAGGTAACGGGATAGATCGATAAAATGCGCGCCGAGATCTCCCAGTGAACCGGAACCGCATATTTCTTTCTGCAGTCTCCATACAAGCGGGAAATCGGGATCGGTTATATAATCCTGGAGATACGAAGCTCTGACATGCCGTATTGTCCCTAATTTACCCGCATCGATCAATTTTTTTGCAAGTTGTATTGCCGGGGCAAAACGATAATTGAAACCTATCTGATGCCTGATCCCGTTTTTTTCGGCAACTTCCAGCATTTCACGGGCATCTTTCAGATTTAAAGCAAGAGGTTTTTCACAGAATACATGCTTGCCGCCGGCGGCTGCGGCTACCGCTATGGTTTTATGAGTATTCGAAGGTGCGGTGATATCAATGACATCGATATCCTTGCGGGAAATAAGCTTTTCCCAGGATGTTTCATAACTGCTCCATCCGAATTTCTCTGCGGAACGGTGCACCCAGTCTTCGTCTCTGCCGCATATCGCCCGCATATTCACCTTCGCGCCGCAGTCGAAAAACATACCCAGCCGGGCATATGCGTTGCTGTGCGCTTTGCCCATAAACTTATAGCCGACCAAACCTATATTAAGTTCGTTCATATAATACCTCTCATAAATTTAGTTTTATATTAACATACTACATAATAATTATGAACAATTCTACTGTTTTATTCATTGCAATAAAATATTACAGAATTTAATGCATGTTCAGTGATGCTGAAACCGCAATATTTCATTTTTAATGTGACGTATATATACGGTTGTTGCTTGCTGTATTTTTACGTAAATACCGCTGCAAATTCTACCGCGGAAATTCTTTCGGAAGTTACTTTTTCGTATTTTTTTTGGGCCGATTGTAAAGCTAACTGCCCCCCCGGAAAGAAAAAAAGAGTAG
>CAZVPD010000216.1:0-5120 GCA_964628455.1 uncultured Lachnospiraceae bacterium
TCCAGAGCTCCGAAAAATAATCATCAATACATAATAACACTTTTAAGTGAAAATTTCAATAGGTTTCACACAATATTAAAATATTAATTTTTTGTAAATCTTCGCAGGCGACATGAAAATAATCTTGACTTACCTTCTGTTTTATGGTAAAATCAGATTTAATTTGATTTAAAATAGAATATACACCTCGTAATATGCAATATTAGAAGTCATACCTTTATTTTTGCGGTATTCGGGCGTGAGTATAAAAAATTATTAACTATCAGAGCTTAAAAATCAACTGTAACCAGCATGTTGTGAAAGCGATAATATTAATATTTTTTTTATCCCGTTCCCGTTTTAAACGCAGTTTTAAGGGTATGGTTTTATTTTTCAGAATGGAGTGAATGTCTGATGGTCAAACCCCAGAAGCTCGGAACGAATGTCAGGATGAGTTTTTCAAAAATCGACGAGGCATTGGAAATGCCGAACTTAATCGAAGTTCAGAAGAAATCTTACAAATGGTTTCTGACTGAAGGTCTCATGGAGGTTTTGCGCGATGTTTCGCCGATCACCGATTATTCGGGAAACTTAAATATCGAATTCATACGTTATTCCCTTGATTCACAACCTAAGTATCCGGTGGAAGAATGTAAAGAACGTGATGTTAATTATGCGGCACCGCTGAGAGTCACCGTACGACTGTACAACAAGTCAACCGGCGAAGTGATCGACCGTGAAATATTCATGGGTGACTTCCCGCTGATGACCGATAACGGGACTTTTATCATCAACGGGGCGGAACGCGTGATCGTTTCACAAATCGTTCGGTCTCCAGGCATATATTATGAGTCCGAGATAGACAAGACAGGCAAAAGGATCTTTCGCTCAACCGTTATACCTTATCGCGGTGCCTGGCTTGAAGGGGAAACCGACGCCAACGATGTTTTCTATATCCGTATAGATAAAAACCGCAAACTCCCCGTAACGGTGCTTATCCGGGCACTGGGTGTCGAATCGGACGCCGAGATCAAAGCACTGTTCGGCAATGACGTTAAAATAACGGCTACGCTTGAAAAAGATACGATGCCGATGGATGCCGATAAGAACGGTACATCGGCGGGTGACGAAGCGCTGAAGGAAATTTACAAAAAATTGCGTCCCGGTGAACCTCCGCTGGTTGAAAGCGCACAGATACTCATCAATAACCTGTTTTTTGATCCCAAACGTTATGATCTGGCGAATGTTGGACGCTATAAATATGATAAAAAACTGGCTATCGGCAGGAGAATCGAAGGCTGCACTTTATCGCGTCCGGTCATCAGCCCGATAACCGGTGAGTTTTTATTTCCCGAAGGCGAACAGCTGAGCGCCGAAAAAGCCCGTATCATCGAAGATAACGGTGTAAACGAAGTATTCCTCCGGCTTGAAAACGATACCGAAATCAAAGCTTTTTCAAACGGGATGACCTATCCCGCATCCGTCCTCGGATATGATTTAAAAGATATCGGCATTTTCGAAAAAGTAAAACTGAGTGTTCTAAATGAAATTGTCGAACAGTCCGAAGGAGATTCCGCTAAGCTGAAAGAAAGCTGCCGTTCGCGAATATCCGAACTTGTTCCGAAACATATTACAAAAGACGATATATTTGCCTCTATAAATTATCTGATCTGCCTTTCTCATGATATCGGTACGGTGGATGATATAGATCATCTCGGAAATCGCCGTCTTCGCTCCGTAGGCGAGCTTCTTCAGAATCAGCTGCGTATCGGTTTCTCCCGCATGGATAAAATCATCAAAGAGAGAATGACGATACAGGATACCGAAACCCTGACGCCGGAAGCGCTGATTAATATACGTCCCATCGTTACGTCTATACGCGAATTCTTCGGCTCGTCTCCTCTTTCCCAGTTTATGGATCAAAACAATCCTCTTGCGGAACTGACGCATAAACGCCGTTTGTCCGCCCTCGGTCCGGGCGGATTATCTCGCGACCGGGCTTCTTTTGAAGTGCGGGACGTTCATTATACGCATTACGGCAGAATGTGTCCGATCGAGACGCCTGAAGGACCCAATATAGGACTGATATCCTATCTTTCAACCTATGCGAGAATCAACGAATACGGTTTTATCGAAGCACCATACCGGAAAATAGACAAGGCTGCCGGCGTAGTAACCGATGAAATACTTTATATGACCGCGGATGTGGAAGACAATCATATCATTGCTCAGGCAAACGAACCGCTTGATGAGAGCAATCATTTCATCAATAAAAAAGTTGTTGCCCGCAGCCGTTCCGAAATTATCCAGGTAGAAGCTGCCAAAGCCGATTACATGGATGTCTCTCCGAAAATGGTTGTATCGGTAGCCACTTCCATGATACCGTTCCTTGAAAATGACGATAACTCCCGTGCTCTGATGGGTTCGAATATGCAGAAGCAGGCCGTTCCGCTGCTTATATCCGATTCGCCGATCGTCGGAACCGGTATGGAATACAAAGCCGCCGTTGACTCGGGTGTGGTTGTCTGTGCCCGTGAAGGCGGTGTTGTGGAAAAAGTAACAGCCGATGAAATAACCGTCCGCACGGACAACGGTAAAAAAGAAGTATATCATTTGGTAAAATTCAAACGCTCGAATCAGGGAACCTGCATAAATCAACGCCCTATCGTAAAAAAAGATGATGTTATAGAAGCCAGGCAGGTCATAGCCGACGGACCCGCAACCTGCAACGGTGAAATTGCCCTCGGTAAAAACGCGCTGATCGGATTCATGTCATGGGAAGGATACAACTACGAGGACGCGGTTCTTCTAAACGAAAGGCTTGTGCGCGAAGACGTCTATACCTCGCTCCACATAGAGGAATATTCGCATGAAGCGCGGGATACCAAACTGGGACCGGAAGAAATCACACGCGAAATCCCCAACGTTGGTGACGATGCGCTGAAAGATCTGACGACGGAAGGCATTATCCGCAGAGGGACGGAAGTCCGGGCGGGCGATATCCTCGTGGGTAAAGTTACTCCGAAAGGAGAAACCGAACTGACCGCCGAAGAACGGCTTCTTCGCGCGATTTTCGGTGAAAAAGCCAGGGAGGTTCGCGATACTTCGCTGCGTCTTCCGCATGGTGAATCGGGAATTGTCGTTGATGTGAAGACTTTCTCGCGGGAAAACGGAGACGAACTCCCCCCCGGAGTCAATAAAGTTGTCCGCGTTTATGTGGCGCAGAAACGTAAAATATCCGTCGGAGATAAAATGGCAGGCCGTCACGGAAATAAAGGCGTGGTATCCCGTATTCTTCCCCCTGAGGATATGCCGTTTTTACCGGACGGAACTCCTCTTGATATTGTTTTAAATCCGCTCGGTGTTCCCTCGCGAATGAATATAGGCCAGGTTCTTGAGGTTCATCTGGGAATCGCAGCAAAAAGATTGGGCTGGAAAATTATGACTCCTGTTTTTGACGGAGCAAATGAATACGATATTATGGACTGTCTTGAAATGTCGGGACTAAGCCGCGACGGTAAAACAATACTGTATGACGGCAGAACCGGCGAACCGTTTGACAACCCCGTCACGGTCGGCATCATGTATTATCTTAAGCTGCACCATCTTGTGGATGATAAAATTCATGCTCGTTCAACGGGTCCTTACTCGCTGGTCACCCAGCAGCCCCTCGGCGGCAAAGCGCAGTTCGGCGGGCAGCGTTTCGGTGAAATGGAAGTCTGGGCGCTTGAAGCATACGGAGCGGCTTATACGCTTCAGGAAATATTGACCGTAAAAAGCGACGATGTGACGGGTCGTGTGAAGACGTATGAAGCGATCGTCAAAGGGCAGAATATACCCACGCCCGGCGTGCCTGAATCATTCAAAGTACTCGTTAAGGAATTGCAGTCACTCGCGCTTGATGTCCGGGTGCTGGACCGTCACGGCAAAGAAATCGAGCTTTCGACTTTGAGTGAAGATGATATGGAAGCACCGAATTATGTTTCCGCCGAAGATATCGGGGATGTAATCGGATCGGACAATATGTTCGCATCGGCTTTTATTGAAGATGACACGCTTGACGAAGATCAGTATACGGATGAAAGCGATGAGGATTATCCCGTATCCGACGACAGCTTTGACGATGCGGATGAGAAATAATAAGGGGGAATTTATAACAGTGGATAAAAACATCTTCGATTCTATAAAAATAGGATTGGCCTCTCCCGAAATGATAAGGAGCTGGTCGTTCGGCGAAGTAAAAAAGCCGGAGACCATAAATTACAGAACGCTGAAAGCCGAGCGTGACGGTCTGTTTTGCGAACGGATCTTCGGCCCGACAAAAGACTGGGAATGTCTTTGCGGAAAATACAAACGCGTAAAATTCAAAGGGAAAACCTGCGAGAAATGCGGTGTCGAAGTTACCACAAAAAAAGTGCGGAGAGAACGCATGGGGCATATCGAACTTGCGGCTCCGGTCTCTCACATCTGGTACTTCCGTGCGATCCCTTCGCGCATCGGTCTCCTGCTTGACATATCACCCAGATATCTCGAAAAAGTTTTATATTTTGCGCAATATATCGTAACCGATCCGGGCAATACGGCGCTTTCAAAAAATCAGCTGCTTACGGAACGCGAATATAAAGAGAATTACGAGCGATACGAGGAAGAGTTTAAAGTCGGCATGGGTGCCGAAGCGATCAAAAAATTACTGTCGGAAATCAATATAGAAGAATTATCCCGAAGCCTGAAAACGGAACTCGATAATTCATCCGGGCAGAAAAAACTGCGTATCATAAAAAGGCTTGAAGTTGTCGAGGCATTCCGGAAATCGGGCAACCGTCCCGAATGGATGATACTTGACGTCATCCCCGTTATTCCTCCGGAAATCCGTCCGATGGTTCAGCTGGACGGAGGCCGTTTTGCATCTTCCGATTTAAATGATCTGTACCGCCGCGTTATAAACCGAAATAACCGCCTGAAGAGACTTATCCAGCTCAACGCGCCCGATATCATAGTCCGCAACGAGAAGCGTATGCTTCAGGAAGCCGTTGACGCGCTTATCGACAACGGCCGCCGCGGCAGAGCCGTCACCGGCGCGAACTCCCGCGCACTGAAGTCCCTGTCCGATATGCTCAAGGGCAAGCAGGGACGCTTCCGCC
>CAZVPD010000217.1:0-5036 GCA_964628455.1 uncultured Lachnospiraceae bacterium
GATTAAATCGGGTAGGAGATAGATAAAATAATTATCTATCTCCTACCCGATTCGTTCGGGGTTATGTCTTATAATTTCTGATCCTCATTGTCGCGGAGCTGCTTTTCGATCCAGGCGAAGTAAAGCTCCGTATCGATGATGTTCCTGTTGTGTTTGGTTCGGACAACATCCCAACCCGCAAGAAAACGGCTGACGCGGCTGTCTTTGAAGCAGAGGGCCGGACGGGTCCCGCCTTCCGCGCTCTCGTCCGGGACCGGTACGATAGCGGCCGGGATCTTTTCCTCGAGGGTCATGATCCCTTTAAGGACATCCGCGACGCTTTCGATCGCGGGATTGCATTTCAGTCCGCACAGCGTGTCGATCGAAACGAACAGGGCTTTCGCCAGCAGGACCGCCATACCGAGCGAGGGGTTCTTTGTCCCCTTCTCGTAGGCCGAAACGGACGTCGGAGTCGCTCCGATGCGCTTTGCGAGTTCCTTCTGCGTGATGCCTAGTTTTTCACGGTATTTTTTTATGTTTTCGGAAAACAGACGAATGTTGTCGGACATGATGGCAGACTCCTTTTTATGTATACACTATCATAACACAAGTGAACTTAAATGTCAATACAGAATGATAAATAATATAAAAAATAATTTTGCGGCATACTTGACAATTAATATTATAAATGATACAATATATCTGTATAGTGATATAAATGAACCAAAATGATATTAATATCGTGAAAGTCCGCCGGCGCCGCCGGAACGGACGGACCCGGGGAGGAGTGCGTAAGGATGACAGAAATGCAGCAGGCCGCGACGCGGAGCGGTCGCGGGATCGGGGAAAAACTTGCCGGGATTCTCGGCGGGCTGCGGGGCGTCAGGCAGAGGGGGGAGGAATACAGCGCGTTCTGCCCCGTCTGCGAAAGCGGGAAAACGGAGGGTGACAGGCACCTTTACCTGACGGCGGAGGGGGACAGGATCCTCCTCCACTGCAAAAAGGGGTGTACGGCCGGAGCGGTGTGCGCGGCTCTGGGCAGGACGGCGGCCGACCTTTTCGAACAAGAGGAAAAGCCGCAGCCGTGGGAATTTCTTCGCGAACATGTCTATCGCGGCGCGGACGGCGGGATCCTGGCGAAAAAAGCGATCTACCGCAGGCCCGGCGGCGATAAAACCGGCGTCTGGTACAGATACGAAAAAGGGAGGTTTCTTAAGTCGCTGGACAGGCTGAAGCCTCCCGTATACAATCTGCCGCTGATCGCGGGCGCGGCCCCGGACGTCCGCCTCTGGATCGCCGAGGGCGAGAAGGACGCGGACACACTGTGCTCGATGGGGTTCACGGCGACGTGCACCCCCAACGGCGCGGGGCAGGCGAAGATCCCCGACGGCTGCATGGAATACTTCACGGGGCGCGACGTCGTTGTTATGGGGGACAACGACGAACCGGGCAGGAAATACGCGGACATTCTGGTCCGCGCGCTGAGAAAAACGGCGCGGCAGGTTGTCGCGGTCGAACCCTCCGCCCTGTGGGAGGAACTGCCGGAAAAGGGGGACATCACGGATGTCTTCGAAGCCCTCGGGGAGGAGGAGACACGGGCAAAGCTCGGGGAGGAGGTGCTGCGCGCGGTCGACCGCGACCTGAACCTGAGGCCGTATATTTACCGGGAAGGCAAAACGGAATGCGTGTCGGCGCCCCTTCTGCACGCTTATATGAGGGGGCACGAGCATTTCGTCTTTGCGCGCAGCGACGCCGGCGGAGGGGTCAGGCGCTATATCTACCGGGGCGGCGTCTACAGGCATGTTTCGGACGACGAGTTCAGGGGGGTCATCCGCGGCTATCTGCCCGTCCCGCTCCGCTCGGTCCGCACGATAGGCGAGGTCTTCGGTCTGTTTTCGATGGATTCCGACCTTTTCGTCTCCCCCTCCGACCTTGACTCCGACGAAAACATCATCAATTTCAGAAACGGGATCCTGTGCCTCGGGGTCATGAAGCTCTTCCCGCATTCTCCCGAACACCTTTCGTCCGTGCAGATCCCCGTCGCCTGGGATCCGGACGCGAAGCCGGGTGAAGGCGTGTTCGAGCACTTCCTTCATGACCTGACCGGGGGCGACGCCGGCAAAAGGCAGCTGATCCTCGAATTCATGGGGGTCGCGCTCTCGAACGTCCCGGGCTACAGAATGAAAAAAGCGCTGTTCATGTACGGCCCGGGAAACACCGGAAAAAGCCAGTGCAAGGAGCTTCTGATCCGGCTCCTGGGGGAGGAGTATTTCTCCGGCATCGACCTCGACGCCCTCGAGGAGCGTTTCGGCACATCCCAGCTGTTCGGAAAACGGCTCGCGGGTTCGTCGGACATGGGGTACGTCACGGTCAGGGCGCTGAGGATCATCAAGCTCCTGACGGGCGGCGACTCGATTTTTGCCGAATTCAAGGGGGAGAACGCGTTCACCTTCAAGTTCAGGGGAGTCCTGTGGTTCTGCGCGAACCGCCTTCCCCGCTTCGGCGGCGACAAAGGGAACCATGTCTATGATCGCATCATGATCCTCCCCTGCAGCAATGTCATCGAAAACCCGGACCCGCTGCTGCTCGATAAAATGGCCGCGGAAAAAGATTATGTCGTCAGGATCTGCGTCGAAGCCGTGAAAAAACTGACCGGAAACAAATACAGGTATACCGAACCCGCATGCCTGCCCGGAGAGATGAGAAAATACCGCGTCGAAAACGACAGCGTCCTGAGCTTTCTCGAAGGCTGCACCGAACCTCGGAAACCCGGCGAGGCGATCAACGACCGGTTCACCCAGGCAAAAGTATACCGTATATACAAAAATTACTGCTTCGTGAACAACGGCGGGCACGCCGAGAACCACGATGTTTTCAGCAATACGCTGAAAGAAGAAGGCGTTGCCGAAAAAATCCTGCACGGATATAAATACTACTCGGTCATTCCCACCTGGGATGCCGTGAGGGAATTCGACCCCGTCCTGAACGGCTGACCGCAGCCCGCGGCACCGGGAAAAGGGTGCGGCCGGGTGTGAAAAGGTGTAAAATCATACACCCCGTAAAATCCGGAATATGCATCTGTTTTAGCCGGTTTCCGGCGTTTTCAGCCTGTTATTTAAAGAATATCCGGCATTATTCCGAAGAATTCCCCAAAAAGAAAAAAGGGTGTAAAAAAAGCTATACCGGAGGAAGAAACCGTAAAAAAACAATAGGGTATAGAAGACTTTTTTACACCTTTTCACACCCCGGGGAGGGACGCTTACGGTCCGGGACAGCGGAGGTTTTCCGCCTTATATAGTATTTTCGATCCCGAGCCGCTTCCGGAGCCGGCCGACGTCGATGTCCTTCACGCTCCGGCCGCTTTTCACCGCCAGCGCCGCCGCGGTCCCCGCAGCTTCACCCAGCGCGGTCATCGTGCGGGACAGCCGGCAGCTGGACAGGGCGATGTGCGAAAAAGACGACCCGCGGCAGGCGACAAGCAGGTTTGACGTTTCGTTCGGCAGCAGGCAGGAATAGGGGATGCCGTAGGGGGAAGTCAGGGGCGGCAGGGCGGTCTTTACGTTGTTCGCCCCGTGCGTGTCGAGAATGTGGTCGGCAAAGGCGATCACCTCTTCGCGGCGCTCCTGACCGGCATAGGACCTGCGGATATCGTTTTCGGTCAGCACATACCGGCCGTACAGGCGGCAGCTTTCCCTGACCCCCGCTTCGGGGAAGATCATTTTCATGCGGTAGGGGAAGCCCTTCTCTTTCTGAAGCCACCGGAGGTACCGGTACACGCGGGCTTTCAGGATCGGGAGGGCTTTTTCCGCCCCGAGGCGCAGGTACTCCTCCCCTTCCATCGTCGGCAGCATATTGACATGGATGTCCCCGTCCGGACAGGCGTTGCACTGCGAGTAAACGCGGTGGCCTTCCACATGGTCGCGGTACCAATCCCCGACCTCGATATCCGCAAGATCGTCCGGCACTTCGTCGGCGAAGTTTTTTCCGGAGGGGGTGACCCTGAAAAGAAGGGTCACGCCGTTGACGGTGCCGCTGCGCGCGTCGGGGGCCGAATATTCGCCGAAGTCGCTTTTGGCGTCCTCGCCCAGCATCGTGCGGCAGCCCGCCGCGCGCGCGGCGCAGATGTCCCCGGTGCAGTCCAGGACGACGCCGGCGGACGCTGTGATCTCCTCTCCCGTCACGCGGTTTCGGAACCTCACGCGGGTGACCGTGCCGTCCCGCACGTCAAGGCCGCAAAATTCGGTGCCGTAGCGCACATCCGCGCCCGACTCCCGCAGCCTGCGGGCCATGGCCGCCTTCATCGCGTCCGGCTCGAAATGGAACCGGAAGAACGAACGGGCGTCGGCGATCCCCGCCCGCCGCAGGGTCGACTCATAGGGTATGTCCGGACTCGTCACCGACAGCGAATACGGGCGGGCGCGGCTGACCTCGCCGGTATAGACGCCGCAGGCGCCGGATCCGGCCGAGATCAGCTCCGCCGCGAGCGAGCGGTGTATGCCGCTGCCGCCGACGCCCGGCTCCCAGCAGCTGACCCCGGCGTAGACCGAGGTTCCGCCGGGTCCGCCGTGCGCTTCGGCGGCCGCGACCCGGACCCCGCCGGCCCTGCAGGCGGCCGTAACCGCGCCGAAGCCCGCCGACCCGCAGCCGATGACCAGCACATCCGTATCGATGTTCATCGGTAGGTCTCCTCCGTCAGGTCATAGAATTCCCGCATTTTCGTCTCGGTCTTCAGAGAGTTCGCTGCATAGAACGAGGACAGGTCCGTGCTCTTTTTTGCCATCAGCTGACTTAAAAAGTAAACCGTCTGATCGCCTTCGGCATAATTCCAGAGCGCGTCGTACACCAGCGAGTCTTTGATCAGGGTGAACATCCGGTAGGAGTCTTCGTCGCGCAGGTATTTGTTTTCGAACGTCACCTCGTAGAGCGCGGGAAGGACCGTGTTATAGGACTCGGCCGACAGAGCCTCCGTGATCACACCTGTAAATTCAAGGTCGGAGGCGTTGGAGGGGATGACCATGACGTTCGACTGGGCGAGTGAATAATAGTCCGTCTGCTCT
>CAZVPD010000218.1:0-4975 GCA_964628455.1 uncultured Lachnospiraceae bacterium
GATCCGGAGCTGCAACAGCCGGATTACGGCTTCCGCGATGATCTATTATGTCTATGCATACTGCAGCCTGCTTGCGGAGAACGGCGGTTACGATAAAGAAGCGGCTGCCGTCCGCATCTGCGACATACTCATGAACGGTATGAAAAAATAAAACAGTTGTTTTGCGCGGAATATCTTGACAGACCGCAAAAAATATGCTATTGTTGTACTGACCAGTCAGTTCATACTGACCGGTCAGTACAACAATTTTTTTTTACGGAGGTTGACATGAAAGAGAGAATCACAGAGGCGGCGGCCCGCCTGTTTGTCAGAAATGGCTATTATCAGACCAGCATGGACGATGTGGCGCGCGAAGCGGGGATCGCGAAGGGTTCGCTGTACTATCATTTCAAAAACAAATCCCAGCTTTTCTGCGAAACCGTGACCGAAGGGATCAGGTATTTCGAAGAACAGGCCGACGGCATCGTATCCGGGAACCAAAATCCGCAAAAGATCGCGGAAAGCATGGTGGCTCTGCTTGTCGGACTGTATACCGACCATGAAAACATCGCCGATATGGTCATGGCCGAAACGTCGGCCGGCATCGATGAAGACGTCGTTTCGGAGATCCGGGAAGCCAAAGATCATTTTATCGCGAAAATCGCGTCCGTGATCGACGAGGGTATGGCCGACGGCAGCGTCCGCAGCTGCGGCAGCATGAGCGCCGCCTGTGCGATGGTCGCCTATATCCACACTTACTGCAGGTCCGTGCGCAGATCCGGGCGATTCGATAAAACCGCCGTCACGGCGCAGATCACCGCGCTGCTGCTGAAAGGCCTGCTGAAATAAATGCATACCGCGAAGAATATTTTCTTCATGCTGGGAATAACATACGGGACCGAACCCCGGTTCCTGTATGTCAGCTTCGGCGTCCATATCCTGCGGCTGATCACGCCGCTCACCTCCGTTCTCGGCCTGAAAATGATCCTCGACGCGCTGACAAACCGGACCGGATTTGCCGCGGTCGTATGGATCGCCGCCGTTTACTGCGCGCTGAACATCGCAAAGGGCGCCGCGGAAGCGTGGTACCACCATACCTATCTGCCCGCGGCTTCGGCGAGGATATCGGAAAGCCTTGATATACGGCTGATGCTGAAGACCGCCGGACTCGACCTGAAAAAATTCGACGACGCGGATTTTTACAACAAGTATACGCGCGCGAAGAATGAAATAAACGCCCGCGCCGTTTCCGTCGTCACCGCCGTCTGTGAGATCGCGGGCTGCCTGTTCTCCATCGCCGCGCTGTTCGCGGTCCTGCTTTTGATCGAGCCGGTGCTGCTTTTCTGCGCAGCCGGCGGGGCTGCGCTGTCGCTTGCCCTTGATATCATCCGGTCAAAGTATTCTTATAAATGCAACATCGAAACGACGCCGCCGGTGCGCAGGATCGGTTATATCCAGCGTATATTTTACGAACCGCAGTACCTGAACGAACTGAGGCTGTACGGGATCGGCGGACTGGCGGTCAGAAAATACAGGGAATACAACGCCGAGCTGATCGGGATCTTAAAGCGTCAGGGAAAAACCAAATTTCTGACCGCGCTGGCGGGGATTCTTCTCGAAAACGGTCTTTTCGTTTTTACGGCTTTTGTTTATCTCGGACGGCGTGTTTTGGACGGCGCTATCGGCATAGGTGATTTTTCGGCGATGTACGCCGCCGTTTTTCAATTCGGCGGAGAGCTGGTTGCCCTTGCGGGCAAATTCACAGCCCTGTATCAGCACAGCCTTTTCATCGACAATCTCGCCGAGGTCCTGAATACCTCTTCGGCCATCGGCAGCGGCGGAAACAGGCATCTGGACGCGGGGAAAGCCCACTCGGTCGAATTCCGCAGCGTAAGCTTTTCATATGGGAAAAACGGAAAAGTTCTGGACGGCGTGAGTTTCAAAGCCGAAGCGGGCAGCAGGCTGGCCGTCGTGGGTTATAACGGCGCCGGCAAGAGCACGATGGTCAAACTGATGACGCGGCTGTATGACCCCGATGAAGGGAGCATCCTCATCGACGGGACCGACATCCGCGAATACAGCGTGAAGTCGCTCAGGTCCGCTTTCGGCGTGGTCCTGCAGGATTTCCGCCATTACGCCTTTACGCTGGCCGAAAACATCGATCCGGAGTTCCGCACTTCGGATACCGCCGGTGAGGAAAACATCCGACGGGCTCTCGCCAAAGCAGGCCTGCGCGAAAAAGCGGAACAGCTGTCCTGCGGCCTCGATTCCCCCCTGACAAAAGAATTCGATTCGGACGGCGTCGTGCTGTCCGGCGGGGAAAGCCAGAAACTTTCGTTTGCCCGCGCCTGCGCGATGAATTCCCATGTCCTGATCCTGGACGAGGTCTCGAGCGCCCTCGACCCGGCTGCCGAAAACGAGCTCAATGAGGTCATACAAAACGGGTCCGCCGGGAAAACGGTCCTGTTCATCACGCACCGGCTCTCCGCGGTCCGCTCCTTCGACAAGATCATCCTGCTTGACGGCGGACGCCTGGCCGAGGAGGGCACGCACGATCAGCTGATGGCTCTGGGCGGAAAATACGCCCGTCTGTTCACCCTTCAGTCACAAAAATACGCGTGAACCGGCGGTCCCGCAAAAATGTGATATTCTCCGGCATAAAACAATTGCTGACGATGTCCTTGACAATTCGGGCAGGCTTTGCTATTATGATAGTATAGCACGGTTTTAAACGCATTATGGTTTAGCCGTTTTGAATAAAGAACAGGAGGGAACTGCGATGGATGAAAACAAAAAACTGACGACCGCGGCGGGGGCCCCGGTCGCGGACAACCAAGACTCCATGACGGCCGGACCGAGAGGGCCGATGCTGCTTCAGGACGTATGGTATCTCGAGAAAATGGCTCATTTCGACCGTGAGGTGATCCCCGAAAGACGCATGCACGCGAAAGGATCGGGTGCTTTCGGCACATTCACCGTGACGCACGACATCACGCGCTACACCAGGGCGAAGATATTCAGTGAGATCGGCAAGAAAACCGACATGTTCGTACGCTTTTCCACCGTGGCCGGCGAACGCGGAGCGGCCGACGCGGAGCGCGACATACGCGGCTTCGCGATGAAGTTCTATACCGAAGAGGGCAACTGGGACCTTGTCGGGAACAACACGCCCGTCTTCTTCTTCAGGGACCCCCTGAAGTTCCCTGACCTGAATCACGCGGTCAAGCGCGACCCCCGCACGAACATGAGGAGCGCGAAGAACAACTGGGATTTCTGGTCCTCCCTGCCCGAAGCGCTGCATCAGATCACGATCACCATGAGCGAAAGGGGCATTCCCCTCTCCTACAGGCATATGCACGGTTTCGGGAGCCACACGTTCAGCCTGATCAACGCCGAAAACGAACGCGTCTGGGTGAAATTCCACCTCGTCTGTCAGCAGGGGATCAAAAACCTGACCGACGCGGAAGCGGCTGCGGTCATCGCAAAAGACCGCGAAAGCCATCAGAAGGATCTGCTCGAAGCGATCGACCGCGGGGATTTCCCGCGCTGGACGATGTTTATCCAGGTCATGACCGAAGCGCAGGCCGACGCCATGCCTTATAATCCCTTCGACCTGACGAAAGTCTGGTATAAAAAAGATTTTCCGCTGATCGAAGTGGGGTATTTCGAGCTCAACCGCAATCCCGAAAACTATTTCGCCGACGTCGAACAGTCGGCCTTCAATCCCGCCAATGTGGTGCCAGGGATCGGATTTTCTCCCGACAGGATGCTGCAGGGAAGGCTCTTCGCCTACGGCGACGCGCAGCGCTACCGCCTCGGCGTCAACCACGGCCATATCCCCGTCAACGCCCCGAGGTGTCCGGCAAACAGCTATCACCGTGACGGACAGATGCGCACAGACGGCAACCGGGGGGCAAAGCTGCATTACGAGCCGAACAGTTACGGTGAGTGGAAGGACCAGCCGGAATTCAAAGAACCGCCCCTTGCCCTTAAGGGGGACGCGGACAGGTGGAATTTCCGCGAGGACGACGACGACTATTACACCCAGCCCGGAAAGCTCTTCAGGCTGATGACTACGGAACAGCAGAAAGTCCTCTTTGAAAATACCGCGGCCAATATGGGCGACATCCCCGATATGATCCGGCTGAGGCATATCAAAAACTGTTATCTGGCCGACCCCGCCTACGGAAAAGGCGTTGCGGACGCATGCGGACTCAAAGTTGAAGACGCGCTCAAATAACAAAAAGGAGGGGGCAGCCGTTATTGCCCCCGAATTTTTCAAAATATAAACAAGCATAAAAGGAAACCGCGATGACAAGAACATTCGACCATGACATCCTGCCCGAGATCAGGGAAAGGTGGTCCGCAAGGGCACTTTCTTCCGAAAAGATCTCAAAAGAAGACATATTCGCGCTGCTCGAGGCGGCGCGCTACGCCCCGTCCTGCTTCAACGAGCAGCCCTGGCGCTTTCTCGTGGCCGACGGCGAAGAGACGCTCGCGAAAATGCGGGGGATTCTGACGCCGAAAAACCGGAGGTGGGCGGACAGGGCTCCCGTGCTCATCCTGATCGCCTCCGTGAAGACGTTCGAATACGATAACAGCAAAAACTACTGGAACATGTTCGACACGGGCGCCGCGTGGGGGTACCTGTCGCTCGAGGCGCAGAGGCGCGGCCTCATCACGCACGCGATGGGCGGATTCGACCGCGAAAAGGCGCGTACGGTCTTCGGCCTCGCGGACGGCCTCAACATCCTCACGGTCATCGCCGTGGGCCGGTACGGAAACAAAGACGACCTGCCGGACGACCTGCGGGAGCAGGAATTCCCGCAGACAAGGGAAGAGATCAGAGACCTGCTTCTGAACGGCAACGGAGGATAAAATATGCCGAGAACGATACGCAAAACAGTCAAAGGAACCACGCAGTACGACGGCGCCGGCGTGAAGCTGGTCCGCGTCATCGGCAGCAAAAACACGGCGGAATTCGACCCGTTTCTGA
>CAZVPD010000219.1:0-4919 GCA_964628455.1 uncultured Lachnospiraceae bacterium
TTTATACCGTTTGGGCATCGCTTCGGCAGAATTTAAGATAAGCCGCGCAGATCAGGAATGCGATTATAATAACCGCTGCCGCTATATATTTGGTCTCGTAATTTCCCGAAGCAAAAACAGAAACGGGTTCGAAATATTTCAGCGGTGCCAAAAAAAAGACAGCTTCTTCTTCCAGGATATTCGCAAGCGCCGAGAGGATAAATGCGCCGAAACCGAAGGCTGTTGCGGCACCGGCAACCGAACGGACTCTTTTCGAAAAGACCGCGTAAAAAATACCGATCGATAAAAAAATCATCTGCGTGAATAAAATCCCGGAGGCTGCCAGTATATACCTGCCGGTCAAAGCCGTATCCGTTTGATCGGCAAGATAAAGTATGACGGCGGTTGCTGTGAAAAAGACATTTGAAAGGATCAAAAGAATCAGATTCGACAGCAATTTTGACGTAAAAATTTTGCTTCGCCCGACCGGTTTGGTCAGCAGAAAGTCGGCGCATTTTGAGCGCTTTTCCCTGGCGAAAGCGGACACGGTCAGAGTAACTGCCATAATGGCGCCGATGATGGACAGATAGATATAACTGAAGCTGAAAAACCCGCTGTAACTGAACATGTCGTTTATATTGATACCGAATGCCGCGGCAAATTCTGGCGGAAATCCCTGCATCATCTTGTTTACGTCTTCGAGACTGTCATAAAACACCGGATAGATACCTTCGAAAAAGACGATATAAGTAAAAAGCAGAACCGACGTCCATATGATAAAGGACCTGAGCTGCGCCTTCAGCTCAAACAAAAAAATATTCAATCAAACTCCCCCTTTATAAACTAAAAATCCGCAGTGTTCAGTTCGCATAATAATGCATGAAAATTTCATCGAGGGACGGTTCGGAGATATCGATATTGGCAAGAGGATACTTGCCTATTGCGGATAAAAGCTGGTTGCAGTCGCCTTTGAAGATAAAACTGACGGTGTTGTCATGCGCCGTGATATCGGCTGCGCCCGCAACGGAGAAATCAATGGGATTTTCATTGTTTTTGACGGAAAAAGACACTTTTTTGTAGGAGTTTTGCTGAAGCTCGCTGATCTTCTGCGTGTTGATTATTTTTCCTTCTTTAATGATGGCGACCCGGTCGCAGATTCGCTGCACTTCGCTCAGGATATGGGAGGAAAACAGAACGGTCGCGCCTTTTTTATTTTCGTCTTTGATCAGATCGAAAAAAATCATTTGCATCAGCGGATCAAGACCGCTGGTCGGTTCATCCAGGATCAGCAGCTTCGGCGAATGCAGAAGACCCTGTATGATCCCGACTTTTTTCTTGTTTCCGAGACTCATGTCGTCGATTTTCCGGTTCAGATCGACATCAAGGATGGCAGCCAGTTCTTTGATCCGTTCATTGCAGTCTTTTTTATAAAAGCTCGCGGAATAGCGAAGCAGGTCGATCGCTTTCATGTTGTCGTAATAAAAGACTTCGCTCGGAAGGTATCCGACATCGGATAAAATCTTTACTTTATCTTTTTCACAGTCCATTCCGAAGATCCGCGCATCACCGCTTGTTTTGAAGATCAAGGACAGCAGGGTTCGTATGGTCGTGGATTTGCCCGCTCCGTTTGGCCCTATAAAGCCGAAGATTTCACCCTCGCCGACTGTCAGGTTAACGTCGATAATACCCCGTGCCCTGCCGTAATATTTTGTAAGGTTTATGGTTTCAATGACTGCGTTCATCGTTCTCTTCCTCCGTATTTTATGAAGCATCATATAAACTGCTATTCTGCCAGTATATCATAGATGTTCGTGATTTACAATATCTGTAACGCAAAAAAAAAAAAGCAAAACCTCGAGCGGCTTCGCTTTTCATTCGGTCCGGTATGCATCCGACCGGCTTTATGCTTTCATGGCAATGGCTGCTTTGGCGTTTGCCGCGATGTTTGCTGCGGTAAGCCCGTACATCTCAAGCAGAGGGGGGACTTTACCGCTTCTGCCGAACAGATCGTTGATTCCTACGCGTTTGACCGGAACGGGGAAGTTTTCCGAGAGTGTCTCGCAGACGGCTGCGCCCAGGCCGCCGATGATATTGTGTTCCTCGGCTGTAACCACAGCCCCTGTTTCGCGTGCGGCCGAGATAACGAGCGGTTTATCAAGCGGCTTAATGGTGTGGATATTGATCAGAGACGCCGAGATCCCTTCGTTTGACAGAAGTTTGCAGGCTTCGACCGCCAGGGAAACCAAAAGTCCCGTGGCTATGATGGTGACGTCTCTGCCCGAGATCAGCTTGATCCCTTTTCCGATTTCCATTTTATAGGTGTCTTTATCGAACATGACCGGTATCGCAAGTCTGCCGAAGCGCATATACACGGGGCCTTTGTGCAGGATGGCCGCTTCGACCGCTGCGCGCGCTTCGACCGCGTCGGCCGGATTGAGTATGGTCATGCCGGGGATTGTTCGCATCGTGGCGATATCTTCGTTGCACTGATGTGTCGCTCCGTCTTCTCCGACCGTTATTCCGGCGTGTGTCGCTCCTATTTTTACGTTCAGGTGGGGGTATCCGATCGAATTCCTGATCTGTTCGAAAGCACGTCCGGCTGTAAACATCGCGAACGAGGATACAAACGGGATGCGTCCGGTGGTTGCCACGCCGGCAGCGACCGAAACCATATTTCCTTCGGCGATGCCGCAGTCAAAAAAACGGTCGGGATATGCTTTTTTAAATTTTAAAGTTTTTGTGGCTTCCGCAAGGTCGGCATCAAAAACCAGTATGTCATATTTTGCTCCGAATTCAACCAGCGCGTCGCCGTAGGCTTCTCTTGTTGCTATTTTATCTCCGATTGCCATGGTTGTTCTCCCTTCTAATATATGGATAAGTGCGGGTTTATCTTTCTGCACAGCACTTTATTTTTTGAACATGGAATAAAACAGTTAAAGTGCGGCGATATAAGCGTTGATCTCTGCGACTGCCTGTTCGTACTGTTCTTTATTCGGAGCCGAACCGTGCCATTTAACGTTGTTTTCCATAAAGGAAACGCCGTTGCCTTTTATGGTCTTGCAGATGATTGCCGTAGGTTTCCCGACGCATTCCTTTGCGGCGTTTACGGCCGCCTCGATCTGATTCAGATCATGTCCGTCGATGCAGAGGACATTCCAGCCGAATGCCGCGAACTTGGTGTCGATCGGCGCCGGACCGATGATTTCGGATACCGGACCGTCGATCTGAAGTCCGTTGTAATCGACAAAAATGCACAGTTTATCCAGTTTGTAATGGGCGGCAAACATAGCTGCTTCCCATACCTGTCCTTCTTCAACCTCGCCGTCGCCCAGTATGGCGAAAACACGATAGTTTTTCCCGGAAACTCTGGAAGAGAGAGCCATTCCGCAGGATGCGGAGAATCCGAGCGCGAGGGACCCGGTGGTCATGTCAACGCCCGGCGTGCCTTTCATATCGGGATGTCCCTGCAGATAGCTGTCGATCTGCCGGAAAGTTTTTAAATCAGCCTTGGGGAAATAACCGCGTTCCGCAAGAACGCCGTATAGTCCCGGTGTGGCGTGTCCCTTTGAGAGGACAAAACGGTCCCGATCCTCCCAGCCCGGATTACCGGGATCGATATTCATTTCGTGAAAATACAGATAGGCAAGTATGTCGGCGATGGATAACGAACCGCCGGGATGTCCCGAGCCTGCGCTGTAAACCGCCTCAAGCGCGCCGAGTTTTATATTTGCCGCTATTTTCTTCAATTCGATGATTTTTGAATGTTCCATATACAGTCCTCCTGTTAAAAATCATATTACCGTGCGTGTATAATAACTGCCGGATTGTAATAAATGCAATCCGGAAGTGATATATAATCCGCAAATGACCGATTGAAATTACACTTGTATTATTTTATCGCATAATTATGTTTTTGTCAAATACTTTTTTTGAATTATAAAAGCAATAGATTCAGCAGTATGCCGTAAATACAGGATGTATAGTCAAATATTATAATAATATTAAAAATAATTTAAATAAATTAAATTATGCATTGATTATTCTGTTACATTGTGCTATTATATCACAAAGGGTAATAATCGGTTCATATAAAAATCCAATATACTCTGAAAATCATTAACAGAAAGGAGATATAGTTATGTTCGGACTGAATAACTTCGGTATATGGTCGGTTTATCTGCTGTGTATATTGAGCACGCTTGCTTGTGTTGTATACGGAATAATAAACTGGAACAAGGGCGGAGATTCCGAAGAAGAGTTAAAAAAAGCAGCGGAACTTTTGAAAGAAGAAACGGATATCGAAGAAAATCTATAATGAATTTAACAGAGAAAGCAGGTGTCACAGATGGCTGTAAAAATCGAAATCATCATTGCTGTTATTTTATATGTAGTTATCATAGCGTTTCTCGGATACCTCGGTTATCAGAAAACGAAAAATGTCGAGGATTATTTGGTCGGTGGACGTAAAACGCATCCTTTTATCATGGCGTTGTCCTACGGAGCGACTTTTATAAGCACCTCGGCTATTATCGGTTTCGGAGGGGCGGCGGCTACGTTCGGGCTCGGACTTTTATGGCTGACATTTTTGAATATTTTTGTCGGCATATTTATCGCGTTTATTTTTTTCGGCAAGAGAACAAGGCAGATCGCCTTAAACCTCGGCACACATACGTTCGCCGAACTTCTGTCAAAGCGATATGATTCTCCGTTTATACAGAAATATGCCGGAACTTTGATCTTTTTATTTATGCCTTTGTATGCCGCGGCGGTGATGATGGGTGCTGCGAATTTCCTGAAGACATTTTTTGCGATCGACTATACGCTGGCGCTGATGTTCTTTGCCATCATCGTGGCGATTTACGTCTCGATGGGCGGAATGAAAGGCGTATTGTATACGGACGCGTTTCAGGGGGTCCTGATGACCGTCGGGATGCTTATTT
>CAZVPD010000220.1:0-4918 GCA_964628455.1 uncultured Lachnospiraceae bacterium
AAACGGGCCGCGCCGTTTCTGATCGCCGGCATATTTTTCCCCTTTCGGTCTTCTTTCTCCCGCTTTATCCGTACTCCTTCGGTCAGGTAAAGTTTTCAATGGTCTTTTCCATTGCCTTCAGAGCAGCGCTTTCGGCTTTTGTCAGAGAAGACACAAAGGTTTCGGCTGATTTTACGGAACCGAGCATTCCGAACAGATTGCCCCAGTTGTATACCTGACTCAGGTCCATGGTCCGGTGGTCGAATATATAGTCGAGCATGACCGCCGATTCCTCGTCACGCATCGTTTTATTGGTGATGGTCACGTCATAATAAGCGGGCATGACGGTATACATGGACTCAAAGCACAGTGCTTCCAGAAGGACCGATGTCCTTTCGGGGTCGGCAGCCGTCACCGGCACGCAGACCGTATCGGATAAAGCGGTGTGGATAAAACTGATATAATCCTTCTGATCCTCGCTGAATTTCGGATAGGGCAGGACGCCGAAGTCGGAGTCCATGTCGCGCATCTTGTTCATGACCGTCAGGCTGATCCCGTAAAACAGGGCTCTTCCCTGTTTGAACATGCCGTTGATGCCCGCATCCGACCACGGGTTCGAAATGCCCTGCTTCTGCAGCGTCTGCGCCAGCATCGTATCCTGCGAGGTATAGATGCCCTGTATCTTTTCGATCACCGAACTCGCGTGGTCAGGATCTACGGAATACACGGGCAGATCGTTTTCGTCTTTGTTGAAAAATCCGGCTCCGCAGGTGTAAAACATGGCCTGAAGCGTTGCGCCGTCGTCGGTGACGATCCCGACAGTATCGTCGTAAGTGAATTTTCCGTCGCCGTCGGTGTCCGCGGTGATCAGGCTGCAGATCTCCGACAGTTTATCCATGGTCCATTTGCCGTCGTTTGTTATCCGGTACAGGTCTTCCACGTTGTATTTACGCACGACCTCTTTGTTGAACATCATGATATACGTTGCTTCTTTATCTATGAGGGTCATGTCGCCGATGGCAAAAAACAGTTTGTTCTTCACCGTAAACTGATCGTTGAGAACGGGGTCCCACCAGGGTCCGCCGAGGTCGATGTGCTCAAGCAGCGAAAAATCCATTAATTTTCCGCCGACCGCCGCCGCCGCCGCGTCATTGACCTTCAGCGGGACACAGTCGTAGGCATCTTCGCCGGCGGAAACGGTTTTGTTGAATCGGGAGACCCAGTCTCCTTCGCAGACCTGTGAGATGACGACGTTGTAACGGTCCTCGATCTTTGCGTTGCGCTCGTATACGGCGTCGTTCAGTGGGACCGCGTTGATCTCTTCCGCGTAAAATTCGATATGGCCCCAGTATCCGTTCACGTCGTGCGGAGATGTCAGGAAAACAAATGTGTGACCTTCGTAATCCGCGTCCGGGAGATCCGGGTCGGGGCGGTCCGTTTCGGTTTCGGAAACGGCGCTTGTACCGTCCGAAACGGTTTCTGCCGCGGGATTATCTGCGGGGATGTCTTTTTCGGAGCAGGAAACGACGGTCAATACGGCGAGCAGCGCGGAGACGATACACAGCGATAATTTTTTCATAACTGTTTAAATCCTTCCGTTTTTAATTCCGAATCTTTTGATCCGTCTGCGATATTTTACCCGCCGACCGGCGTCCTTTCCGGACCGCACAACTTCTCTGCGAAATACACCAGACCGCCGTCCATCCGGGTAGTTTGGTACCAAAGCGGGAAATCGATTTTTATGATTTTACCCTCGTCGAGAATTTCGGTATAAAAACAGTTTTCGTCCTCCCCGCTTTCCAGCGAGACAACCGTGACCCAGTGCCACGGCTCGAGATTTTTAACGGCTCCGCTGTTTAAGTTGAGAAACGCCGCGGGCACGTCGAGTGAAAGGGCTTCCCGCAGGAAATCCGCCGCTTCCTTCAAGGACGGCCGTTTCTTTCTGTCCGCGGGCAGGTCCAGGTATGAACAGGTGTATTCCAAACCTTTTGATTCCGTATAAGCCTTCAGCGGTTCGTAAAACAGCTTCGTCGTGTTGATGCCCTTTACGGTCGGAGTAACATATTTCCACAGTTCCTCCATCAGCGCGGATGCCTGTTTTATATCACCGATGACCGGCAGTTTTTCCGCGGCGCGGCGCCTGTTGTCCAGATAAAGAATGATGTTTGCCGCGACGGACGTGCCGCAGCCCGCAAGGCGCTGCCACCAGGCCGAAAACCATTCCTGATCGCAGCCGTATGATATTTTCCCGCTTTCGAGATCCTTAAAAGACAGGAATTCAAGGTCCGACAAAGAAATTTTCATGGATATTTATCCTCTTCGCTGCTCGTTGGAAATTCATATCATCAGTATAGAATGTTTATGAACATAAGTCAATATCCCGAAAAAAAAACCCGGTATTATTCTCCCGTCCGATCCGGTTTTCGGCTGCAACCCAAAAACGAATCAGACGGCAGGACCATGCGGCATATGTTTTCGCGGCATAAAAGAAAGCAGCTCAAACTGCCCGTCCGTTTGAATTATCCGTTCGGTATTTCGCCGACGCCGCCGAGGATCAGCCTCGGTCTGTAGGGGTACTGCTCCATGCTTTCACGCGAAGTGACGCCCGATAAAACCAGTATCGGATCGATGCCGCTTTCGATGCCCGCGATGATATCGGTATCCATGCGGTCCCCGATGATCGCGGCGTCCTCCGAATGGACTCCGAGCATCTTCAGTCCCGTTCTCATCATCAGCGGATTCGGTTTTCCGACAAAATACGCTTTTTTCCCCGTGGCGGCTTCGATCGGTGCGATCAGCGCCCGGCACGCGGGCACGATACCGGATTCCAGCGGCCCTGTCAGGTCGGTGTTCGTTCCGATCAGTTTGGCCCCGTTCATAACAAGTCTGACCGCTGCGCAGATCTTGCCGTAATTATAATTTTCCGTTTCACCCATGATGACGTAGTCGGGACTGACTTCATTGAAGGTGATCCCCGCGTCATAAAGGGCGTTGAAAAGTCCCGGTTCCCCGATCACATATGCGCTGCCGTTCGGTTTCTGCCCGCTTATAAACTTTGCCGTCGCCAGCGCGCTCGTGTAAAAATGGCTCTCATCCGCATCGAGGCCCATGCGTCCGAGCTTCTGCTGCAGTTCCCGGGGCGAGCGTCCGCTTGCGTTGGTCAGAAAAAGAAATTTTTTGTCCTCTTTATAAAGCCAGTCGACGAATTCCTTCACACCCGGAAGCAGACGATCCCCGTGGTAGATGACCCCGTCCATGTCGCAGATAAACCCTTTTTTTTGTTTTAAACTTTCCATTGATCTCCTTTTTTATTTTAATGTTATGTATCGATTATAACACATCCGTGTAAAATATGCAGCCGGGATCGTGTTAAAATCCTGTAAAGTATGGTTTCGGCCGGGACCGGCAATGCATTTTGCTCCTGTTCGATATCCTTGCGAAACCGGAAGGCGGGAAAGACGGAATATTCCGTCGCCCGCGGATTTTACGCCGAATTAACACAAAGTCCCTTTTAATTTTTACAAAAAAAGTATAGTATGTTATTATGCCCGGCTGTTATCCGCGCCGGCTGCAATTTTTATATATGGTAAAAACGGAAGAAGGTTCGTATGCGTCTTGTCATTATCGGAGCGGTGGCCGCAGGCACTTCGGCAGCCGCCAAAGCGCGCAGAAACAACGAGGAACTCGAGATCGTCATCTACGAAAAAGACAGCTTTATCTCCTATTCGGGATGCGGAATGCCGTATTACATCGGAGGTCTGATCGGAGACGCGGGTGAATTGACTCCCCGCGACCCCGCGTTTTTTAAAAGCAAATACAACGTCGGCGTCTTTACGCGGCACGAAGCGCTGTCGGTAAACGCGGCGGAGAAGTCGGTCACGGTCAAAAACCTCCTGACGGGCGAAGTCTTTGACGACAGGTACGACGTCCTCGTGCTGGCGACGGGCGCGGACGCGTTCGTACCCCCGATCAGGGGGAAGGACCGGGACCGGGTATTCACCCTGCGCAATATCGGCGACATGAACCGCATCAGGTCCTTTATTGAATTAAAAAAACCGAAAACGGCGGCCGTCATCGGAACGGGATTCGTCGGACTGGAAATGTGCGAAAACCTGAAGGGGCTCGGGATCGCAGTCACCCTGATAGAAAAGCTGCCTCACGTCACCCCCGGCCTTGACGCCGACATGGCCGTATATGTCAGGGACCATATAGAGAAAAACGGCGTTGCTGTATTCTGCGGTGCGACGGCGGCCGAAATCGGCGAAAAAGGCGTCCTGCTGTCGGACCAAACGGAAATACCGGCGGACATGGTGCTCATCTCGGCCGGCATCCGGCCGAATACGGCGCTCGCGAAATCGGCGGGCGTAAAACTCGGTGAAACCGGAGCGGTCATGGTAAACGCCCGGATGCAGACGAGTGTCCCCGATATCTACGCCTGCGGCGACTGCATCGAGCAGGTCCATGCGGTCACCGGTAAAAATGTCTGGCGCCCGCTGGGTTCGACAGCCAACAAAACCGGCCGTATCTGCGGAGACAGCCTGACGGGAGGAAACCTTGAGTTCCGCGGGATCCTCGGAACGGGCATCTTCGGGATATTCGGCATGACCGTCGGTCAGACGGGCCTGAGCGAAAAAGAAGCCGCAGCCGAAGGATTCGACGTCATCGTGTCGCACAACATCAAACCCGACAGGCCGGAATATATGGGCGGAAAAGAAATGGTCATAAAGGCCGTCGCCGACAAAAAGGACGGAAGGCTGCTCGGAGTGCAGATCGTCGGTTTCGGTGGCGTGGACAAAAGGCTGGATGTTTTCGTGACCGCGATCACCTTCGGGGCAAAGGCGGAGGACCTTTTTCATCTGGACCTTGCATACGCCCCGCCTTTCTCCACCACCAAAGACCCGGTCATGTATACGGGCATGATCCTCGACAACGCCCTTCG